>NZ_CP129104.1:2369829-2669829 GCF_030406605.1 Curtobacterium sp. 458 | reverse complement strand
GAACTCGCGACGCGAGCGCTGCGCCGGGTGGCTCGCACGCCTGTTCGGGACGACGGCTCTCCTGACCGGACCGACGACCCCGCGGAGGATCGCTGATGCCCATCCTGAAGCCACTGCCCGATGCGATGGACCCCGATCGTGACGACGACGAGTACTGGGCGTACGAGAACGGCGCCACGGTGCCGGAGTACCTGGAGTGGCGTCGCACCAATGTCCTCACCGTGTCGATGCGGGTGAAGTGGTGGTGGCGGCGGACCCGGCGCGTCCTGCGCTGAGTCCGCCCACGCACTCGCCGTCCGGCTAGACGCCGACCTCCTGGTACGCAGTGAAGAGCAGGTGGTCCTCCGGCCCCTCGAGCGTCGTCGGCTTGCCGACCCCGTCGAGGATGATGAAGCGCAGCATGCCCGCGCGCGCCTTCTTGTCGCGGCGCATCGTCGCGAGCAGGCCCTCCCAGCGTCCGATGCCGTACGAGGTGGGCAGTTCGAGCGACTCCAGGATCGAGCGGTGCCGATCGACCGTCGCGTCGTCGAGGTGCCCGGTGAGCCGCGCGAGCTCGGCGGCGAAGACCATGCCGACCGCCACCGCTGCGCCGTGCCGCCACTGGTACCGCTCGGCGTGCTCGATGGCGTGGCCGAGCGTGTGCCCGTAGTTGAGGATCTCCCGCCGACCCTGCTCGGTGAAGTCGTCCGAGACCACCTGCGCCTTGAGCTCGATCGCCAGCTCGACGACACGGCGGAACTCCGGCGTGGTCGGGTCTGTCACGCGCGCGACGTCGGCCTCGATCACGTCGAGGATCTCCGGGACGGCGATGAACCCGGCCTTCACGATCTCGGCGAACCCGGTGAGGATCTCGTTGCGCGGGAGGGAGCGGACGAGGTCGAGGTCGGCGACGACCGCACGCGGTGCGAAGAACGCGCCGACGAGGTTCTTGCCCTCGTTGGTGTTGATCCCCGTCTTGCCACCCACACTCGCGTCGACCATGCCGAGCACGCTCGTCGGGATCGCGATGTACGGCACGCCGCGCAGCCAGGTCGCGGCGACGAAGCCGGCGAGGTCGGTGACGGCTCCCCCGCCGAGCCCGATCACGGCGTCGGTGCGCGTGAAGTCCGACTGCCCCATGATCTGCCAGCAGAACGCCGCGACCTCGACGCGCTTCGCGCCCTCGGCGTCGGGGACCTCGGCGATGAGTGCCTCGATCCCGGCGTCGACGAGCAGCGCGCGGAGGTCGTTCGCGCGTGCGCCGAGCGTCGGCGCGTGCACGATGAGGACCTTCGCGACCCTGGAGCCGAGCAGCGCGGGCACGGAGGCGAGCAGCCCGTTGCCGACCGCGACGACGTAGCCGTCATCGCCGCCGACGCGGATCTCGGTGGTGCCCTCGGGCAGGACGGCTTCGGTCACGGGGTCGCTCCTGGTTCGTTCGTGTGCGGTGCTGCTGCGCCGGGCGCGCCTGGTGCGGTCGCACCCGCCTGCTGTTCGTGATCGCGGACCCAGGCGACGACGTCCGCCACGACGTGGGACATCGGCCGGCGCGAGGTGTCGAGGACGACGTGAGCGAGTTCGGCGTAGGTCGCGGCACGCTCGTCCATGATGGTCTGCCACGCGTCGATCCCGCCCTGGGCGAGCAGCGGACGGTCGCTCCCGGCGATCCGGTCGGCCACCGCCTCGGGCGACACCGTGAGGAGCACGATCCGTGCCCCTGCGAGCGCCTCGCGGGTGGCCGCGTGCGTCACGGCCCCGCCCCCGACGGCGACCACCCCACCGCTGGTGACGGCGTCGCGGACGGCGGCGGCCTCGAGCTCACGGAACGCAGGCTCGCCGCGCGTCTCGAAGATCGTCGGGATCGGGCCGTGGTCGCGGACGATCACCCGGTCGGTGTCGGTGAACGGCACGTCGAGGGCCTTCGCGACGCGCTTGCCCACGGTCGACTTGCCCGCGCCCATCGGGCCGATGACGACCACCGGCGCCGAGAGCCGACCCGAGCGTGTCGCGCCGGCTCGCGGTCCGCCGCTCACAGGACGGGTGTGGTGTCCGCCGACTCGGTACGACGGGAACGGAGCGTCTCGGGGATCGACGCGAGGTACGCGTCGAGGTTCCGCTTCGTCTCCGCCACGCTGTCGCCGCCGAACTTCTCGAGGACCGCGTCGGCGAGGACGAGCGCGACCATCGCCTCGGCGACGACGCCCGAAGCGGGGACGGCGCAGACGTCGGAACGCTGGTGGTGCGCGGAGGCGTCCTCCCCCGTCGTGACGTCGATGGTGTGCAGCGCGTGCGGCACGGTCGCGATCGGCTTCATGCCGGCGCGGACCCGCAGCACGGTCCCCGTGGACATGCCGCCCTCGGTGCCGCCGGCACGGTCGGTGGTCCGGACGATCTCGCCGTCCTCGCGGTAGAGCTCGTCGTGGGCCTCGGAGCCGCGGCGACCGGCGGTCGCGAAGCCGTCGCCGACCTCGACCCCCTTGATCGCCTGGATGCCCATGATCGCTGCGGCGAGACGGGCGTCGAGTCGTCGGTCCCACTGCACGTGCGACCCGAGCCCAGGCGGCACGCCGTAGAAGAGGACCTCGACGACGCCGCCGAGGGTGTCGCCGTCCTTCTTCGCGGCTTCGACCTCGGTGACCATCCGCGCCGAGGTCTCCGCGTCGAAGCAGCGCAGCTGGTCATCGTCGAGACGGTCGACGTCGTCGGGGAGCGGCAGGGCCGTGCCGTCCGGGACACGGACGGTCCCGACCTGGAGCGTGTGCGCCACCGATCGCATGCCGAGCTCGGCGAGGAAGGACTTCGCGACGGCGCCGAGTGCCACGCGGGCGGCGGTCTCGCGTGCGGAGGCGCGTTCGAGGATCGGGCGGGCCTCGTCGAAGCCGTACTTCTGCATCCCGACGAGGTCGGCGTGACCGGGTCGCGGGCGGGTCAGCGGCGCCGAGCGCCCACGCGACATCTCGGTCTGCTCGATCGGCTCGGGGCTCATGACCTCGACCCACTTCGGCCACTCGGTGTTGCCGATGCGGATCGCGATCGGGCTGCCGAGGGAGTAGCCGTGCCGCACACCGCCGGACACGTGCAGCTCGTCCTGCTCGAACTTCATGCGGGAGCCCCGGCCGTACCCGAGCTTGCGGCGCGCGAGGTCGGTACGAATGGACTCGAACGACACCGGGACACCCGCGGGCAGACCCTCGAGCATCGCGATCAGTTCGGGTCCGTGGGACTCACCAGCAGTCAACCAACGAAGCATGGTGCCAATTCTCCCACAGCGGGGTCGTGTGCGACGCCGGGCCTACTGGTAGTCGGGGTGCGCCCGCAGCCACGCCTGGAACTTCGCCACCGCGACCTGGTGCTCGGCGTAGGTGTCCGAGAACACCGTCTCGCCGGTCTCGAGGTTCACCGTCACGAAGTACAGCCACTTGCCCTGCGCCATGTTCGTCACGGCCTTGATCGCGATGTCGCCCGGGTTCGAGATCGGTGCCGGCGGCAGCCCCTTGTGCACGTAGGTGTTGTACTCGTTCGAGGCGTCGTCCCGCTCGGCGTCGGTCGTGGTCACGCGGTGCGTGTTCCCGGTCCCGTACGCGACGGTGGCGTCGGACTGCAGCGGCATGTCGATGTCGAGCCGGTTCTGGAAGACCCGCGCGACCTTCGGGTAGTCCGCCGCGAGGCCGGCCTCCTTCTGCACGAGCGACGCGAAGACGATCACGCGCTCCTGGTCGCCCTCGGCCACGCCTGCGGACGCCAGGTGTTCCTTCATGGTGTCGACCATGGACTGGAAGTACTGCTTCGCGGTCCACCCCGGGTTGATCGGGTAGGTCGCCGGGAAGAGCCACCCCTCGAGGGTCTTCGCGTTCGCCGGGAGCCCGTAAGCGGAGACGTCCTTCGCGGCGGCCGAGACCTCGGCCTCGGTGAGACCGGCCTTCGAGACCATGCCTGCCTCGATGTCCTTCAGCGCCGTGCCCTCGGGGATGACGATCGACGCCTTCACGGCGTTCGACGGGTCCTGCAGCGCCGCGAGGGCCGCCTTCGAGCTCATCTCCTTCTTCAGGGTGTACGAGCCGGGCTGGAACTGCACCTCGGGCGACTGCAGCAGGAGCTTGTAGAAGACCTTCGAGCTCTTCACGACGTCGCTGCGCTGGAGGGTCTTCGCGACGTCCTCGCCGATGTCACCCTGTCGGATGGTGATGGTGACCTTGCCGGTCCCGTCGCCGCTGTAGTCGTCCGACTCCTGCGCTCCGGTGACGGCGGCGACGACCTGCTGGATCTTCGGCGCGATGAACCCGTACCCGGCGACCCCGCCGGCGAGGACGATCGCCACGATCACGATCCCTGCGATGAGCGGTCCGCGGCGGCGCGGTGGTCGCGGTTCGCGACCCGGTCTGGAGGCACGGCCTCCCCCGCCACGCCCCTCGCCGGCTCCTGCTGCCGTGGCTCGTGCCACCTCGTCCTGCGGCACGACGTGCTCACCGGTGAGCAGGGCGGTCACCTCGGGGTGCAGCTCGTCGGCGCTGGTCGCGACGGGTGCGTCGGCCGGCGACACCGGACGGTCACGGTCACGTCGCGTGACCGGCGGAGACTGGTCGTCGACGGGATCGGCGTCCAGGCGCTGCTCGTCGACGGGCTGGGCACCCCCACGCTGCTGGTCGCCACGCTGCCCGTCGGGGCCGGCGTCCGCGTGCTGCTGCTCCGCGGCTGCGGCGCGTTCGGCCTCTCGTGCGCGCGCCTCTCGGCGTGACAGCGGGCGATCGTCGTCCGACGCGGCGTCGTCGCCGGGTCGTCGCCGCCCGCCGTCACCGGCGGGCGAGATGATCGCGTTCCAGTCCAGGTCGTCTGCCAACGGATCCTCTGGTCTCTCGTTCGGGGACTCCACCTGGGACACCGCGATCGGCAGCGGTCCGTCGGAACCCGCTCATCGCTGGGCTCGTCCGTCAGGGGAGCTCGGCCCCTGGTGGGGCGCCGGACGCACGCTCGTGGTCGAGCGCGTGTTGCAGAATGATAACAGCGGCCGCTTGGTCGATCACGGCGCGGGACTTCTTCGTGTTCCGCCCGGCCTGGTGCAGGCCGCGCTGTGCCGTGACGGTCGACAGCCGCTCGTCCACGAGCCGGACCGGACGGTGCTCGGCGATCCGGGCGGCGAACACCCGCGCGTCCTCGGTCGACGGAGTGTCTCCGCCGGACATCGACAGCGGCAGCCCGACGACCACCTCGAGGACGTCGTACTCGTCCGCGATCGCGAGGATCCGCCCGAGGTCGGTCTTGTCGTCGCGGCGGACGGTCTCGACCGGCGTCGCGAGCAGCCCGTCGCGGTCGCACACGGCGACCCCGATCCGGGCACGGCCGACGTCGATGCCGAGCCGTCGCCCGGACCGGATCGCCACGCTCAGCCAGCCAGGCGGGCGGTCACGGCTCGGAGCGCCGCGGGCAGCGCCGCCGCGTCCGTGCCGCCGCCCTGGGCGAGGTCGGGCTTGCCGCCGCCTCCGCCGCCGAGGACGCCGGCGGCCTCCTTGGCGAGCGGGCCGGCCTGGACGCCCGCGGCGCGTGCCGCGTCGTTCGTCGCGACGATGACCACCGGCTTCTCGTTCACGACGGCGCCGAGCACGACGACGGCCGCACCGTCGCCGAGCTGCGCACGGACCCCGGTCGCGAGGGACCGGAGGTCGTCGCCCGACTGGACACCGTCGACTTTCTCCGCCACGACGGTCGTGGCGCCGACGGTCGACGCCGTCCGCGCGATCGCCGGCACGCGCTGCTGCAGGTTCGCCGACTCGAACTCGGCGATCCGCTTCTGCGCGGTCTTCAGGTCGTCCATGAGGGACTGGATGCGCGTCGGGAGGTCCTCTCGCGGGGCCTTGAGCGCGCTCGACAGCTGGGACACGATCGTCCGCTCGACCGCGAGGTCACGGAAGCCCTCGAGTCCGACGAGGGCCTCGACGCGGCGGTTCGTCGAACCGACGCTCGACTCCCCCACGAGGTTGACGAGTCCGACCTGCGCGCTCGACGCCACGTGGGTGCCACCGCAGAGCTCGCGCGACCACGGGCCGCCGATGTCGACCATGCGGACCTCGGCGCCGTACTTCTCGCCGAACAGCGCCTGCGCACCGAGTTCCTTCGCCTCGGCCAGCGGGAGCACGCGCGTCGAGACCTCGAGGTCCGAGCGGATCGCGTTGTTCACGACGTCCTCGATCTCGGAGCGCGTCTCGAGCGACACCGGCTGCGACCAGGAGAAGTCGAGACGCATGTAGCCGGACTTGTTGTACGAGCCGGCCTGCAGCGCCTCCGGGCCGAGGATGTCCCGCAGCGCCGCGTTCACGAGGTGCGTCGCGGAGTGGGCCTGGGTCGCACCGCGGCGGTACTCCGCGTCGACCACGGTCGTGGCGGCGTCGCCGACACCGACCTCGCCCGAGCGGACCTGCACGGTGTGGCTCCAGAGCCCGGTCACCGGGCGCTGGACGTCGAGGACCTCGAGGTCGAAGCCGTTGCCGATGATCGAGCCCTGGTCGGCGTCCTGACCGCCGGACTCCGCGTACAGCGAGGTCTCGCCGAGGACGACCTCGGCGATGTCGCCCGCGACCGCACGGTCCACGCTGACGCCGTCGACGATGATGCCCAGGACGGAGGTCTCGGCCTCGAGCGCGTCGTACCCGAGGAACGTCGTCTCGCCCTTGGCCCGGAACGCGCTGTAGACGCTGAGGTCCGCCAGGGCGGTCTTCTTGCTCTTCGCGTCCGCCTTCGCACGGGCACGCTGCTCGGACATCAGGGTGTCGAAGGCGCCACGGTCGACGTCGACCCCGGCCTCCTCGGCCATCTCGAGCGTCAGGTCGATCGGGAAGCCGAACGTGTCGTGCAGCAGGAACGCGGTGTCGCCGCCGATCGCGGGCTTGCCGTCCGCCTTCGCACGTTCGACCGCCACGTCGAGGATCGTCGTGCCCTGCGCCAGCGTGCGGAGGAAGGTCTCCTCCTCCGCGTAGGCGATGCGGGCGATGCGGTCGTAGTCGGACGCGACCTCCGGGTAGGCGTCCTGCATCGCGTCGCGCGACGCCGGGAAGAGCTGCGGGAACGTCGCGCCCTCGACGCCGAGGAGCCGCATGGCGCGCACCGTGCGGCGGAGGAGGCGACGGAGGATGTAGCCGCGCCCCTCGTTCGACGGCGAGACACCGTCGGCGATGAGCATGAGCGCCGAGCGGACGTGGTCGGCGATGACGCGCATCCGGACGTCGTCCTCGTGCACGGCGCCGTACCGGCGGCCGGAGACCTCCGCCGCCTTGTCGAGGACCGGGCGCACCTGGTCGATCTCGTACATGTTGTCGACGCCCTGCTTGATGAACGCGACGCGCTCCAGGCCCATGCCGGTGTCGATGTTCTTGTTCGGCAGTTCACCGGTGATCTCGAAGTCGTACTTCGACCGCACGTCGGCGATCTGGTACTGCATGAAGACGAGGTTCCAGATCTCGACGTAGCGGTCGTCGTCCGTCGCCGGGCCGCCGTCGATGCCGTACGCCGGGCCGCGGTCGAAGAAGATCTCCGAGCACGGGCCGGCCGGACCGGGCTGCCCGGTCGACCAGTAGTTGGTGTCCTTGCCGAGCCGCTGGATCCGCTCGTCGGGCAGGGACGAGTGCCGCTTCCAGAACGCGATCGCCTCGTCGTCGTCCTCGTACACCGTGACCCACAGGTCGTCGGGCGAGAAGCCGAGGCCGCCGTCGGACTCCGGCGTCGTCAGGAGTTCCCAGGCGTACTGGATCGCCTGCTCCTTGAAGTAGTCGCCGAACGAGAAGTTGCCGTTCATCTGGAAGAACGTGCCGTGGCGCGGGGTCTTGCCGACCTCTTCGATGTCGTTCGTGCGGATGCACTTCTGCACGCTCGTCGCCCGCGGGTACGGCGCCGGGACGAGCCCGGTGAGGTACGGGATGAACGGGACCATGCCGGCCACCGTGAACAGGAGCGACGGGTCGTCCGAGACGAGCGACGCGGACGGGACGACGGTGTGCCCGCGGTCGCCGAAGAACTGGAGCCAACGGCGGCGGATCTCTGCGGTCTGCATGGTGCTTCCTGGTTTCAGGTCGAGTGCGTGCGAGGAGGACGTGCGTCGGTCGGTGACCGCGCTCAGACGTCGGTGCGGAGCTCGGCGTCGCGGGACTTGTACCCGTCGGCCACGGCGTCCGCGAAGGCCTTCGTCCGCGCGTCCACGTCGGCGAAGAAGCGCGCGCCGGCGGGCGTGTTCGCGACCTGGTGCGCGACGACGAACCCGATGACGACGCCGACGGCGACGAAGAACAGCTGCTTCACGGTGCCTCTCCCTCTCGCGTGCGTGGTGTGCACGCCCGACAAGCTTAGTGGCGGTGCTGAGCGGGAACACGGAACGGCGGGCCGCCCTCTGAGAGGACGACCCGCCGTTCGTGGGTGATCAGGCGATCAGCGCGCTGCGTAGTACTCGACGACGAGCTGCACTTCACAGGTCACGGGGACCTCGGCGCGCTTCGGGCGACGCACGAGGCGGGCCTGGAGCTTGTCGATCTCGACCTCGAGGTAGCCCGGGACCTTCGGCAGGACTTCCTGGTGCCCACCGGCGGCGGCGACCTGGAACGGCTCGAGGGACTCGGAGCGCTGCTTCACGTGGATGAGCTGCCCCTCCTTCACGCGGAAGGACGGACGGTCGACGAGCTTGCCGTCGACGAGGATGTGACGGTGCACGATCAGCTGACGGGCCTGCGCGGTGGTGCGGGCGAAGCCGGCACGCAGCACGAGGGCGTCGAGGCGCTGCTCGAGGAGCTCGACCAGGTTCTCACCGGTCAGGCCCTTCGTCTTGCGGGCCTCTTCGAAGACGATGCGGAGCTGCTTCTCGCGGATGCCGTACTGGGCGCGCAGACGCTGCTTCTCACGGAGACGGACGGCGTAGTCGCTGTCCGCGCGACGGCGGGTACGGCCGTGCTCACCGGGGCCGTAGGGGCGCTTCTCGAGGTAACGGGCCGCCTTCGGCGTCAGCGGGATGCCGAGCGCGCGGGAGAGGCGGGTCTTGCTACGGGTACGTGACTTGGTAGACACAGGGTCCTTTTCTCTGTCTGAACTGAACGGATCACGGGTCTCGGCACGCGCACGCACCGACGAACCCCGCGAAGGGATCCAGAGGGATGAGCCTGTGGGATCGGACGGCTACAGTCCGAACCTCTGTCCCCGTGCCACAGCTGTGACACTCTGTCCTCGACGCAGCCGCACGCGAGGACCAGGACGTAGGCGCGTCAACGATAGCAGCAACCCGGCCCCGTGACGACCGCCGCGCCTACTCGCCCCGCGTGATCTTCCGGAGTCGTTCGAGCCGCGGGCCGACCTCGCGCTCGAAGCCGTTCGTCGTGGGGATGTAGTACTCGGTGCCCTCGAGCGCGTCGGGCAGGTACTGCTGCCGGGCGACACCGTGTTCGGCGTCGTGCGAGTAGACGTAGCCCTTGCCGTGCCCGAGCCGCTTCGCCCCCGGGTAGTGGGCATCGCGCAGGTGGGTCGGTACCACGCCCATGCGCCCGGCCTTGACGTCCGCGATGGCCTGGTTCACGCCGTTGTACGACGCGTTCGACTTCGGCGCTGTCGCGAGGTACACGACGGCCTCTGCCAGCGGGATGCGCCCCTCGGGCATGCCGATCAGCTGCACCGCCTGCGCGGCTGCGACGGCGATGGGCAGCGCCTGCGGGTCCGCCATGCCGATGTCCTCGGACGCCGAGATGATGATGCGCCGGGCGATGAACCGCGGGTCCTCGCCGGCCTCGATCATCCGGGCCAGGTAGTGCAGCGCGGCGTCGACGTCGCTCCCCCGCACCGACTTGATGAAGGCGCTGATGACGTCGTAGTGCTCGTCACCTTGCCGGTCGTACCGCAGCAGGGCCCGGTCCACCGCGGCCGCCACCGTGTCGGCATCGACCACCGGGACGGTGTCGTCGTCATCGTCCTGCGCGGCCGACGCCGATCCGGCGGCCGCCTCGAGCGCGGTCAGCGCACGACGCGCGTCGCCGGAGGCGAGCCGGACGATCGCCGCCCGGGCCTCGTCGCCGAGGACGACCCCGCCGCCGAGACCGCGGGGGTCCTCGACCGCGCGGTCGACGAGCATGCCGAGGTCGGCGTCGGTGAGCGGCTTGAGCGTCAGCAGGAGGGAACGGGACAGCAGCGGCGAGATCACCGAGAACGACGGGTTCTCGGTCGTCGCCGCGATGAGGATCACCCACCCGTTCTCGACCCCCGGCAGCAGTGCGTCCTGCTGGGCCTTGCTGAAGCGGTGGATCTCGTCGAGGAAGAGGACGGTGGTCGACCCGTAGAGGTCACGGTGCGCGAGCGCCTTCTCCATCACCTCACGCACGTCCTTCACGCCCGCGGTGACCGCCGAGAGCTCGACGAACTCGCGGCCCGACTGTCGGGCGATCGCCTGCGCGAGCGTCGTCTTGCCGGTGCCCGGAGGCCCCCAGAGGATCACGGAGACGCCGCCGGGGTTCTCGCGCGTGCCGGTGGCGAGCTGCACGAGGGGCGACCCCCGGCCGAGGAGGTGCTGCTGACCGGCGACCTCGTCGAGGGAGGTCGGTCGCATCCGCACCGCGAGCGGCACGGAACCCTGGGCGAGCCCCGCTCGCCCACCCGTGGTGGGCGCGTTCATGCCCGAGCGGTCCGTCGCCATGGGACTAAGCCTAGGCGTCACCACCGACAGCACCGCCCACCGGCCGGGAGGCGCGGTGCGGGCCCGACCCGTGCCTCCCGGCCGGAGCGTGGTGCGTTCCGCTACGCTCGTCGCACACTCGAGACGAGAGGCCGTACCAGCACTGTGGCACCGAAGAACCAGGCGCGTGACAACCGTGAGGCGCGCGAGCGCCTCCGTCTCTACCAGGCCCGCCAGGGCCTGCACGAGCGGCAACGGCGACGTCGGGTCCGGGACAACGTCGTGGGCGGGATCGTGCTCGTCGTCGTGGCCGCCCTCGCGACGGGGTCGCAGCTCGCCTTCGCCGGCGCGCAGGGCTCCGGGAAGGCCAGCGCGAGTGCCTCGGCCACCGCGACACCCACCCCGAGCGCGACCGCCGGGAACACCGGCGACGTGCCGAGCAAGTCCATCGCGAAGGGCTCGACCTGGACCGGCACCCTCACGCTGAACAAGGACGTGCGGCTCGGCATCGAGCTCGACGGGCAGAAGGCCCCCCAGGCGGCGAGTGTCGAGATCAAGCTCATCCAGGAGCAGTTCTACAACGGGACCACGTGCCACCGACTCGCCGACAGCACGAGCCTGCAGTTCCTCCAGTGCGGCTCGGCGAACGGCGACGGGACCGGCGACGCCGGGTTCCAGTACGGCCCGCTCGAGAACGTGCCGAGCGACGGGGACTACGCGAAGGGCACCATCGCCATCGCCCGGAGCTCGTCGCCGTACTCGCAGTCCACCCAGTTCTTCATCGTCACCGGAGACACCACGCTCGACGGCTCGACCGGCGGCTACACGGTCGTCGGCAAGGTCACGAGCGGGCTGTCCGACCTCGTCTCCGAGATCACCTCGAAGGGCATCTCGGACCCCGGCAGCGACGGCACGGGCGAGCCGAAGGTGAAGACGACGATCACCGGCGCGACCATCGAGCGCGAGCAGTAGTCCACAACCCGTCGCCCCCGGCCGTCCCCGGGGCCGCTGCGTGCAATAGGCTGACGACCTGACCGTGCCGACGGGGACGTCGGCGATGCACGACCACGATCGAGGCGAGACCTGTGGGATCTGACGAAGCAACGACCTGGGGGCGGGTCGACGAGAACGGGACGGTGTACGTCCGGTACGAAGACGGCGAGCGAGCCGTCGGCGAGTACCCGGACGCCACCGCGGACGAGGCCCTCGCCTACTTCGCGCGGAAGTACGCCGACCTGGAGGGCCAGGTGAAGATCGCCGAGCAGCGCGTCCAGCGCGGCGCCAGCGCGAACGACGTGTCCCGTACCGTCGCACACCTCCGCGAGCAGCTCGCCGACGCCCGCGTCGTCGGTGACATCAAGTCGCTCGAGGACCGCGTGCAGGCGCTCACCGACCAGGTCGGGTCGCTCACGAAGGAGCAGGCCGAGCAGGCGCAGCAGGCGCTGACCGAGGCGCTCGCGTACCGCGCCGCCCTCGTGGAAGAGGCCGAGGGCCTCGCGGCGGTGGACCCGGCGCGTGCCCAGTGGAAGCAGATCACCGCGCAGCTCGACGACGTGTTCGCACGGTGGCAGCAGCACCAGCACGACGGCCCGCGCATCCCCAAGAACGAGGCCAACGAGCTCTGGAAGCGGTTCCGCGCCGCCCGCTCGACCGTGGACCAGCACCGTCGGGCGTTCTACTCGGAACTCGACGCCCAGCACCGCGACGCCCGGAGCCGCAAGCAGGACCTCGTCGCGCAGGCCGAAGCGCTCGCGCCGCGCGGCTCCGACGCGATCCCGACCTACCGGCAGCTGCTGGACGACTGGAAGCGTGCGGGCCGGGCGGGCAAGCGGCACGACGACGCACTGTGGGCACGGTTCAAGGCGGCCGGTGACGTCCTCTTCGAGCAGCGTCACGCCGAGGCTGCCATCGAGAACGAGGAGTTCTCCGCCAACCTCGAGGCCAAGCAGGCACTCCTGACCGAGGCCGAGCCGCTGCTGCAGGAGACCGACCGGGTGGCCGCGCGTCGGACCCTCACGGGCATCCAGCGCCGGTGGGACGAGATCGGCAAGGTGCCCCGCGGGGACGTCCGTCGCATCGAGGACCGCCTGCGCCAGATCGAGGACCACGTCCGGAGCCTCGAGGACGAGCACTGGAAGGCCTCGGACCCGGAGCGCAAGGCCCGGCAGACCGGCCTCGCGAGCCAGCTCGAGGACGCCATCGGCAAGCTCGAGTCCGAGCTCGCGGCGGCGAAGGAGTCCGGGGACGCCCGGAAGATCAAGGACGCGCAAGAGGCCCTCGACGCCCGGAAGATCTGGCTCGACGCGCTCGGCGGCTGATCGTCGCACCGCACGCAGGACGCCCCGCGACCGATCGGTCGCGGGGCGTCTTGCGTGTGTGGGCTCGGCGCGCGATCGGGCCCGGTCGTCGGCGTGCGTACTTCCCCGAGAGCGACACAGTTGCGGGTCGTGCGCCCGGAGTTCTGTCGCGATCTCGAGAGCGACACGACGAGCCTGTCGCTTTTGCGGAACAGACGCCGGGCCAGTGGCCGGCCGGCTCGGGGGCGCACGCACGACGCTCGTGCCGCGCGGCCGACGTCAGACGGGTGCGGGCAACCCGAGGAGCAGGCGGATGTCGCGGTCGTCCTGCCGCATCTGCTCGGCGAGCTCGTCCATGGACGAGAACTTCACCATGCCGCGGACGTACGAGACGAACAAGACCGCGATCGTGTCGCCGTAGAGGTCGATGTCGACGTCGAGCAGGTGCGCCTCGATCTGCTTCTCCGGCACCCCCTCGAACGTCGGGTTGTTGCCGACCGACACCGCCGCCGGGTACACCGTGCCCTCGTGCAGCACACGAGCGGCGTAGACACCGTCGGCGGGGACGAAGCCCTCGCAGTGCGGGTCGAGGTTGGCGGTCGGGTACCCCATCGCGCGGCCCCGCTGGTTGCCGTGCACGACGACGCTGCGCACCGCGTGCTCGCGGCCGAGGAGCCGCGCGGCCTCGGCGACACGCCCGACACCGAGGAGCTCGCGGATCCACGTCGAGGACACCCGACGCTCGCCGGCCGGCCGGACGTCGTCGACGAGGTCCACGTCGTCGATGAGCTCGACCGTGAACCCGTACCGCTCCCCCAGACGGCGGAGCAGCGCGACGTCGCCGGCGCCGCGACGACCGAAGCGGAAGTCGCTCCCGACGAACACCAACCGTGCGTGCAGCGTGCCGACGAGGATCTCGGACACGAAGTCCTCGGGCTCCTTCGACTGGAGGTCCTGGTCGAAGTGCAGGAGCACCGTCGCGTCGACACCCACCTGGTCGAGCAGCTCCCGACGCTGCGCCGTGCTCGTCAGCGCCGGCGGGGTCTTCACGGGGTCGATCACGCTGAGCGGGTGACGATCGAAGGTGACGACGGTCGACACGAGTCCCTGCTGCTCCGCCGCGCGTTCGAGGTGCGCGATGACGGCACGGTGGCCGACGTGCACGCCGTCGAACTTGCCGATGGTCACGGCGCTCGGCCCGAAGCCGTCGGCCACGTCGGCGAGGTCGTCGTAGTACTGCACGGGGGTCCCTACTCGCCCACGCGGGCGGTCGTGGACGGGTCGGTCCGGTCAGCGGTCGACGCGGTCGCCGCCGTGCGGTGGTGCTTGCGGAGCCACCACAGTCCCGCGATCGGCAGCACGAGCGGCGCGAAGAGGTACCCGAGGCCGTAGTACGACCAGACGGTGTCGTCCGGGAAGAGCTGGCGGTCGAGCAACGAGAGGGTCCCGACGACGAGGACACCGGCCATCTCGAAGCCGATCGTGACGCAGGCCACGCGGTACCAGGCGCGACCGGGCGCGATCAGGGCGATCATCGCGACGATGTACACGACGGCCGCGACCGCGCTCAGCGTGTAGGCGAACGGTGCGAAGGAGAACTTCTCGATGATCTGCACGACACTGCGACCCGTCGCGGCCAGCGCGAGGATGCCGTAGACGGCGATGAGGACGCGGCCGACGCCGGTCGCGAGTGAGGATCTGGTCGCCATTGCACCGATTCTACCGACGCCCACCGTCACCGATGACCGGGACGTCACGGGTCGTCGGGTCAGGTCAGTGCGAACCAGATCTGGTACATCCGGTAGACCATCACGGCGACGGTGAACGCTCCGGCGCCGAGGACGACCGTGCTCCACCGCGTCCGGTCGATGAGCGCCCAGACGATGGCCGCCGGCGGGACGAGGAGCACCGACACCGCGTACACGCCGAACTCGAGTGCGTTGCCCTGCGGCGGGCTGCCGACCGCGGGCAGCACGAGCGAGATGACGCCCTGCGCGAGCAGCAGCAGCTCCACGAGGACGAGCGAGCCGACCGTGTAGTCGTTGGGCTTCCGACCGACGAAGCCGACGACGACCGCGAACAGCCCGGCGACGACCGCCACGACGAGCTGCACCCACATGAACCACTCGATCACGGGTCAGGCTCCCGTCGGGGTGGAGAGGGCAGTCGGGAAGTTGGTGATGACCCGGAGCTGGCCACGACGGACGGAGACCAGCCCGACGAGGCGGTCCGACCCCGAGGCGATGGCGGCGACCGGGCCGTCGTGGTCCGGGTGCTCGGCGCGCACGCGCTTGCCGTCCGCGAGGTCCTTCGCAGCGACCGGGTCGAGCGCGACCGTCGGGAAGAGGGTCCGCGCCACGTCGACGGGACGCAGGAGCGCTGCCCGCACGTCGACCGAGTCGTCCTCGATGTCGACCGCGTCGTCGACGTGGAACGGCCCGACGTCGATGCGCCGGAGTGCGGTGAGGTGCGCTCCGGTGCCGAGCGCGGCCCCGACGTCGCGAGCGAGTGCACGGACGTACGTCCCCGACGAGCAGGCGACCACGACGTCGAGGTCGACCACCTGCACCTCGGCACCGTCCACGGAGACCGTGTGCTCCTGACGGCCGGTCACGTCGAAGCGCGACACCGTGACCGTTCGGGACTTGAGCACGACCTCCTCGCCCTTCCGCGCGAGGTCGTACGCTCGACGGCCGTCGACCTTGATGGCGCTCACGGTCGAGGGCACCTGGTCGATCGTGCCGCGTTGTGCCGCGACCGCCGTCTCGACAGCGGCCTCGGACACGTCCGCGCCGGAGACGCCCGTCGCCGCGGTCGGGTCGCCGTCGGCGTCGTCGGAGTCCGTCGAGACACCGAGACGGATCGTCGCGGTGTACGTCTTGCCGAGGCCGACGAGGTGCGTCAGCAGCCGGGTGGACGGCCCGGCACCGAGCAGCAGCAGCCCGGTGGCCATCGGGTCGAGGGTGCCGGCGTGGCCGATCTTCTTCAGGCCGAGCCGACGTCGAGCGATCGACACGACCCGGTGACTGGAGATCCCCTGCGGCTTGTCGACGAGGAGGATCCCGTCCGGCGGCGATTCGAGCACCCGGAGAGGTTACCAGCGCCCGTCACGACCGCGGTCCGTTCAGCAGGCGTCGTTCCACTCGCGGCGGGGGTGCTCAGGGTCGGTGACGTCGAGCACGGCGGACGCGGCGATCTTGACGTCCGCCCGGCGTTCGAGCCGTCCCTCCTCTTGCTCGACCCACAGCGACCACCGCCACAGGCCACGGACGCCCGGGTCGAGGACGCCGTGACCGTGCACCACGAGCACGCCGGGACCTGAACCGGTGGAGCGGAACGGTGCGACGAGCTCGGACCGGAGCTGGTCGGCCGACGCCGAGGGGGCCGCAGCGGCCATCGCCTGCACCCCGTGCTGCTCGAAGCCGGCGACGAGCGCCGCGGCCACGTGCTCGAGGTCGGTCCCGGACTGTCCGTCGATCCCGACGACGGTCCGGTTCGTGCCGACCTGCGCGATCGCCTCGGCCGCGATCGCGGCCATGGTGTCGGTCTCCTGCGGTGCCCAGCGTGCCATGCACCCCACCGTAGGCTGTCCTGGTGAACGCGAGTCGAGCCTCCGGGCCGGGTGTGGAGAACGCGCGACCTGTGGACGGCACCGCCGAGACCGGCGCCCCCGACATCGCCACCCCGCTCATCGCGTGGTTCCGCGCCGAGGCGCGCGACCTCCCCTGGCGCCGTCCCGGCTTCCCCGCCTGGGGCACGCTCGTGAGCGAGATCATGCTGCAGCAGACGCAGGTCGCGCGTGTGGTCCCCCGACTGGAGGCGTGGCTCACCCGCTGGCCGACCCCTCGCGACCTCGCGCAGTCGCCACCGTCCGACGCGGTGCGCGCGTGGGACCGGCTCGGCTACCCGAGACGGGCGCTCGCGCTGCACGCGGCCGCGACGGCGATCGCCGAACAGCACGACAACGTCGTGCCGCGCGACGTCGACGCGCTCCTCGCGCTGCCCGGCATCGGCGACTACACGGCACGGGCCGTCGCGGTCTTCGCCTACGGCGACCGGCACCCCGTGGTCGACGTCAACGTCCGCCGCGTCCTCGCACGGGCCCTGCTCGGTCAGGGTCAGCCCGGTCCCGCGAAGGCGAAGCAGGACCTCCCGCTCATGGAGTCGGTGCTGCCGGCGGACCGCGACGACGCCGCCGCCACGAACGCCGCGGTGATGGAACTCGGAGCGCTCGTCTGCGTCGCCCGCTCCCCCGCGTGCGACGCCTGCCCGATCGCGGACCGCTGCGCCTGGCGCGCCGCCGGGTACCCGGACCACGACGGGCCGCGCGCACCGAAGCAGGCCAGGTTCGCCGGGAGCGACCGGCAGGTGCGGGGCCTCATCATGGCGGAGCTCCGCGCGAGCGACGTGCCGGTGCTCCGGCCGGAGATCGACCTCGTCTGGCCGGACGCCGAACAGCGGGAGCGTGCACTCGCCTCGCTCGTCCGCGACGGACTGGCCGTCGGCGACGATGCGGGCGGGTACACGCTCCCGGTCGGCTGAGGACTACGCCCGAGCGGCGTCGTCCTCCTCCTCGTCGTCGTCGTGCTTGTACGGGTCGGCGTCGCCGGCGTACTGCGCTCCCGCCGAGGCGGCACGGACCTGCGCGTCCCGGACCTGCGCCTGCGCGAGCAGGTCCTCCATGTGCGCCGAGGTCTCCGGGAGCGCGTCCGCGATGAACTCGAGGGACGGGGTGAGCCGCGCCGTGATGTTCTTGCCGACCTCGCTGCGGAGCATGCCGGTCGCCGCCTTGAGCGCCGCTGCCGAGTCGGCGCGCTCCTCGTCGGTGCCGTACACGGTGTAGAACACGGACGCGTGCTGCAGGTCCCCCGTGACACGGACGTCGGTGATCGTCACGAAGCCGAGTCGCGGGTCGCGGAGGCCTTTGTCGAGCCGGCGTGCGACGACTTCCTTGATGCGGTCCGCCATCTTGCGGGCGCGCTGCGGGTCAGCCATGGGTGCCTCCTGGGGCAGGGATTCTTCTGGTGGAACGGGTGGACCCCGCCGCTCCCTGGGGGAACGGCGGGGTCCAGGATAGCCAGGCGACTAGTCGCGCGGCTTCTCGACGAGCTCGGTCGTCTCGATCTCGTCACCGATCTGGATGTCGTTGTACTTGCCCAGACCGATACCGGCCTCGAAGTCCGTGCGGACCTCGGTGACGTCGTCCTTGAAGCGACGCAGGGACTCGATCGCCAGACCGTCGGCGATGACGACACCCTCGCGGATGACGCGCGCCTTGGCGTTGCGGGTGATCGTGCCGGAACGGACGATGACACCGGCGATGTTGCCGAACTTGGAGGAACGGAACACCTCGCGGATCTCCGCGACGCCCGACTGGACCTCTTCGTACTCGGGCTTGAGCATGCCCTTGAGGGACTGCTCGATGTCCTCGAGTGCGTTATAGATGACCGAGTAGAAGCGCACGTCGATGCCTTCACGGGCTGCACGCTCGCGGGCCTTGACGTCCGGACGGACGTTGAAGCCGACGACGATCGCGTTGTCGATCGTGGCGAGGTCGATGTCCGACTCCGTGATCGCACCCACACCGCGGTGCAGGATGCGCAGCTGGACACTGTCGTCCACCTCGATGTCGAGGAGCGACTGCTCGAGTGCCTCGACGGCACCGGAGACGTCACCCTTGATGATGAGGTTGAGCGAGTCGACCTTGCCCTCTTCGAGTGCACGGGTGAAGTCCTCGAGCGAGATGCGCTTGCGGGCCTTGGCCAGCTGGGCGTTGCGCTCGGCGGCCTCACGCTTCTCGGCGATCTGACGAGCCGTGCGGTCCTCTTCCGTGACGAGGAACGTGTCACCGGCGCGCGGCACCGACGACAGACCCTGCACCTGAACCGGACGCGACGGGGTCGCTGCCTGGACGGCGACACCGTTCTCGTCCGTCATCGCACGGACGCGACCGTAGGCCGTGCCCGCGACGATGGCGTCACCGACGTGGAGCGTGCCGGACTGGATGAGCACGGTCGCCACCGAACCACGACCCTTGTCGAGTCGGGCTTCGATCGCCACACCGCGGGCGTCCTTGTCGGGGTTCGCACGCAGGTCGAGACCGGCGTCGGCCGTGAGCAGCACCGCGTCCAGGAGGTCCTGGATGCCGATGTTCTGACGGGCCGACACGTCGACGAACATGACGTCGCCGCCGTACTCCTCAGCCACCAGGTTGTACTCGGTGAGCTGCTGGCGGACCTTGGCCGGGTTCGCGCCTTCCTTGTCGATCTTGTTCACCGCGACCACGATCGGCACACCGGCCGACTGGGCGTGGTTCAGCGCCTCGATCGTCTGGGGCATGATGCCGTCGTCCGCCGCGACCACGAGGATCGCAATGTCGGTCACCTGCGCACCACGGGCACGCATGGCGGTGAACGCCTCGTGACCAGGGGTGTCGATGAAGGTGATCGGACGCTCGACGCCCTCGTGCTCGGTGACGATCTGGTACGCACCGATGTGCTGGGTGATGCCGCCGGCCTCGCCCTCGACGACCTTCGAGTTCCGGATCGCGTCGAGGAGGCGGGTCTTGCCGTGGTCGACGTGACCCATGACGGTGACCACCGGGGGCCGCTGCTGCAGCACCGAGTCGTCCTCGTCCTCGAGTTCGCCTTCGAGGTCGATGTCGAAGCCCTCGAGGAGCTCCTTGTCCTCGTCCTCCGGCGAGACGATCTGGATCTTGTAACCCAGCTCCTCACCGAGGACCTCGAACGTGGCCTCGTCCAGGGACTCCGTGGCGGTCGCCATCTCACCGAGGTGGAACAGCACCGTCACGAGGTTGCCGGGGCTCGCGTCGATCTTGTCCGCGAAGTCCGAGATGCTCGCACCGCGACGCAGACGGATGACCGTGGTGCCGTCGCCGCGCGGGACCTGCACGCCGCCGAGCGACGGCGCCTGACGCATCTCGTACTCGGCGCGCTTCGTCCGCTTCGACTTGCGGGCACGGCTCTTGCCGCCACCGCGACCGAACGCACCTGCGGTCCCACCACCGGGACCGCGGCCACGACCGCCACCACCGGCGGGACGCGGGCCGCTGAACGCCGGGCGGCTGAAGCCACCACCGGCGCCGCCACCGGCACCACCGGGACGGTTGAAGCCGCCGCCCTGACCGCCTCGGCCGCCACCCTGGCCCGGGCGCTGCCCGAAGCCGTTCGGACGACCCTGCTGGCCGGGGCCACCCGGACGGGGAGCACCGGGGCGCGGGACACCGGGACGCGGCGGGGCCGGACGCGGGATGCCGTTGCCGCCACCCTGACCGGCGGCCGGGCGCTGGCCCATGCCCTGGTTCTGCGAGTACGGGTTGTTGCCGGGGCGCGGCGGGCGGGAGCCCATGCCCTGGCTCGACGCGTAGGGGTTGTTGCCCGGACGCGCGCCCGGCTTCGGGCCACCCGGCTTGGGGCCGGCGGCCGTGTTCGGCTTCGGCGAAGCGGAACCGGTGGCCTGGCCACCCTTGTTCGCCGTGCCCGAGGCCTTCTCGGCCGCTGCGGCCTTCTGCGCGGCCTCTGCCTCGGCCTGACGCTGTGCGACCGACTTCGGCGCGGCCGGGGTCGGCGCGTCGGAGGCGGGCTGCTCAGCGGCGGGTGCCTGCGGGGCAGGGGTCGGCGTCGCCGGACCCGGCTTCGCACCGGGCTTCGGCGCGGCGGAGCGGGATGCCGTGCCCGGCTTCGGGGCGGCGGCACCGGGCTTCGGCGCAGCTGCTCCGGCCGCGGGCGCGGCGGTGTTCGACGCCGAGGCGCCGGCCGCCTGCAGCGCAGCACGGAGCTTGCGCGCGACGGGGGGTTCCACACTGGAGCTCGGGCCCTTGACGAACTCGCCGAGCTCCTTGAGCTTCTCCATTGCGGTCTTGCTGTCGACACCGAGTTCGGATGCGATCTCGTGTACGCGTGGTTTTGCCACTGTTCTCCTTCACGGGTCCTGCCCCGTGAAGGGGCAGGACTCACTGGATGACGGGTCTCATTTCGAGCCGCTCATCAGTTGTCCATAAGCCGTTCAGCCTGTTCTGTCGTGTCCGGGCGCTCGGATGCCGGCGCGGCCGTGAGGCCTTGCAGGTACTCGAGGACCGAGGACGTGTCGGGTTCGCGATCCAGCCGAAGTGCCCGGCGGAATGCCCGGCGCTTGACGGCCAGCTCGTAGGCGTCGACGGTCGGGGTGAGCCACGCTCCCCGGCCCGGCATGACTGCCTTCGGATCCGCCACGACTCGCCCGTCGCCGAGGGCGACGACACGGAGGAGGGAGGATCGGGGCGCGCGACGGCGACTGCCGATGCACGTTCTGACGGGTTCCACCTTACTCCTTGCCTCGGACGGACGCGATCCGGCACGCCCGGTGGGCCCACGCCGGCAGCGAAACGCCGCCGACGCGACGCCGTCCGCGAGGCTGCGCCTGCGCGGTCACGCTCCGTTGCGACGGTTCGTCGCGGTCACTCGTCGCCGTCGAGGATCGAATCCGGTTGGATGTCGATCCGCGCACCGGTGAGCTTCGCGGCGAGACGGGCGTTCTGCCCCTCCTTGCCGATCGCGAGCGACAGCTGGTAGTCGGGTACGAGCGCACGGACGGCCTTCGTCGAGGCGTCGAGCACGAACGCACTCGTCACCTTCGCCGGCGACAGCGCGCTCGCCACGAACGTCGCGAGGTCGGGCGACCAGTCCACGATGTCGATCTTCTCGGCACCGAGCTCGGTCGTCACCGCACGGACGCGCGCACCGAGTTCGCCGATGCAGGCACCCTTCGCGTTGACGCCGGGCTCGTTGGCCTTGACCGCGAGCTTCGTGCGGTGGCCGGCCTCCCGGGCGAGCGAGGTGATCTCGACGACCCCCGACGCGATCTCCGGGACCTCGAGCGCGAACAGCTTCCGGACGAGCCCGGGGTGCGTGCGCGAGACGGTGATCTGCGGGCCCTTCGGACCACGGCCGACGCTCGTCACGTACACCCGGATGCGGCTGCCGTGCTTGTACTCCTCGCCCGGCACCTGCTCCTCGGGCGGCAGGATCGCCTCGACGGTGCCGAGGTCGACGTGCACCATCTTCGGGTTCGGCCCCTGCTGGATGACGCCGGCGACGATGTCGCCCTCCTTGCCGCGGAACTGGCCGAGGATCTTGTCGTCGCCGATGTCGCGGAGGCGCTGGTTGATGACCTGCTTCGCCGCGAACGCCGCGATGCGCCCGAAGTCGCTGGGCTGGTCGACGGCCTCGCCGACGACTGTGCCCTCCTCGTCGCGCTCGGGCACGTAGACGGAGACCTCGCCGCTCTTGCGGTCGAGCTCGACCCGGGACTGTGCGTCCGCCGGCTCGCCGTTCTCGGCGGTGTGCTTGTGGTAGGCCGTCAGGATCGCCTGCTCGATGATCTGGACGAGTTCTTCGAACGGGATCTCCCGCTCGCGCTCCATGAGTCGCAGGACTGCGAGATCGATCTTCACCGAGGTGCCTCCGTATTCAGCTGAGTCGCCTCCGCAGTGGAACGTCGCGGAAGTCGGCGACCAGCGTACCCCAGAACGGCCTGGAGGCGCGGTGCCAGCTGGCACCGCGCCTCCAGGCCGTCGTGTCGTCCCGTCGCGGGCGTGACTCGCTAGATCGCGCGGACCGCGTCGAGCAGCTCCGCGACCGGCACGTCGCGGCGCTCACCGGACGCGCGGTCCCAGAGCTCGACGACGCCGTCGGCGGCGTTCCGCCCCGCGACGACGACGATCGGCATGCCGAGGAGTTCCGCATCCCGGAGCTTCACGCCGGGCGACACCTTGGGACGGTCGTCGTAGACGACCTCGAAGCGGTCGCCTTCGAGCGTGTCGACGATCGAGGTCGCGAGGTCGTAGGCGACCGAGTCCTTGCCGGTCGCGACGACGTGTACGTCGAACGGCGCGACGTTCTTCGGCCAGACCAGGCCCTTCTCGTCGTTGTGCGCCTCGGCGAGGATCGCGAGGATCCGCGTCACGCCGATGCCGTACGAGCCCATCGTGACCGTCGCGAGCTTGCCGTTCTCGTCCTGCACCTTGAGGCCGAGCGCCTCGGCGTACTTCCGGCCGAGCTGGAAGACGTGGCCGATCTCCATGCCGCGAGCGGTCTCGAGCGGACCGGAGCCGTCCGGGGCCGGGTCGCCGGCGCGGACGTCGGAGACCTCGGCGACGCCGTCCGCCGTGAAGTCACGGCCCATGACGAGCCCGGACACGTGCACGCCGCGCTCGTTCGCCCCCGTGATCCAGGCCGTGCCGTCGACGACGCGGGGGTCGACGAAGTACCGGACGCCGGACGCGCTCTCGGCGCCGAGGACCTGCGGACCGATGTAGCCCTTCACGAAGACGCCGGGGTGCTGCTTGAAGTCGTCGTCGCCGGCGGCCTCGACCTCGGCGGGCGCGAAGGCCACCTCGGCGCGCTTGAGGTCGACCTCGCGGTCACCGGGCAGGCCGACGACGACGACCTCACGGGTGCCGTCGAGGTGCGTCAACGCGAGGACCACGTTCTTGAGCGTGTCAGCGGCGGTCCAGGGGGCGCCGTCGCGCGGGGCGACCTCGTTCGCGTGCGCCACGAGGGTGTCGATCGTGGGGGTGTCCGCCGCGGGGAGCAGTACCGGCTCCGGCTGCCCCTCGATCGGCAGCGACTCGGGCACCGGGGTGACGTAGGCCTCGACGTTCGCCGCGTAGCCGCCGGCGCTGCGCACGAAGGTGTCCTCGCCGACCGCGATCGGGTGCAGGAACTCCTCGGACTTCGAACCGCCCATGGCGCCGGCGTCCGCCTTGACGATCGCGTACTCGAGGCCGAGCCGGGCGAAGATCCGCTCGTAGGCGTCACGCATCGTCTGGTAGCTGCGGTCGAGACCGGCGTCGTCGATGTCGAACGAGTACGCGTCCTTCATCGTGAACTCGCGACCGCGCAGGAGACCGGCACGCGGGCGGGCCTCGTCGCGGTACTTGTCCTGGATCTGGAACAGCGTGACGGGGAGGTCCTTGTACGACGAGTACAGGTCCTTCACGAGCAGTGCGAAGAGCTCCTCGTGCGTCGGCGCGAGGAGGTAGTCGGCGTCCTTGCGGTCCTTGAGGCGGAAGATGCCGTCGCCGTACTCGGTCCAACGGTTCGTCGCCTCGTACGGCTCGCGCGGTGCGAGTGCCGGGAGCAGGACCTCCTGCGCACCCGCCGCGACCATCTCGTCGCGGATGATGCCCTCGATGCGGGCACGGACCCGGAGGCCCAGCGGCAGCCAGGCGAATATGCCCGGGGCCTGGCGACGGACGTACCCGGCGCGGACGAGCAGCTTCGCGCTCGTCACCTCGGCGTCGGAGGGGTCGTCGCGGAGCGTGCGGAGGAAGAGATGGGAGAGCCGTGTGACCACGGGGCAAGCCTAGCGGCGCGGCGCTCACCCAGCGGTCCCGGTGACGGACGGGAGGCGCGGTGCCAGCTGGCACCGCGCCTCCCGTCGGTCAGGCAGTGACCGCTACGGCGTCGTGATGACCTGGACGGAACCGGTGGCGGCCGCGGGACCCATCTCGTCGGCGAGGCGGTTCGCCTCCTCGATGAGGGTCTGGACGATCTCACGCTCGGGCACGGTCTTGATGACCTCGCCCTTGACGAAGATCTGGCCCTTGCCGTTGCCCGACGCGACGCCGAGGTCGGCCTCGCGGGCCTCACCGGGGCCGTTCACGACGCAGCCCATGACGGCGACGCGGAGCGGGACGGTCATGCCCTCGAGCCCCTTCGTGACGTCGTTCGCGAGCTGGTAGACGTCGACCTGCGCGCGGCCGCAGCTCGGGCACGAGACGATCTCGAGCTTGCGCTCACGGAGGTTGAGCGACTGCAGGATCTGCAGGCCGACCTTCACCTCCTGCACGGGCGGCGCGGAGAGCGAGACGCGGATGGTGTCGCCGATGCCCTCGGCCAGCAGGATGCCGAACGCCGTGGCGCTCTTGATGGTGCCCTGGAACTCCGGGCCGGCCTCGGTCACGCCGAGGTGCAGCGGCCAGTCGCCCGCCGCGGCGAGCTGCCGGTACGCCTTGACCATCACGATCGGGTCGTTGTGCTTGACCGAGATCTTGAAGTCGTGGAAGTCGTGCTCCTCGAAGAGGCTCGCTTCCCACACGGCCGACTCGACGAGCGCCTCGGGGGTGGCCTTGCCGTACTTCTGCAGCAGGCTCGGCTCGAGCGACCCCGCGTTCACGCCGATGCGGAGCGAGACGCCGGCGTCCTTCGCGGCCTTCGCGATCGCGCCGACCTGGTCGTCGAACTTCCGGATGTTGCCCGGGTTCACGCGGACCGCGGCGCACCCGGCGTCGATGGCCTGGAAGACGTACTTCGGCTGGAAGTGGATGTCGGCGATGACCGGGATCTGCGACTTCTTCGCGATGATCGGCAGCGCGTCGGCGTCGTCCTGGCTCGGGACGGCGACGCGGACGATGTCACAGCCGGACGCGGTGAGCTCGGCGATCTGCTGCAGCGTCGCGTTGATGTTCGTCGTGGGCGTCGTCGTCATCGACTGCACGGAGACCGGTGCGTCACCGCCCACGAGGACCTTGCCGACCCGGATCTGCCGCGACCTGCGACGCGGGCTCAGGGCTTCGGGGACTTTCGGCAGACCGAGGTTCACTGCTGGCACGGTCGTCACTCTACGCGGTCGCGGTGACGCGACCGCCGCCGTCTCACAGGCGGGACGCGGGCGGCGTCAGCTGCGCGCAGACGCCCGTCGCGTCGGCCGCGCTCAGAGGTCGTTCGCGGAGTCGACCACCGTGATCAGCGGCGCGTACAGCCGCATCGCCGCGAGAGCACGCTCGTGGTCCTCGTCGCTCGCACCCGCGCAGGCGTCCGCGACGACCGTGACGGTCGCACCGGCGTCCGCCGCCGCGAGCGCGGTCGACAGGACGCAGCAGTCGGTGGAGACACCGGTCAGCACCAGGTGCGGGTGGTCGCCGACGACGGCCTGGAGGCCCGTCCCCCACTTGCCGAACGTCGGTTCCGTCACGACAGGGTCGCCGCGGTCGGCAGCTGCGGTCGCGAAGGGCTCGGTCAGCGCGTACAGCGGGTCGGCGTCGGGCACGAGGGCGAACGGCCAGTCGCGGTAGTACGGCACCCACGCACCCTCGGGCCGCTCGGGCGCGACGAACCGGGTGAAGACGGTCCGACCGGTGAAGCGGGGCAGCAGGTGCTCGATCGCCATCCCGGCGTGGGCGTACCGCGGTGCAGCCCAGGGACTCTCCCCCGTGAAGACCTCCTGCATGTCGACGACGACGAGCCAGGCGTCGTCGGTCACCGTCATGCGCGGCCCTCCTGGCGGCGCACGGCTCCGGCCGAGAACAGGAGCGTGCCGAGGAAGCCGACGAGCAGCGCGACGAGGACGCCGAGGTTCGCGTACGCCCACGCGCCCTCACGGCCACCGAGCCCGAACGGTCCGAGCAGGTAGCCCTGCCAGTTGAGCCACGCGGGCACCCCGGACGTGTTGGTGACGAGGCCCCAGCCCAGCACCGTGCCGACCACCACGAGACCGATCGCGACCGCCCGCACGTCACCGTAGCGACCGCGTCGGTCCTCGAGCTCGGTCTCCGCGTAGTCACGACGACGGAGCAACACGTCCGCGACGAACACCCCGGCCCACGCCGCGATCGGGACACCGAGCGTGATGAGGAAGGACTGGAACGGACCGATGAAGTCCGGCGCGAAGAAGACGACGTAGACGGCGCCGGCAACCATGAACACACCGTCCACCCCGGCCGCGACGGGCCGCGGGATGCGCACGCCCGTGCTGAGCAGGGCGAGCCCGGACGAGTAGATGTCGAGGACCGCGCCGCCCACGAGTCCGAGGATCGCCACAAGGGCGAACGGGATGAGGAACCACACCGGGAGGATCGTGGTGAGCGCGCCGATCGGATCGCTGCCGACGGCGTCGTTCAGGTCCTTCGACGAGCCCGCCAGGAGCACGCCGAGGACCACGAGGATCGCCGGGGCGAGGGCACCGCCGAACGTCGTCCACCCCACCACGCCGCGGGTGGAGGACGTGCGGGGCAGGTAGCGCGAGTAGTCGGCTGCGGCGTTCACCCAGCCGAGACCGAAGCCGGTCATCACGAGGACGAGCGCCCCCACCACGTTCTGGGCACTCCCCGACGGGAGCGCGGCGACGCGTCCGAAGTCCATCGAGGGCACGGCGAGCACGATGTACACGACCGTGAGCACGGCGGTGATCACGGTGATCCACGTCTGCAGGCGCATGATGACGTCGAAGCCCGCGATCCCGGCACCGACGACGAGCGCGGCGACGACGATGAGGGCGACGACCTTCGTCAGCACGCCGCCGTCCCACCCGAGCTCGCGGAACACGGTCGACGTGGCGAGCACGGCCAGGGCTGCCAGCGCGGTCTCCCACCCGACCGTGAGCACCCAGCTCAGGAACGACGGCAGCCGGTTGCCGCGGACACCGAACGCCGCACGGCTGAGCACCATCGTCGGGGCGGACCCACGCTTGCCCGCGATGGCGACGACGCCGCACAGCAGGAACGAGAACGCGACGCCGACGACCGTGATGATCGTCGCCTGCCAGAACGAGATGCCGAACCCGAGCACGAACGAGCCGTAGCTCAGTCCGAGCACCGAGATGTTCGCGGCGAACCACGGCCAGAACAGCCCGCGGGGCGTGCCCTTCCGGTCGGCCTCGGCGATGACGTCGGTCCCCTGGCGCTCGACCGTGCGGACTTCCGGAGCAGTGCTCATGGGTGGAAGCGTAGTGCGCGGCCGCGGCGCCGTCGCTACCCGAAGAGGTTCACGGGGCGCACGATGTCGGCGTAGATGAGCAGGGCGCTCATGCCGGCGAGGAGCACCACGACCACCATCGTGAGCGGCATCGTCTTCGCGAGGTCGATCGGACCCGGGTCCGCCTTGCCGACGAGCTTGAACGACCGGCGCTTCACGGCCTCCCACAGCGCGCCCGCGATGTGCCCGCCGTCGAGCGGCAGGAGCGGCACCATGTTGAGGACGAACAGGCCGATGTTCAGCGACGCGAGCAGGCCGAGGATCGTGTACGCCTTGTCGACGACCGGCACGCCGGACATCGACGACACCTCGCCGATCGCACGGCCGACGCCGACGACCGACACCGGGCTGTCCTGCGACCGGGCCTGCGAGCCGAACGCCGCGTTCCACACCGCGACCAAGCGCTGCGGCAGGTCGATGATGAGGTGCGCGGACGCGGAGATCTGCGCGCCCGTCGCCGGGAGGACCGCGGCGGGCGACTGCCGGACGAGCGACTGGCCGATGCTGACGCCGACGACACCGACCTGCTGCGTCTTCGTCGTGCCGTCCTCGTTCTTGGCGACGGTGCCGTCGGACAGGTAGACGTCGCGCGTGGCGCGGACGGGCGTGATCTCGAGGGTCTTCCGCTCGCCGTCCCGCTCGACCACGACCGTGAGCTCCTTGCCGGCGCTCTTCTGGAACGCCGACGACACCTCGGCGATGGTCGGGTCGGACTTCCCGTCGACCGAGAGCACGACGTCACCGGACTCGATGCCCGCCTGCTTCGCCGGGGACACCGCGTCGCCCGAGGTGCACGTGGTCGTCTGGCTGTTCGGCAGCACGCAACCGACGCTCGACGTGAACGTCGTCGTCGGCGCCCCGAAGCCGCAGAGCAGCACGCCGAAGAGCACGATCCCGATGACCAGGTTCATCGCTGGGCCGGCGACCATGACGATGATCCGCTTCCACGGGGTCAGTCGGTAGAACGCCCGCGAGTCGTCCCCGCCGGACTCCGCGATCTGTTCGGCACTGGCCTGCCGGGCGTCCTGCACGAACGCCCCGTACATGCCCGTGTTCGTGATCGCGTTCGGCCTCCCCGACGCCCGCGGCTTGAGCATGCCGACCATCGAGATGTAGCCGCCGAGGAGGATCGGGCGGATGCCGTACTCGGTCTCGCCCCGCTTGAACGACCAGATCGCCTTGCCGAAGCCGAGCGAGTACTGCGTCACCTTCACGTTGAAGAGCTTCGCGAAGGAGAGGTGCCCGAGCTCGTGGAGTCCGATCGAGACCAGCAGGCCGACGATGAAGACGACCACGCCGAGGACGAAGAGCAGGACGGATTCGACGGTCACCGGGAAAGGGTACGGGACGCTTCCCAAGACGGAGCCGAGCGCTCTCTGAGAGGCTCACCGTGCCTCCAGGCAGGGTCGGTCACCTCCGGTGCTGCCCCGCCGACGTCGCAGCCGGGAGGCACGGTGCGGGTCAGCGCGTCAGCGCGCGGTCCGCTGCGGCGCGCGCCCAGCGCTCCGCTGCCAGCACGCCCTCGAGGGAGGACTCCCCCATCGCGTGCTCGTCGACGATCCGCTCGACCGTGTCGACGATGTCGAGGAAGCCGATCGCACCCGCGTGGAAGGCCGCGACGGCCTGCTCGTTCGCGGCGTTGAACACCGCCGGGAAGGTGCCGCCGGCCTCGCCGACGCGCTTCGCGAGCGCCACCGCGCCGAACGCGTCCGCGTCGAGGGGCTCGAACGTCCACGTGCTCGCGGTGGTCCAGTCGAGCGGCACGCCGACGCCGGGCACCCGGTCCGGCCAGGCCAGACCGAGCGCGATCGGGAGCCGCATGTCGGGCGGGGAGGCCTGCGCGATCGTCGAGCCATCGACGAACTCGACCATCGAGTGCACGATCGACTGGGCGTGCACGGTGACGTCGATGCGGTCGTAGGGGACGTCGAAGAGCAGGTGGGCCTCGATGACCTCGAGACCCTTGTTCACGAGCGTCGCCGAGTTCGTCGTGACGACGAGCCCCATGTCCCACGTCGGGTGGGCGAGCGCCTGCGCGGGCGTGACGTCACGGAGCTCGGCACGCGAGCGTCCCCGGAACGGGCCGCCGCTCGCGGTGAGGACGAGGCGGCGGACCTCGCCGGCGGAGCCGGAGCGCAGCGCCTGCGCGATCGCGGAGTGCTCGCTGTCCACCGGGACGATCTGCCCGGGGCGCGCGGCCGCCTGCACGAGCGGACCGCCGACGATGAGGCTCTCCTTGTTGGCGAGGGCGAGCGTCGCGCCGGAATCGAGGGCGGCGAGGGTCGGGCCGAGGCCGACCGACCCGGTGATCCCGTTGAGGACCACGTCGGCCTCGACGCTGCGGACGAGGCGCTCGGAGTCCTCGGCGCCGAAGGCGGTGTCGCGGACGCCGAAGCGTTCCGCCTGCTGCGCCACGAGGTCGCGGTTGCTGCCCGCGCTGAGGCCGACGACCTCGAAGCGGTCCGGGTTCCGCTCGACGACGTCGAGGGCCTGGGTGCCGATCGATCCGGTGCTGCCGAGGATGATGATCCGGCGCTTGGCGGGCTGCTCGGTGGCGGGTTGCTCGGTGGCGGGTTGCTCGGTGGCGGGTTGCTCGGTGGCCGGCTGCATGGCGGTCGACTCAGCCGAGGGCGAGGATGTCCACGACGAACACGAGGGGCGCGTTCGCCGGGATGCCCGACCCCTCGGGCGGGTTCGCACCGTAGGCGTCGGCCGCCGTCGTGACGATGAGCACCTGCGAGCCGACCTTCTGGCCGACGAGCCCGGTGACGAAGCCCTTGATGAGCTGGCCCTCGGACACCGTGAACGTGGTCGGCACGCCCTTCGACCATGACGAGTCGAACTCCTTGCCGCCCTGCAGCGTCACGCCCTTGTACTGCACGAGCGCCGTGTCGCCGTCCTTGATGGCCTGGCCGTCGCCCTGCTTGAGGACCTCTACCTCGGTCTTCGACGGAGCCTTCGCACCGGACGGCACCGTGATCTGCGGCTCGCCGTCGGCCTTGTCCTCGACGGTCGGCAGCGCCGGGTCCTGCTGCTGCGGGGTGCCGGTGGCCTTCGTCGGGATCTTCGACACGATGTCCGCGACCACGACGACGTCCCCGCCGGTGTTGAAGCCGATCGCGGAGGACTGCCCGACGGTCACGACGCGATCGCCGACCTTCGAGCAGGCGAGGATCGCGCCGAACCCGCTCCCACCGACCGAGAGCGCCTGCGGGTTGCCGGTGTCGAAGCCGACGCTGCCGAGCTTGGACGCGTCCTTCGCCTGGTACACGCTGTACGACACCTGCGCGTAGTCGCCCGACTTCAGTGAGGCACCGTCGCCCTTGACTGCGACCGTCATCTGGGGCTCCGACGCGCTGAGGCCCTTGGCGAACGACACCTTCGGAGCGGTCCCGCCGCCGACCGCACCGGAGACCTTCACCGAGTCGGACGACTTGCCCGGGTCCGGGCAGGACGTGATCGCGGCGGCGCTCGCACTCGCGCTGGACGTCGCGCTCGGCGACGAGGAGGCGCTCCCCGATCCGGAGCCGGAGCAGGCGGCGAGGCCCAGCACGACGGCGGGGACCAGGGCGATCGGGAGCAGGCGGAGACGCTTCACGGGACCTTAGTCTGCCGCACCCGCCGATGAGTCCCCTGCGAGGACCCGGATCTCGGGCTCGTGGTGGACGGGGAACGCAACGGAGCGCGCGATGAAGCAGAGGCGGTTGGCCTCGGCGTGGGCTGCGGCGGCGTCCTCGACCCGGTCTGCCTCGCGGATGGTCACGACCGGGTGCAGCGTCGTCTCCGTGAGTTCCCCGGAGCCGTCGCGGTTGAGGTTGAGGCTCGCGGTCGCGCGGTCCTCGTAGGCCACGACCGTGAAGCCCTGCTGCACGGCGACGTGCAGGTAGCTCAGCATGTGGCACTGCGCGAGGGCGGCGACGACGAGCTCCTCGGGGTTCCAGCGGTCGCGGTCGCCGCGGAAGGTGGGGTCGGCGGAGCCGGCGAGGTCGTGCTTGCCCGTGGCGGAGACGACGTGGTCGCGACCGTAGTCGCGGTAGCCGCTCGTCCCGGAGCCGCGGTCCCCGGTCCAACGGACGGACACGGCGTAGGAGTGGTCGGACACGTGTGGCTCCTCGTGGCGGTGGTGGCTCTGGTGACCCTGGCCGCGCGCTCTAGCATTGCGGCATGACTGAGCGCCATCCTCTCACCGCCGACGGATCCGTCGAACTCGCCGTCCTCGACCGCAACGGCTTCGACGAGAGCCGCCACGTCGGCGCGGGGGTGGTCGTCGCGGCCGACGGCAGCGTCATCGACTCGGTCGGTGACGTCGCTGCCAGCATCTACCCGCGGTCGACGATGAAGCCGTTCCAGGCACTCGCGGTCCGACGTGCCGGCGCGTCGTTCTCGGACGAGGAACTCGTGCTCTCCACCGCGAGCCACGCCGGCACCGTCGCGCACCAGGCCGTGGCACAGCACATGCTCGAGTCGTTCGACCACGTCGAGGCGGACCTCGGTTGCCCGCCAGACATGCCCTTCGACCGGGCGACCGCCCGCACGATGGACCAGCCACGACGCGTGGCGATGAACTGCTCGGGCAAGCACGCCGCCATGCTTGCTGCCTGCCGCGTCAACGGCTGGGACGAGCAGACCTACCTCGACGTCGACCACCCGATGCAGCGCTTGGTCCGCTCAACCGTCGAGGAGTACACCTCGGAGACCGTCGACCTCGTCGGCACCGACGGCTGCGGCGCCCCGGTCTTCCCGCTCACGCTCACCGGCCTCGCCCGCGGTTTCGCGGCCGTGGTGGCCCGCGCCGACGACGACTCGGCGGCCCTGACCGATGCGGTGCTGGCACACCCGTGGGCGATCGACGGTGTGGGTCGGGCGAACACGGTGACCATCGAGCGGCTGGGGGTCCTCGCGAAGCTCGGCGCCGAGGGGGTCATGGTGATGGGACTGCCCGGCGGGGCGGCCGTCGCGGTGAAGACCCTCGACGGGGCACAGCGTGCGGGGACGCTGGCCGCACTCACGCTGCTCGAGCGCAACGGCCTGGTGAGCACCGAGGGCGTCGCCGGCGTCATGGCGGCGACCGGTGAGCAGGTGCTCGGCGGGGGTGTTCCGGTGGGGGCCGTCCGCGTCGGAGCCGGCCTGCGCTGAGCCGAGCACGCAGGCGCCGTCGGGCGCGCTCGCGCGTGTCCCGGTCCGCTCCGCTCGGCACTGCCGGGGGTTCGACGCTCGGCAGGACCGGGAGGATCCGCACCGCGCGGCCGTCGTCCGTCCGCGCGGTGCAGCCGGTGCACCCCACCGTGACCAGGAGGTCCGCTCGTCGAGGGACTTGACCGTGCTCGGCCACGAGGACGACCGTCCGCCTCGACCCCGTCCGCGCGTCAGTGCAGACGACCACCGCGGTGCCGTCCCCGGGTGCCGTGAGCCCGCCGGGGAGGTCGTCGCTGTCCCGGACCTCGGCCGCGGCGGCGCGGCACTGTACCGCGATGGCGTCGAACACCGCTCGTGCGAGGGCTCCGCGCCCGACGACGACGACGTGCGGCGCATCGGTCCGGACGGCGCGAGCGTCGCCGAGCGCGTGCCCGACGAGCACCGATCGCTCGTGGTCGACGGCGAGTGTTCCGACCGGGTCCGCTGACGCCCGGGGCTCGTCAGGTGTCGGTCCGGCGCTGGTCGACGACACCGCAGCCGACCATCCGGTCACCTCCGGCTTCGGCGCTGCCCGGGCACCGCGGCACAGCGCGCGATCCGACAACGCGAGGACCAGCCCGGCGCCGATCGCCGCCGCGCGAGCGACCCCGGACGTCGCCGCGAGCACGCCGAGGGCGACCAGCCCGAGCGCGCCGACGACGAGCACGGTCCGCGCCACGAGGAGTTCCACTCCCCCATCGCACCAGCGCACCGTCCGTCGTCGAACGCTCCGCGAACGGCTTGTGGAGGCCGAACCGACCGACCGCTCCGGTGCAGGAGGGGCCTACTGGACGAGGAAGAACTGCTCCCCGATGTCGACCCGGGCACCGCGCTCCACCCGGTAGCGGCGTCCGGGCTCACAGCGCCGGATCGACCCGTCGATGTGCCGCACGACGGTGCCGTTGCCGGAGAAACGATCGGACACCCAGAGGTCTCCACCGTCGCGACCGAGCTCGAGGTGCGTCTTGGACACCGACTTGCCCGGGTCGTGGACGGTCAGGAGGTCGTCGAACCGCTCACCCGGCTGCGGGCGCGGCAGGCGGCCGAGGAGCCCGGTGCCGTGGACGCCGAAGCGCTCCCCGGTGCTGAAGTGCAGCACGAAGGGTGCGTGGGTCGGGGTCTTCGACACGATCCGGGTCTCGTCGACGTCCGGCTCCTCGTCTCGTGCACTGGCGTCGTGAGCGCTGTCGTCGGGAGCCGTGCCGTCGGGTAGGCCGTCATCGGGTGCGTCACCGTCGTCGAGTTCGGCGCCGGCACTGGACGGGACCACCGGGCGGCCGAGTGGCGTCGCCGGGAGCTGCGTCGGCGTGGGTTCCGGCAGCCCGGGGATGGGCGGGAGCGGCGCGGCCGTGGGGACGGGCGGCAACGGAGCCGAGGTCGGGGTCTGCCCGTCCGTGGCGACCGGTCCTGCCGTCGCCGACACGTCGGGGGTGTCGCCGTCCGGAGCCGGCGCCGCATGGAGTCCGCGGGGTCGGACGGCGGCGCGGAAGAGCTGGTCGTCGTCGTCCGCAGGTGAACCGCCGAGCGATGGCTCAGCGGCGGCGACCGGGTCGTCCAGCACGTCCGCTGAACCGTCCGCTGTGCCGGTCGAGGTGTCCGTTCCGGTCGCGACCTCGTCGTGCTCGGCGACGGTGTCGCCGGCCTCGGCGGGTCCGTCACCGTCTGCGGCCCAGTCGGGGCGAGCGACGGGCAGCGGGACGATCGGTCCGGTGAACGCTGCCGTCACCGCGGGGCGCACGGCGCCGCACTCGCCGCAGAAGATGTCGTCGGGCTCGAGCGTGTGGCCACACACGTGGCAGGTGGCTCCAGCGCTCCCGGGGCTGACGAGCGGTGTCGGCCGCTGGGTCGCGGGTCGCTGCGGGGCGGGCCGTCGGTCGATCAACGGCTCGACGACGGCAGTGTCCCCGGGCTGCGGCGGGGACGCCACGGGCGCGGGACGCTCAGGTTCTCCCTGCGTAGCCCCGCTCCCGTCGTCGGAAGGGGTCGTGCGCTGGCCGCCCGCGGCGGCGTCGGAGTGCTCGGTCGCATCGTCCGCGCCACCCCCGGGGGCGTGCGCCACGTCGGTCGACGACTCGGTCGTGGTGCTCTGGGTGGCCGAGTTGGACCGTCCGATCCACCACGACGGTGTCGACGGTTGTGCCGGGGCGGCCTCCCGAGCAACAGGCGGCTGCCACGACGGAGCGTCCTGCTGCACCGGTGACTCCCACACGGGTGCCGTCGGCGGGGCCGTCGGCGCCTGGGGTGCCGTGCCGTCCGCGACCGCGCCGCGCCGAACGCGCTCAGCGACCCGGGTGACCTCGGGATCGTCGTCGGTGGGGCCGGTCGTCGGCCGCGAGGCGAAGGCGTCCGGGTCGAGCGGCGGCTCGTCGATCGGCGCGCCGCCGGCGTTCGGCGTCCACGGCGTCGGCCCGGAGCCGGCGGCGTACGGATCGGTCGGCACCGAGCGCTGCGCTGGGTCGTCCGGACGGTGGACCGGTGTCGGCGCAGATGCCTGCTCGTCCTCGCGGTGCGAGCCCGTCAGCCACGCCCGGGTCGCCGGGTCGAGGGTCGCCTCGGGCAGCCAGGCGTCCGCAGCAGGGTCCGGGCGACGGCCGTGCACGTCGGGCTGGAGGAGCGGCGGCGGCGGTGCCTGTTCGACCGGTGCGGTGGCTGCCGGGAGTCGGCTCGCCGATGCCGTCACCGCACGTCCGCACTCACCGCAGAAGATCGCTCCGTCCGGGAGCGCCGAGCCGCAGTGTTCGCATCTGATCACGTGGTGCCTCTGTCCTCACTCGGCCGACCACCCTCGCGCTGGCGTCCACGAGGTCCGAACGGCCTCCGGCCATCGTAGTCACGTGACGTCCGACCGCCCTTCGAGCCGACGGCACCGACGATGCCCGTCACCGCGCTCCGACCGGCTGCAGCGACCCGCAGCGACCGGAGGGACACTGCGGACCGGAAGCGCTCCCGCCGGTTCCGTCCCGCGCGGAGGCTCGAGATCGCCTCGTCCGTCGCGGCCCACATCCGGTCGGCGGTCGGCGCGTCGACGTCGCTCGGCCCGAACACCGCGCGGTCCGCGAGTGCGGCGAGTCCGGGTCCGCCCTCCCCCGGCGCTCCCCGGACGCTCTCACGCCTCGTCGCCGACGGTTCGACGTCGTGTCCACGGTCCACCAGGGCATCGCGGTACTCGTCCCATGCGCCGACGACCCGTGCGCGCGGCGACGGAGCACGTCGTCGTCGCCGCCGTCGGAGACGCTTCACCAGGACGATCGCGGCGAAGGGCAGGAGCACGAGCGCGACCAGTGCGAGGACACCGAGTGCCCAGGGCAACACGGCGAGCAGGATCTGCAACCACAGGGGCTGCACCGACGGTGTGTCGCGGTCGCTCTGCGGAGGCGCTTGCTGGTCCTGGTCCTGCTGGTCCGCGGGAGGCGGCGGCACGACCGTCTCCGGGCGCGTGACCGGCTTCGGCGTCTCCTGCTGCGCGTCCGGGATCTTGCGGACAGTCGGGTTCGGGTTGAGCATCACCCATCCCCACTGCGCCGTGTCGACCTCGATACGAGCCGTGACGTCCGAACCGCGGAACGTCGTCGTCCCAGCGCTCGAAGACGACCCGGTACCGGAGTCACCGCCCTCGGTGAAGCCGAGCACCACCCGCGCGGGGAACCCGAGCTCCCGCGCCATGAGTGCGGCGGCGACGGCGTACTGCTCCTGGTCGCCGACCATGAGCGGCGACGTGAGGAGCTCGGTGATCCGGTCGGCGCCGTGACCCGAGCGGCTCGCGCGGTCGTCGCCCACGCCGTGACTCACGTAGCCGGTGCGCTTGAGCTCCTGCAGCATCGCGACGAGCTTCGCGCCGTCCGAGCCCGCTGCGTCCGTGTACGCCTCCGTCGTGTCCCGCACCGCGTCGGGCACACCCTGGAGCGCCGGGACCTCCGCCGAGCCCGGCCGCGCCGACGAGAGCTGCTCCTCCGTCGGTTGATCGGGCAGCACCGCGGTGAGGTCGTAGGTCGTCCCCTGCGTCACGCCACCCACCACCGCGCCGGTGCCGGTCGAGGCGTTGTAGAAGAAGGACGTACGGTCCCGGTCGGCCCGCCGCCCCGAGAAGTCGACCTGTTCGAGGTCGCCCACGGTCGGGAGCCAGACGCCGCGGTACCCCTCGACGGTCACCCCGACACGGACGGTCGTGCCGCGGACGCCGCGCACGTCGACCGAGGTCGGCACACGTTCGAAGGTCCCGGAGGCCGAGGCTCCGTCCGATCCGCCGACCCGGTAGACGACACCGTCGTAGGTGTCGAGCGTCGCGATGCGGACGAAGCCGTCCTCCGGCAGCCCGGTCACCCGGAGCTGCGCAGCATCGGCCTCGTCGGTCTCCTCGTAGGCCCGGAACCCGCTGAGCGGGCTCACGTAGTCGCGCGGGTCGAACGGCTTCACCACGTCGGTCCGCGCCACCGTGCGACCGACCGAGGGCGGCGCGACGAGGCCCAGACCGGTCGCCACGACGGCGGCCGCCACGATCGTGCCCGTCCCGACGAGCGCCGGACGGAGCACCGACCGGGCGATCGGGACGCGGGCACCGATGGTCGAGGCCACAGCGACGGCCCGACGCGCGTGCCGCGCGGTCAGTGTCCACACCAGCGCGATGCCGGCAAGCGCCACCGCGGTCACGACCGAGGTGTCGAGTCGGCTCGGCCCCACCACGATCCCGATGACGAAGAGGACGAGCGGCGCGATCGCGCCGAGTTCCTGCCGGGAGGCACGGGTCGCCACGCTCACGCCGGTCACGGTCACGACGAGGGCCGTGACGAAGTACGGGACGAGCAAGGCCTCGTACGAGCCGACCGGCAGGCTGATGGTCACCAGCTGCTTCCAGCCGAGGGCGACGCCGGCGAAGAGGTCGAGCAGCCCCCCACCGGTGGGCAGGACCCCGTTCGCCTCGCCCGGCACGGCGGCGGGAACCCCGGTGAGCGCGAACGCCGCGACCGTCGCGATGCCCACGACCGGGGACGACAAGCGGTACGCGGCGCCGAGGAGCGCGACCAGCGTGCCGGCCAGGATCGCCGTGACCGCGGCGACCACCATCGCACCGTCGCGGTACACGGGCCACCACGAGACGCTCGCGACCGCGACGAGCAACCAGACCACGAGGGTCCCGCCGACCAACCGCAGCGCGGAGACGCGGCGAGCACTGCGCCGGGCATCGCGACGCGCTGACCCTCGGGCGCGCACCGCGGGCGCGGGAGCAGGAGCGGGGGCGCTCATGCGGCAGCCGACCGGTGCAGCGCATGGCGCAGGTCGTCCAGGTAGCCGATGGTCATGACCGTCAGGCCCGCGACCCGCAGGAAGCGCGGCTGGGCCTCGGGCTCGCAGATGACGGCCACGACCTCGACCCCCACCGGGAACCGCGTCGCCGCGAGTCGGAGCGCTGGCAGCTCGACGGTCGACCCCACCACGAGGAACGCCACCGAGATGCCCGCCGTGTCGTTGCCCACGATGCGGGAGACCTCGGCGATCGGCAGACACGCCTCGGCCAGGCCGACGCGCGCGAAGTCGTCGAGGAGGCGGGTGGGGGTCACCGTCGGCAGCGGGTGCACGGCGTACACCGGGCGCTTGGCGAACTCCGGCGTGCGCTCGGACACCACGACCGTGACGTCGCGGCCGTCCCGGATCGCCCGGGTGCCGAGCGACGCCGCGGCGCTCACCGCGAGCTCGAACTCGTCGCCGTCCGCGAACTCCGCCCGGGAGACCCCGAGTGCGACGACGAGGTGCGAGCGACGGGTGTCCTCGAACTGGCGGACCATGAGCGCGCCGGACTTCGCGGTCGACTTCCAGTGGATCGTCCGTGGGTCGTCGCCGGGCAGGTACTCGCGGATGGCGTGGAACGCGATGTCGGCCGGGGACAGGTCCGTCGTCGCCTGTCCCTCGAGGTCGCGGACGAGCCCCGTGCTCGTCGAGGGGATCGCGATCGTCCGGGGGTGCACGATGACCTGCTCCCGCGCCGTCCACACGATCTCCCGACGGACGAGCCCGACCGGGTCGGCGCGCACACCGGTCACGGGCCCCACGTCGAGCACCCCACGGCGGGTGGTCGGTACCGGGACCTCGCGTTCGAACGACCCCTTCGCCGGCACTGCCGGGATCGCCACGTCGACGAGCCCGGGACCGACCGGGACCTCGACGGTGGTCGGCACCGACGGCAGGCGACCGGGGTTCTCCGCGGTCACGACGACGCCGGCCGGGTCCCCGACCGCGACCCGGTGCTGGGGCAGCCGCATGCGGATGAGGAGCCGCGAACGCCCGATCAGGGCGATCGCCGCGACCACGACGAGCAGCGCTCCTGCGAACCCGACGACGACGACCTCGCGGAGGCCGAGCCGGTACCCCGCGACGAACGCGACGAGCGTGAGCACCGCCACCGTCCAGCCCAGGCCGGTGACGACGGACGAGACCTCGCCCCAGGCGCGCTTGACGAGCCTCCAGGCCGATGCCCAGACCTGGACGAAGCCGACGACCGCGTCCGCTGCCACACCCTCGCGGTCGCCGACCAGGCGCGTCCGGACGTTGGTCAGGCCGGCGACCGTCCCGGTGCGCTCGTAGGCGCCCGCGCCCCGACGCGACCGCGTCGAGGAGGGGCGGCGCGAACGCGTCGAGACGGGCCGGCGGTCGGTCACGAGGAGACCCGGTCCGCAGGTGGCGGCGTCTCGACCAGGAGCTGCGACACGACGGCGTTGGCGCTGACGCCGTCGAACTCGGCCTCGGCGTCGAGCACCAGACGGTGCGCGAGCACCGGTACCGCGAGGGCCTTCACGTCGTCCGGCGTGACGTAGTGCCGGCCGTTCAGCGCCGCGAAGACGCGCGAGGCTCGCATGAGGCCCATCGCGCCGCGGACGCTGACGCCGAGACGGACCTCGCTGGCCGAGCGCGTCGCGTCGACCAGGCGGGCGACGTAGTCGGCGATCACCGCATCGACGTGGACCGACCGCGCGAGGGCAGCCATCTCCGTGATCGTCGCCGCGGGCACGACGCTCGCGAGCGGCACCGACGCTGAAGGAGCCGAGGACGTCTCGAGGATCTTCACCGTCGCGGCGTGGTCGGGGTAACCGATCGACGCCTTCATGAGGAACCGGTCGAGCTGCGCCTCCGGCAGACGGTACGTGCCGGCCTGCTCGACGGGGTTCTGTGTCGCGATGACCATGAACGGTGCGGCCAGCCGGTGGTTCACACCGTCGACCGTGACCGCGGACTCCTCCATCGCCTCGAGGAGGGCGGACTGGGTCTTCGGGCTCGCGCGGTTGATCTCGTCGGCGAGCACGATGTTCGAGAACACCGGGCCGCGGTGGAAGTCGAACTCCTGCGTGCGCTGGTCGTAGACGCTGATGCCGGTGATGTCGCCGGGCAGCAGGTCCGGCGTGAACTGGATGCGGTTCGTCGACCCCTGGACGCTCTGCGCCATGGCCCGGGCGAGGCTCGTCTTGCCGGTGCCGGGGACGTCCTCGAGCAGGAGGTGGCCCTCACTGAGCATCGCCGTGACCGCGAGGCGGATCACGAAGGTCTTCCCGAGGAGCACCTGCTCGATGTTGGTCACGATGCGGCCGGCGGCGTCGGCGAACCAGGTGGCCTGCTCCGGGGTCATGCTCATGCGGGGTCGTTCCTTCGGTGGTGAGTCGTGGGTCGTGTCGCGCTACTGGGAAGCGTAGGGCGTGATCGGCGCTGGGCTCAGTTGCCGGACGGGGTTGTGGAATCGGCAGGACCGATCAGCGTGCTCATTGCCCAGGGCCCCGGAACATCGAGTCGACGTAGGCAACCGCGCTCGCACCTTCTCCGTAGGTCAAGGTCGTTCTCACGCCCGCCAAGTAGTAACCGTCAGGGATCTGATCCCCTGGCTTCCACGCGACCTCGTTGCCGTCAGCGTCATCGTGCGTCGTCGAGCACCCGAGGCCGGCAACCGAACCGTTCGGACACACCGAGACCTCGTAGCTCGGCACGCCCCCGGTGTTCGCCGGCTCAGAGACGCCGATGACACCGTTCGCGTCACTCACACCGGGTCGCACGTTCACCGGCGTCGCCGTACCGATGCTGCCGGTCGACGCGCAGTAGCGATCATCGCTCGGAGTGCGGCACGCGGTGACACTCACGGAGAGTTCTGCGCCGTAGCGAGAGGGCGTCATGGTGACACCATCCGACGAGCCTTGGAGTCGCGCGCTTGTCCCGTCCGACAGCGTCACGACGTAGTGGTTGACGCGTCCGGCCGCGTTCAGCCCGGAGACGACCACGTCGAAGCGGCCCTCGCGGTCGGCGGTGTACGGCCCTCCGCTGCCGTCGACGTTCTCGACGCCGACGTTGCCTGTGGGCGCCCCCGGCGTCACGTAGGAGTCGACCGCGCTGTTCGTCACGGAGGCCGAGCAGAAGCCGAACGAGTTCACCGCGACGACCGCGTAGTACGCGCTCGAGCCGTCTGCAGCCGAGTCGTCCGTGAGAGTGCCAGCCGTCGACCGCGACCCCAGCGGCGCGCCGGAGGGACTCGTGCACGAGAAGTTCGGACCGTCGAGGCGGTACAGCGTGTACTGCGTCACCTGCGCCCCGTTCGGCGCGGCGTCGGCGAAGCTGATCGAGACGACGGTCCGGTCACCGGGAGAGCCGCCGGCCGAGGTGATCGGTGGCGCGCCGGGCTTCGTGACCGCGGTGCCCGACGCAGAACCGCTGTTCCACGTCACCACCGTGTTGTCGCGGTCCGCATCGTTGCGGGCCGAGACGGTCACGTCGTAGTTCGCCCCGCCCGTTGCCCCGTCGAACGAGGCGGACGTGGCGGTACCCGTGTGCCGGATCGTGTCGATTCCGTCGCCCTTGATCGTGACAACGTAGTCGTCGACGGCACTCCCTCGATTCGGCGCGGGGACAGCACTCCAGTTCACATCGAGACGACCGGGAGTTGACTGATCAGCCTTGACCGAGATGCCCGTCGGCGGCGCGGGCACGTAGTCGGCGCTCATCGGCACGGACTGTGCGGAGGGCTCGCTGTCCCCGACGGCGTTCGTCGCGACGACCGAGAACCGGTAGGAGGCCTTCGGGTCGAGACCCTTCACCTGGCAGACCGTCGCGGTCCCGCAGTCCTTCGAGACGCCGTTCGTCCCGGTGACCCGGTAGCCCGTGATCGGCGAGTTGTTCGCCTGGGGCGTCGACCACGTGAGCGACACCTGGCCGCCGTCGTAGGACCCCGTCCGGGTCGGGGCACCGGGCGCGTCCGGGACGTCCTGCACGGAGATCGTCACGTCGCCCCAGACGTACCGGTCGGGGTCGTTCGTGGCGTCGGCCACCTGGTACTGCAGGTGCGCGTCCACCGGCTTCGCCGTGTCAGACACCTGGACCTGGAGCCGCGACTTGTCGGCGCTCGGTGTCACGTTCACACCGGCCGGCAGGCCGCCGCCGAGTCCGCGGATGTCGACGACGCGGAGCCGCTCGCCCGGGAACGGATTCGTCGGCTGGTCGTTCGCGAGCACGTCGATGGTGGTCGTCTCGCCGCGCTTCGCGACGCTCTTGTCCGCACCGGGTTGCACGAGGGGACGGGTCGACGCGACCACGGACACGCTGACCGTTCCGGCACGGCCGGCGTTCGCGTCGTCGGCGACACCGACGCCGACCGACGCGGTGGTGTCCTTCTCCGCGGTGTCGGCCACCTTCACGATGAGCCGCTGCCCGGAGATCGTCGCCGAGACGCCCTCCGAGGGCTGACTCACGATCGAGTAGCGGAGCTCGGGGAGGTCCTTCGGGTACGGGTAGTCGGTCAGCTTCGCGAGGTCGATGGTGCGCGACGACCCGGGCTCCATGTCGAGAGCGGACCCGGAGAACGCCGGTGGCTGGTTCGACCGCGGCAACACCTTGATCGGGAGCACGAGTGTCGCGGTCCGCCCCTTGCCCCCGTTGGCGGACGAGCCGTCCGTGACCTCGAACGAGATCGACGCGTTGCCGTAGTAGAGCTTCGCCGAGGTGAACTGCAGCGTCGAAGAGTCGACGACCAGGTCCTGCCCGTTCGCGTGCGTCGCCTTCACGGTGCCGTCGTCGGTGATCGTCGCGGTCCGGCCGTTCGCGGTGACGACGTAGTCCGACAGCGGGATCCGCACGGTCGACTCGCTCTTCACGGTGATGGCCGGTGCCGTGCGGTCGATCTGCGGCAGGGCGTCGTCGAAGCCCGGCACGTTGATGAAGCCGTAGGAGACGATGTCCGGTCGGTCCTTCCGAGCGACCGAGAACGGGATCACCTGGGACTCGTCCGTCAGCCGGACGACGATCCGCTCGTCGTCGGTGAGCCTCGCGGTGTCGCCGTACCCGTCGACGACACCGACGGTGAGGTCGGCTGCGGTGCCCTCGGCGAAGAAGACGTTCTTGAGCACGTCGACCGTGACGCTCTGCCGCCGGATGATGTCCTGCAGGTCGAGCGTGGTGTCGTCGACCTCCGGACGGAGGGGCTGCGCGTCCTTGTCGACCGTGACCGTCAGGAACGCGGTGCTCGAGCCCCCGCTCTCGTTCGTCGCCGTGTACAACACCGCGAAGTCGCCGCTCGTCGCGGACTTCGGCGGAGTGACCCGGATCTGCTGCCCCCGGAGGACCTTCGCCCGCACGGTGTCGTCGGTCGGCTCGGCCTTCGTGACCGTGAGCTGACCGCCCTCGGGGTCGGAGTCGTTCTGGAGGACGCGCACGGTCACGGACCCACCGGGTCGGATCGTCACGTGGTCGGCCTCGGCCACCGGGTTCGACGCCTGCTCGGCACGAGGGGCGATGCCGACACGGACGGTCCCCGTGGCACGGGCACCGAGGGCGTCCACCACGGTGTAGGTGAACTCGTCGGTACCCGCCGAGTAGTCGCCGGCCTCGTAGGTCAGCGAATCGGACGACACGTCGCTCACGGAGCCCTTGTCCGGGTTCGAGCCGACCCCGACGAGCTGCACCGAGTCACCGTCCGGATCGATGCCGTTCAGCGGGATCGAGACCCGCACCGACCCGCCCGCCACCACGCGTGCGGTGACCGTCTGCGGGACCGGCGGGTTGTCCGTCGCCGTGTCCTTGTCACGGACCGAGATCGAGACCGTGGCGTCGGCGTACTGCCCGTCCGGACCCGCGACGCGGTACACCGCCGTGTAGCTGCCGGGGGTCTCCGGTGCGAGGTAGCGCAGGTGGTCGCCGGACACGAACAGCAGGCCGCCGTCGCCCGGGACGTTCTGCACGAGGTCCGGTTGCAGGGTGAGCGGCTCACCCTCGGGCTGCGTGTCGTTGTCGAGCACGGGGATGTTCGCCACGTCACCGACGCGGACCGTGGCGGTGTCGGGTTGGGCGACCGGCGGCTGGACCCGGTCGGGTTTCGGGATCTCGACGACCGTGATGGTGCCGGTCGCGGAGGCCAGGCCGTTGGTCTCGGTGTACCCGAAGGTCACGGGCCCGTCGAGCGGCGCCGTGAGGGTGATGCGGACCGTGTGCTGGTCGAGGATGCTCGTCTGCACACCCGACGCGCGGTCGGGGGCGTCGAGAGCGGTGACGAGGAGGACGCCGCCCGCCGGGTCGATGTCGGTCGCGGTGACGTCGGTGTCCTTCGTCGAGAGCGTGTTGACGAACACCGTCTTCGGCGTGGTGATCGGCGGCGTCGAGGCGTCCGGCGGCGCCTGGATCGTGACGCGGACCACGCCGCTGGTCGTCTTCGATCCGTCGGTCACGGTGTACTCGAGCTGGTGGTCGCCCGCGCCGGCGCCGACGACGCGGAACGTGCCGGAGTCGTAGCTCGGCGTGATGGTGAGGCCCTTGGACGACGACACGCTCGTGAGCGTCACCGTGCCGTTGCCGCCCCGGACGTGGTCGAGTGGGTCGACGGTGAACGCCTTGCCCGCGTACCCGGCGACGGGGAACGCGTCGGCGTAGAGCGGCACGCCGCCGGCCTTCGCGACCGTGACGGTCAGGGAGCCGCGGCCGTCCGCCTGGCCGTCGCTCACGACGAGCTGCACGGAACGGTCGCCTGTGCGTCCGCTCTTGTTGCGGTAGTCCAGCAGGCCGTCAGGGGTCGTCGAGACGGTGTCGCCGTCGGCTGCGGTCGCGGACTTCAGGTACACCGGGTCGCCGTCGGGGTCGACCCAGTCGCCCAGGACGTTCGAGACGACGTGTCCGTTCTGCACGACGTTCGCGCTGGTGTCCCGGACCTGGCGGGGCGCGTCGTTCTCGGACGGTTGCCGGACCGAGACGGTGACGGTCGCGGTGTCCGATCCGCCGTTGCCGTCGGTGATCGTGTAGGGGAACTTCACCGTGCCGCGAGCGCGGGAGGTCAACGTGATCTGGAGGCGCTGACCGTCGGCGACGATCGCGACGCGACCGATCGACTCGTCGATCTTCCCGACCTCCGAGACGATGATCGGGTCGCCGTTCGGGTCGTAGTCGTTGAGCAGGACCGGGAGGCTCGTGGTGCGTCCGGGACGCGCGCCCAGCGCGTCGTCGACCGCCACCGGCGGCTTCTGGTCCTTCTCGACCTCCGGGTCGTCGTCGGAGACCTGCTCCTGCTGCTGGTCGTCGTCCTTCTTGATCAGGTCGGACCAGTTGTCGATGAGCTGACCGCTCCGGTCGATGGCCCAGGACCGCCCGCTGTCGGGGTCGTTCGCGACCACCGTGCTGCCGTTGTGCAGGATCTGCAGGGCACCGCTGCTCGTCGCCTGCTCGAGGCGCTGCACCGCGCGGCCGTCACAGGTGTCGACCGCCTGTCCGCCGGCCCATGCACCGAAGACGCAGGCACCGTCGACGTAGGGACGCGCCGCGCGACCCGAGACCGCGAGCGGGGTCGCGTCGACCGCCCCGGACGGCGACACCCGGACGATCCCGGCCGTCCCGGCGACCACCACGCTGTCCCCGTCGGTCGTGGAACGCTGCAACGCGGGCTGGGCACCGACCCGGTCACCCAGCTCGACGCGGTCGCCGTCGATGGCGAGGACCCCGTCGGTCCGGTCGAGCACCGCGACGTTGCGGCCGAACGCCGCGACCTGGAGGTCGTGGTCGGCGTCCATCCGGACGGACCACTTCTGTGCCACCGACACGGTGGTGCCGAGGTCGACGAGCGAGGCGGTCGAGGTCTTCGGGGAGTAGACCGCGACGTGGTCGTCGGAGGCGTCGAACACCGCGTCGGCGCCGAGCGTCAGGTCCGCCTTGCTCGACGCGTCGAAGTCGGCGAGGTCCGCGGCGGGCGTCGTCCAGAGCTCTCCCGTGTCCGCGTTCCCGATGACGGCCGACGACCCCGCGAAGAACACCTGCGGGGACCCGGCCGGCAGCGTCACCGGGTCGCCCACGGTGGCGTCCGTGACGTCCACCTTGGCGACCGTGCCCTTCGTCTGGTCGACGCTGTAGACCGTGGAGCCGCGCTGGAGGACGGCCAACTGGTCGGTGGAGGTCTCGACCGCCGTGTTGAGTTCGAGGACACCGGTGTTGGCTCGTCCGATCGCCCCGTACTGCGACGACGGGACCCACACGGTGCCGTCGCCGAGGTCGACCCGCTGCGTGTGGTACCCGCTCGACGTCACGGCGGCCGTGGCGACCACGGCACCGACCACCACCGACGCTGCGGTGGTGATCGCCGCCGAGCGGTGCTTCGCGAGGAAGCCGCGGATCACCGGCCGCTCCCGATGGTCGCGCAGCGCTGCGCACTCGCGACGCCGGTCTTCCCGTCACGGTTGACCGCGACCGAGATGCACTCCTCGTCGCCACGCTGCCCGGAGACCACGAAGCTCGTCCCGGACTGCTGGCTCGACGCGCCGCTGGACGACACGACGTAGGTGTCCCCGCTGTCGAGACCGGGATCGGACCAGCGGAACGTCACGGACGTGGCGGTCGTGGTGGCGCGGACGTCCGACACGACCGGGATCGCTCCGCTGCCGAGCCGACCCACCACGACGACGGTCGCCACGGCCAGCGCGGCCACGACCACGACGGTCAGGGATCCCGCCCACAGCAGGGTCGAGCGGCTCCGGCGTCGCGCACGGGTCGTCGATCCGGTGCGGTGCACGGTGCCGACGCTCTGCGCGCCGATCGTCGCGACCCCGCCCTGCACCGCGCGGCGCGCTCGACGACGACCGCCCAGGCGGGACGGCGGCTGGAGTTCGCGGATCATCGTGCGGTCGCCCTCGGGCGCCGGAGTGGCGATGGCCCAGGCCTCGACCGCGACGTCGGCCGAGGTCTGCGGGATGCCGAGTTCGGCTTCGACCTGCTGGAACCCGCGGACGAGCTCCAGCACGGTCGCCGGACGCTGCTGGGGCTTGCGGGACATCGCGGCCGCGAGCAGACGCTCGAGCGTCGGTGGGACGTCCGTGCGCCCCGTGGGCTTCACCCCGCCCTTGTCGATCCGGCTCATCAGGTCGCCGGCGCCGTTCTTGCCCCCGCGGACCTCGAAGGGGCTCCGACCGGCCAGGAGCGAGTAGACGGTGGCCGCGAGCGAGTACACCTCGGACTGGATGGTGCCGCGCGACTCGTCGCCCAGGACCTCCGGCGCGGACCACGGGATCGACATGCCGACGGGTTCGTCGGGGTCGGACTCCCCCACCGTCGCGGCGATGCCGAAGTCGGACAGCACCGGGTTGCCGTAGGCGGTGAGGAGGATGTTCGAGGGCTTGATGTCGCGGTGCAGGACACCCTCACGGTGGGCGGTCTCGAGGGCGGCACCGATGCGGATCCCGATCGCGAGCACCTCGGAGACGGGGATCGGCTCGCGCCGGTACCGATCGCTCAGTGACGACGAGCAGAGCTCCATCACGAGGTACGGCCGGCCGTCGGCGGCGACGCTGGCCTGGAACACGGTGAGGATGGACGGGTGGGTGCTCAGCCGGGCCATCAGGTTCGCCTCGGCCTGGAACATCTGACGGACCCGGTCGTCGACGACCTCGTCCAGCAGCACCTTGACCGCGACCTTGCGACGGGGCATGTCCTGCTCGTAGAGGAAGACGTCCGCGAAGCCACCGGAGCCGAGGACGTGCACGGGGCTGAAGCCCGGGATCACGGGCGGGTCGGACGGCAGTCGTCGCGCCATGCTCCCCTCCTCCCCAGCCGTCGGACGGCCGGCACGCTCGTCACGGCCATGTCATTCTACGGAAGGCCCCCGACGCCCACCCGGGCACCCTGTGGACCCCACCAGCACGGACGACCCCAGTTCGGGGGTCAGTGTCGCGGCAGCGTGTCCTCGACGTCGCCGTCGTCGGGAGCACCGTCGACCTGCAGCACGACCACGGTCACGTTGTCGCGGCCGCCCGCGATGACCGCGTCGCCGACCAGGCGCTCCGCGAGTTCCTGCGCACCCTCGACACGCGCCGCGATGCGCGCGATGCCGACGTCGCCGAGCTCCTTCGTGAGACCGTCCGAGCACACGATGTAGCGGTCTCCCTGCCGGAGCGGCAGCGTCCACCAGTCCGGCTCCGGCGGCTCACCGAACCCGACGGCTCGGGTGATGACGTTGCTGTCCGGGTGGCGCTCGGCGTCCTCGGCGCGGAGGAGCCCGGCGTCGACCATCTCCTGCACGACCGAGTGGTCCACGGTCACGCGACGCATCACCCCGTCGTCGATCCGGTACGTCCGGGAGTCCCCGACGTTGAACACGAGCGCCGCCGGCTGACCCTGCGTCGCCACCAGCGCGATCCCGGTCACGGTCGTCCCCGCGCCGATCGCGTTGCCGCCCGCCGCCCGCTCGATGTCCGCGGTCGCGAGCAGGAGCGCACGCTGGATGCCCTGCCTGGTGGTGAACGGCTGCTCCGACACCTGCGCGAGGCGCCGGACGACGGCGTCGCTCGCACGGTCACCGGCGAGGTGGCCACCCATCCCGTCGGCGACGACGAAGAACGGGGCGCCGACGATGTAGCTGTCCTCGTTGTGGTCGCGACGACGTCCGACGTCGGTCGCCGCTCCCCACGACAGGGTGAGGACGGCGCCGTCGGCACCGGGGACGTCGATGGCGTGCGCGTTGGCTGCTCGGCCGAGTTCGGTCACGTGTACTGGATCGCTCTCTGGGGGGTCGGGGGCACGGCGGTCAGGGAACCGGTCACGGCCAGTCCGGCGGGGCGGGGACGGGATCCGCGGGCGGCACCCGGAGGTGTGGCGAGAGGATCTCGACGGCGTTGCCGTCACCGATCTCGACAACCGTACCCGTCAGGACCACCGCTGACCCACCCGACGCCAGTCGGAACGGCTTCCCCGCGACCGGCCGGACGACGGTCCCGTTGGTCGACCGGAGGTCCTCGACCACGGCCGCTTCGCCCGACGCCTGCAGGAGCACGTGCGACGACGAGACCTGTCCCGACGCCGAGTGCACGGTGACGAGCAGGGGCTCGGGTCCGCGCACGATCCGCGGCAGTGCGGGCCTCCGGCCCACGACCACCGGGCGGTCGAGCCGCAGCACGTGGTCGCCGATCCGGACCGACGGCGTGCGGGTGGTCCGTGGCGCGTCGGCCTGGAGGCCCGGTGCCGGTCCGCCGCTCGGCCCCCGGTCCGCATCGGGTCGCGCTGGTGCGCCCCGGACGGCGTCGTCCGTCGCCGGACCCGGTCCGCCGCGGGGCGAGCGAGCGGGACGGACGACCGTGTCGTCGTCGGGTACCGCACGGGAGGACGTGTCACCGCTGCGGGTGCGGATGACGGTGTCGCCGAACGGGTCGTCCGAGCCGTCCGGCCTGGGGCGGATGACCGTGTCGGCATCCGGCTCAGCTGAGCGGCGCCCGCGTGACCGGATGACCGTGTCGCCGAGGGGGTCGTCGCTGCCGGCGTCGACGTTACCGGGGTGAACGCGACCGGTGTCGACGCTGCCGCGAGCGTCTCGACGGTGCCGGATGACCGTGACGTCGACGTCGTCGACACCGTCGGCGGTGCCGTGTCCTTCGTCAGCGGTGTCGTCGTCGCGCACCCGGCCCCTCCCTCGCTGCTGGTCCAACCGTAGACGATGCGGTCGACCCTGCGCGTCATCGCCGTTCCCACGTCGGCGCGACGTCGCACCGGACCATCCTCAGCACGAGCGACGCCAAGGGGTCGTCGGCCGCCGTCTCGAGCGCGTACACCGCCCGGGTCCGTGCCCGCTCGGCCGAACCGAGGCCCCAGGCAGACCAGGCGGCGACCGCCAACGCGCCCGCCGCGCCGCGGGCGCACCCGTGCGGATCGTGTCCGGCGCGCCACAGCCGCCAGGCCTCGGCTGCCCGGTCGCCCGCGGTGCGCAACCGTGCCCGGTCGGGCATCGGCCCCGCGCCGGTGAGTGCCGGCGGGAGCCGGTCGACGAACGCGTCGAACGGGACCGCCGTCCGCGGATCGGGTTCGTTCGGGTCCGCGAGGTGCTCGAGGATGGCGAAGCGCGTCGCCAGCGCCGCGCACGACGTCAGCACCGCGACCGCGGCGAGTGGTGCGAGTGGCCGGTCGGCCGGGCCGTCCGTCAGGGCGGCGCAGGCCGCGCGGAGCGTCACCGCGGCAGCGATCTCACGCGGGTAGCGCACCGCTCGGTCGTGCTCGGATCGTGTCGTGGAGGGGATCATGCACGCCATCGAAGCGCGGTCCGTGCCTCCAGGCCGGTCGTCCGCAGCCGTCCGTGGACGGCGACCAGGCGCACCCCGCCTGTGCAGGAACGACCAGCGTCAGGTGCGGACCGTCTCGAGGGACTCGGCCACGAGGTCCCACCCCTCCGACGTGCGCTCGACGACCACACCGTGTTCGTCGGCCCACGCGACCAGCTCGTCCACGGTCGAGACGTCTGCGCGGGTCCGCCCGAGCAGCGAGACGAGGCGACCCTTCGCGGTCTTGTTCCAGTGGTTGAGCGCCTTGCGCCGACCACTGCCGTCCACGCTCACGACGCGAGGTACGAGTGCCTCGGGCACGGGGCCGAGCTGACGGTACCCCTCGGAGCGGAGGTCGAGGACGAGCCCGTCGGACCGCGAGGCGAGCGCCTCGGACGACACCGTCGGCCAGTGCGAAGCGAGCCGGAGCGTGCCGAGCCGCGAGTCGTGCGACAGCCGGTACGCCGGGATCGCGTCGCCCGCTCCGATCGGCCCGAACATCGCCGACTGCACGACGACGTGGTCGGACCACCACCGACGGGTCTCGTCGTCCGCCGACTGAGCGTCGAGCGGGTCGTAAAGCACCCCGGTGTAGCGGTCGATCGCCGGCATCGTCGGCGCCGTGTCCAGCACGAGGTTCCGGAACCGCTCGGCGATCGACTTCGGACCGAGCTTCAACGCCGTCCGGGCGGAGTCCTCCTCGGAACTGACGGAGCGGGCCGCGGTGATAACCGCGGCCCGCTCGTCGGACAGTTCCGGGAAGCTGAGCGCACGCAGGTCGAGCGTGCGGCTCGGGTCCCCGCCCTCCCGCTTCGTCTCCGAGGGCGGGAGGAGGACGGTCAGTCCGGTCAGGACGCCAGCGCGGCCTGCCGCGCCACGATCGTGACCGTGTCGTGCTCGACCGACAGGAAGCCGTCGGCGGCGTCCGCGGTCACCGTCGAGCCGTCGGCCCGGGTGATGCGGACCTGGCCCTCGGCGAGGGTCGCGAGCAACGGCTCGTGCCCCGCGAGGACACCGATCTGGCCCTCCGTCGTGCGAGCGACGACCATGGTGGCGTCGCCCGACCAGACCTCGCGGTCGGCCGAGACGACGCTCACGGTGAGTGCCGCCATGTCAGCGGTTCTCCTTCTGGATCTGCGCCCACTTCTCTTCCACGTCGTTGATGCCACCGACGTTGAAGAACGCCTGCGTCGCGACGTGGTCGAATTCGCCGTCGGCGATCGCGCGGAACGACTCGATGGTGTCCTTCAACGGGACGGTCGAACCCTCGACGCCCGTGAACTTCTTCGCCATGTACGTGTTCTGCGAGAGGAACTGCTGGATACGACGAGCGCGCTCGACCGTGATCTTGTCCTCTTCGGAGAGCTCGTCGACACCGAGGATCGCGATGATCTCCTGCAGTTCCTTGTTCTTCTGCAGGATCTGCTTGACACGCGTCGCGGTCTCGTAGTGGTCGGCGCCCAGGTACCGGGGGTCCATGATCCGCGACGTGGAGGTCAGCGGGTCGATGGCCGGGTAGAGACCCTGCGACGCGATCTCACGGGAGAGCTCGGTCGTGGCGTCGAGGTGCGCGAACGTGGTCGCCGGCGCCGGGTCGGTGTAGTCGTCAGCCGGCACGTAGATCGCCTGCAGCGAGGTGATCGAGTGACCGCGCGTCGAGGTGATGCGCTCCTGGAGCACACCCATCTCGTCGGCGAGGTTCGGCTGGTAACCCACGGCGGACGGCATGCGGCCGAGCAGCGTCGAGACCTCGGAACCGGCCTGCGTGAAGCGGAAGATGTTGTCGATGAAGAGGAGCACGTCCTGCTTCTGGACATCGCGGAAGTACTCCGCCATCGTCAGCGCCGACAGGGCCACGCGGAGGCGCGTTCCCGGCGGCTCGTCCATCTGGCCGAACACGAGGGCCGTCTTGTCGAAGACCCCGGCTTCTTCCATCTCGCCGATGAGGTCGTTGCCCTCACGGGTGCGCTCGCCGACACCGGCGAACACCGACACACCACCGTGGTCCTGCGCGACGCGCTGGATCATCTCCTGGATGAGGACCGTCTTGCCGACGCCCGCACCACCGAAGAGGCCGATCTTTCCACCCTGCACGTACGGGGTGAGGAGGTCGATCGACTTGATGCCCGTCTCGAACATCGAGGTCTTGGACTCGAGCTGGTCGAAGGCCGGAGCCTTGCGGTGGATCGGCCAACGCTCGGTGATCTCGAGCTGCTCGTCGGTGTTGAGCACGTTGCCCAGCACGTCGAAGACCTTGCCCTTGGTGACGTCACCGACGGGGACCGAGATCGGAGCGCCCGAGTCACGGACCTCCTGGCCACGGACCAGACCGTCGGTCGGCTTCAGGGAGATGGCGCGGACGAGGTCGTCGCCGAGGTGCTGCGCGACCTCGAGGCCGATCTCCTGCGACGAGTCACCGATGGTGACGGTCGTGTGCAGGAGGTTGTAGATGTCGGGGATGGCGTCGTGGGGGAACTCGATGTCGACGACGGGACCCGTGACACGGGCGATCCGGCCGACACCGGGCGCCGACGACGTCTCGACCGCGGTGGTGGCGGTGTCGGTCATGGCTGGTGCCTTCCTGAGGGTGGGTAACTGTCCGCGAACGACGCGGACTACTTCTTCTTCGACGAGAGGGCGTCGGCGCCGCCGACGATCTCGGAGATCTGCTGCGTGATCTCGGCCTGACGAGCGTTGTTCGCGAGGCGGGTGAAGTCACGGATGAGGGAGTCCGCGTTGTCACTCGCCGACTTCATCGCCTTCTGCCGGGCGGCGTGCTCGGAGGCAGCCGACTGCAGCATGGCGTTGAAGATGCGGCTCTCGATGTAGACCGGGAGCAGGGCGTCGAGCACGGCGTCCGCGTCGGGCTCGAACTCGTACAGCGGGAGCGGCTCGTCGTTCGACGGCGCCTCGACGCCCTCGACGACCTCGAGCGGGAGCAGCCGGACGACCTGCGGCTCCTGCGTCGCGATGCTCACGAAGCGGTTGAAGACGATGTGGATCTCGTCCACGCCGCCCTCGGCCGTGTCCTGGAGGAACTTGCCGACGACCGCGTCGCCGATCTCCTTGGCCGTCGAGAACTCGGGCTGGTCGGTGCCGCCGACCCACTGCTGCTCGGACGGGCGCTCACGGAAGCCGAAGTACCCGACCGCCTTGCGGCCGACGAGGTAGAACACGACGTCCTTGCCCTCGCTGCGGAGGAGGGACGCGAGTTCCTCACCCTGCTTGAGGACGTTCGTGCTGAACGCACCGTTCAGACCGCGGTCCGAGGTGAACAGCACGACGGCGGCGCGCGTCGACGACTCCGGCTCGGTGGTCAGCACGTGGTCGACGTTGGAGAACGTCGCCACGGCCGACACCGCCCGCGTCACGGCCCGCGAGTACGGACCGGACGCGGCCATGCGGGCCTGTGCCTTCTGGATCCGCGACGCCGAGATCAGTTCCATCGCGCGCGTGACCTTCTTCGTGGTCTTCGCGGACTTGATCCTCTGTCGGTAGACCCGGACCTGCGCTGCCATCTAGCGACGACCCTTGACGATCTGCTCCTGGTCGACGTCCTCGGCCGACGCAGCCTCGAACTGCTCCGAGCCGAGCGTCTTGCCGTCGCTCGTCTGGAAGCCCTTCTTGAAGGCGTCGATCTCGCGGTCCATCGCGGCGACAGTCTCGTCGCTGAGCTGGTTGGTCTCGCGGAGGGTGGTGAGGACGTCCGAGTTGCGGCGGAGGTGCTCCAGCAGCTCCGACTCGAAGCGCAGGACGTCGGACACGGGGACCTCGTCGAGCTTGCCGTTGGTACCGGCCCAGATCGAGACGACCTGCTCCTCGACCGGGTACGGCGAGTACTGCGGCTGCTTGAGGAGCTCGGTCAGGCGCGCACCACGGTCGAGCTGACGGCGCGACGCCTGGTCGAGGTCGGACGCGAACATCGCGAACGCCTCGAGCGAGCGGTACTGCGCGAGCTCGAGCTTGAGCGTGCCGGAGACCTTCTTGATCGACTTGACCTGCGCGTCACCGCCGACTCGGGAGACCGAGATACCCACGTCGACCGCCGGACGCTGGTTGGCGTTGAAGAGGTCGGACTGCAGGAAGATCTGGCCGTCCGTGATCGAGATCACGTTGGTCGGGATGTACGCCGACACGTCGTTCGCCTTGGTCTCGATGATCGGGAGACCCGTCATCGAGCCGGCGCCCAGGTCGTCCGACAGCTTCGCGCAACGCTCCAGCAGACGGGAGTGCAGGTAGAAGACGTCGCCCGGGTAGGCCTCGCGGCCCGGCGGACGGCGGAGGAGGAGGGACACGGCACGGTAGGCCTCGGCCTGCTTCGACAGGTCGTCGAAGATGATCAGGACGTGCTTGCCGCCGTACATCCAGTGCTGGCCGATGGCCGAGCCGGTGTAGGGGGCGAGGTACTTGAAGCCGGCCGGGTCGGAGGCGGGAGCAGCGACGATGGTGGTGTACTCCATCGCGCCGGCGTCCTCGAGCGCGCCCTTGACGGAGGCGATCGTGGAGCCCTTCTGACCGATGGCGACGTAGATGCAGCGGACCTGCTTGTTCTCGTCGCCGGAGTCCCAGTTGGCCTTCTGGTTGATGATCGTGTCGATCGCGATGGCCGTCTTGCCGGTCTGGCGGTCGCCGATGATCAGCTGACGCTGGCCGCGGCCGACGGGGATCATCGCGTCGATGGCCTTGATGCCGGTCTGGAGCGGCTCGTGGACCGACTTGCGGGACATGACGCCCGGAGCCTGGAGCTCGAGGGCACGACGACCCTCGGCTGCGATCTCGCCGAGACCGTCGATCGGGTTGCCGAGCGGGTCGACCACGCGACCGAGGAAGCCGTCGCCGACGGGGGCCGAGAGGACCTCGCCGGTACGGGTGACTTCCTGACCCTCTTCGATGCCGTCGAACTCGCCGAGCACGATGGCGCCGATCTCGTCCTCGTCGAGGTTCTGCGCGAGGCCGAGCGTGCCGTCCGCGAAGCGGATGAGCTCGTTGGCCATGACGCCGGGGAGGCCCTCGACGTGCGCGATGCCGTCACCGGCGTCGGTGACGTGCCCGACCTCGGCCGTGGAGGCCTTCGTCGGCTCGTAGTTCGAGACGAAGTCCTTCAGGGCATCACGGATCTCATCGGGGCTGATGGTGATGTCTGCCATGGGATTTTCCTTGTTGGTTTCCGGGGCCCTTCGGCTCCGAGAGGGTGATGCTGCCGTGACGACGACAGTTCCCGTTGTGGACTTGGGTGGGGCGGCTTCGACCGTACGCTCAGCCGGCCAGCTGGAGCCGGAGCTCCGCCAGGCGCGTGGACACGGTGCCGTCGATGACGTCGCCGCCGATCTGCACCCGGACCCCGCCGACGACCGAGGGGTCGACGACCTGGTTGATGCTGATGTCCTTGCTGTACCGCTCGCCGAGGCCGCGGGCCACGCGGGCCGACTGTCCGGCGTCGAGCGGCGTCGCGGTGATGACCGTCGCGACGAGCTTGTCCGCCTGGTCCGCCACGATCCGGCTCGCCTCACGCACCAGCTCGCCGATCCGACGACCGCGCGGCTGCTGCACGAGCGCCGAGAGGATCGTCACGGTCTGCTGCGACGCCTTGGAGCCGAGCAGCCGCTCGACGAGCGCGCCCTTCTCCGCCGGACTGCCGAGCTTGGTGCCGAGCGCCAGCTCGAGGTCGGCGTCCGAACGGACGGCGGTCTCGAAGGCGAACAGCTCCGACTCGATCGAGGTGCCCGTCCCCGCGGTGGCGGCGACGGCGCGGATGCCCGCGTCCTCGATGCCCGCGAGCAGGTCTTCCTGCGACGACCAGCGCGAGCCGGCCACCGCGGTCAGGACCGCACGCGTGGCGTCCGACTGACCGGCGAAGACGCGGTCGATGAGGACCTTCTTGCCGGCCGGGTCGGCCGTCGGGTCGGACAGCAGACCGAGCAGCTGCGGCGCACCGGCGATCGCACGCCCGGAGGCGAGGATCTCGGCACCCGTGGCCAGGTCGGCGCTGCTTCCGAGGTCGGCGAGCACCGCCCTCGTGGACGCGAGTGCTTCCCTGGTGGCGCTGCGCATGCTCAGCGCTCCCCGGCCTTGGAGGCCTCGAGGTCCGCGAGGAAGCGGTCCACGACGGCGTTCGACTTCGCGTCGTCCTTGAGGGACTCGCCGATCACACCGGACGCGAGGTCCAGCGCGAGCGAGCCGACCTCGGTGCGGAGCGACTGGAGCGCGCTCTGGCGCTCGGCCTCGATCTGCGCCTGGGCGTTGGCGGTGATGCGCGCGGCATCGGCAGCAGCCTGCTCGCGGACCTCGTTGCCGATCGCGGTCGCGTCGGCACGGGCCTGCTCACGGATGCGCGATGCCTCGGCACGCGCCTCCGCCAGCTGCTTGTTGTACTCGTCGAGCGCAGCGGCGGCCTGCTCCTGAGCTGCCTCCGCCTTCTTGATGCCACCTTCGATGGCCTCGGTGCGCTCGTCGAGCATCTTCGTGATCCGCGGGATGATGACCCGCCAGAAGACCAGGAGGATGACGACGAACGCAACCAGCGACCACACGATGTCGTACACCGGCGGGATGAGGGGACTGTGCGTCTCCTCCGCCGCGATGATCAGTGCGTTCTGCATCGACTGGCCTTTAGTTGGTGAAGATGAAGTACGTCGCGATACCGATGAAGGCGAGGGCCTCGGTGAAGGCGATACCGATGTACATGAGGGTCGTCAGGCGGCCCTGGAGCTCCGGCTGGCGAGCGACGGACTCGATCGTCTTGCCGACGACGATGCCCACGCCGATGGCCGGGCCGATCGCCGCGAGGCCGTAGCCCACCGTCGCGATGTTGCCGTTGATCTCCGCGAGAACGGTCGTTGCGTCCACGTGTGTTCCTTTCAGGTGCGGCCCGGCGGATGCCGTGCCGTATGGGGGGTCAGTACAGGTCAGTGCTCGTCAGCCAGCGCGAGCTGGATGTACACGGCGGTCAGCAGCATGAAGACGTACGCCTGCAGCAGCGCGACCAGGATCTCGAAGAAGCTGAACGCGATGCCGAACGCGAGCGTCCCGACGCCGAAGAGCTTGAAGGCACCCTCGGTGTCGAACAGGAAGAACTGCGTCGCTGCGAAGAACAGGACGAGCAGCAGGTGGCCGACGACCATGTTCATGAGGAGTCGGAGCGTCAGCGTCACCGGACGGAGCACGAAGGTCGAGACGAGCTCGATCGGCGTCACGATGATGTAGAGCGGCCACGGCACCCCGGGCGGGAACAGCGCGTTGCGGAGGAACGCGCCCGGGTGCTTCCGGAGGCCCGCGTAGATGAACGCCACGTAGGCGACGATCGCGAGGATCATCGGGTACGCGATGCGGCTGGTGCCCTGCAGGTTGAACCCGGGGATGAGACCCGTCAGGTTCAGGAACAGCACCGAGAAGAAGATCGTGGCCAGGAGTGGCAGGAAGCGCTTGCCGTCCTTCTCGCCGAGGTTGTCGAACGTGTTGCGACGGACGACGTCGAACGCGTACTCGATGAGCGCCTGACCGCGACCGGGGACGAGCTTCAGCGAGCGGGTCCCGACGATCCCGATGATCAGCAGCACCGCGACGGCGATGAAGCGGATGATGACGAGGCGGTCGATCTCGAACGGCGTCCCGGCGAAGAAGATCGCGTCAGGGAAGAACTCGTTGATCGACGGACCGTGGAACTCGGCGGCGTGGCTGCTCCCCGCCGCGACGGGGTTGACCGCAGCGGTGAGGGACAGGGGAAGAGCGTGGGATAGCAGCGCTGTCTCCTGTGTCGGCGCGCGCACACACGGCACGCGATGGTGGACTTTGTGGAGGCTCGTCCGCTCCGAGCGAGGCTCCGGACGCGGACTTCGAGAAGCCTATCAGGTGCGAGAGGCTTCCCGGGCTCTCAGTCGCGGGTGTCGTCCTTCTCAGGTTCCGAGGAGGAACCGGGCAGCGACACCCCGATCGGGACCCGCGCCTTCGCGACCGCGACGACGTCGATGACGAGCGACCCGACGACCCCGACGATGATCACGACCGCGAGGATCGGGAAGTCCACCCACGCACGGTCGCGCAGCGCCACGAGCACGACGATGAAGAGCACGAACTTCAGCAGCCAGGTCCCCATCACGATGCCGAAGAACGCACCGGAGATCATCTGCCCCTTGGAGACCCGGAGCGCGACGAGCACCGACAGTGCAGTGAGTCCGAGGAACACGACGCTCAGCACGGCGCCGAGCAGGCCACCCGCCAGCCCGGGCGTGCCGGCGACGAGGAGCCCCACGACTCCCCCGACGACGGCGAGGGCGACCGCGAGCAGGCCCGCCCAGACGAGGATGCGGCGGAACACCGGCCGGACGTGGTCGAGCGCGTTCGGTGCGGTCACGTGATGTCTCCAGGGATCGTGCGGTCGTTGGCGGCCCGGTCGAGCGGGTCGAGGCTGGCGTCCACCACGGCGGCGGAGCGGTTGGCGGTCTGGGCGGCGATCTCGGTGCGCTTGCGGCCGAGCGGGGCGAAGGTGGCGACGGCGCACACCGTGAACCCGACCGCGACGAACGCCACCACCCAGTACCAGTCGACGAAGAGGAAGAGCAGGCAGCCGAACGCGACGGTGGCGGTCCAGGCGTAGAAGATCAGTACCGCGTGGAAGTGCGAGTGCCCCATGTCGAGCAGGCGGTGGTGCAGGTGCTTCCGGTCGGCCGAGAACGGCGACTTCCCGGCACTGAGCCGCCGGGTGACCGCGAGCCCGAAGTCGAGGATCGGCACGATGAGGATCGCGAAGGGCAGCAGGATGGGGATGAACGCCGGCAGCAGGGCCTGGCGTGTCTGCACGGCCGCGGGGTCGATGTTGCCCGTGACGCTCACCGCGCTCGTGGCCATGAGGAAGCCCACGAGCAGCGCACCTGCGTCCCCCATGAAGAGCTTCGCCGGGTGCCAGTTCAGGATGAGGAAGCCGAAGCACGCCCCGACGAGGACCGCGGTCAGGAGCGACGGCAGGTTGAAGAAGAACTCCGTCTGCTGCACGACGCGGTTGATGAAGAACGTGTAGAGGAAGAACACCCCGCCGGCGATGATCGCCACCCCGGCGACGAGCCCGTCGAGCCCGTCGATGAAGTTCACCGCGTTCATCACGAGCACGACCGCCAACACCGTGAAGATGAGGCTCATGTAGGACGAACCGACTCCGAGCGTGTTCCCGATCGGCAGGGAGACGATCGCCACGCCCTGCCACGCCAGGATGCCGGCGGCGATGATCTGGCCCGCCAGCTTCGTCATCCAGTCGAGGTCCCAGATGTCGTCCGCGACGCCGAGGACCACGATGATCGTCGCTCCGCCGAGGACGGCGAGCACGCGCCCCGGTTCGGAGAACACGAGCCGGAAGTAGTCGGTCCCGGCGATCGACGGGAACAGGAACCAGGCGGCGAGCATCGCCACGATGACGCCGAGGTACATCGCGATCCCGCCGAGCCGGGGCGTCGGGGTGCGGTGCACGTCACGCTCGCGGACCTTCGGGTACCACCGGAACCGGACGCCGAGCTTCCACACCAGCCAGCTGATGCAGAAGCTCACGACCGCGGCGATGGCTCCCGCGAGCAGGTAGTACTTCACGCGATCAGGTCGGCTCCGACGACCCGCGCGATCTCGTCGTCGGGGATCACCCCGTGCCGCACGATCGTCAGCTTGTCGCCGGTCGAGAGCCCGGTCGCGTCGACGATGGTCGAGCCGGTCGACGCGGCGAACCCGTCGTGCACCTCGATCGGGCCGCCGTCGAGGTACACCGAGACGCTCTCGCCGAGCATCCGCTCCGCGGCGTCGACGTCCATCGCGGCCGGGTCGCCGGTGCTGTTCGCCGAGGAGACCGCGAGCGGCCCGACCTCCTGCAGCAGCTCGAGCGCGATCCGGGAGTCCGGCATGCGGAGCGCGACGGTCCCCCGGGTCTCGCCGAGGTCCCAGTCGAGCGACGGCTGTGCGCGGAGGATGACCGTGAGGCCACCGGGCCAGAACTCGTCGACGAGGTCGCGCACCTGCTGCGGCACCTCGCTCGCGAGCGCGTCGAGCGTGGGCGGCCCCGGGATGAGCACCGGCGGCGGGGACTGCCGCGTGCGGCCCTTCGCGTCGAGCAGCCGCTGCACGGCGGCCTGGCTGAAGGCGTCCGCGGCGAGGCCGTAGACGGTGTCGGTGGGGACGACGACGAGCTCTCCCCGTCCGAGCGCGGCACGTGCGAGCCGCATCCCGGTGAGGAGACCGTCGTTGTCGGTGCAGTCGTATCGGGAGGCCATGACTCGCACGATGATAGTGCGACACAATGGGTGGCATCGTGAACGAGACCGCCGTGCCCCCGCTCCTCTTCCTGTTCGACATGGACGAGGTCCTCGTCCGCTACGACTGGCGCGTGCGGATGGAGGCCCTCGCCGAGTTCACCGGACACGACTTCGCCGAGCTCCGCCGCCGCTGGTGGGACTGCGGGAACGAGGCCAGGGCCGAGGCCGGCCACTGGCCCGACGGGGACGCCTACCTCGCCGCGTTCGAGGACGCGATGGGCTGCGACGTCCCGGAGTCCGAGTGGGCACGCTTCCGCGGCGCGGCGATGACCGAGCTGCCCGAGCGGGTCGAGGCGGTCCGGATCGCGGCCGAGCACGGGCGCGTCGGGCTGCTGACGAACAACGGTCCGCTCGCCGGGCGCTGGATCGCGCGGTGGGTGCCGTCCCTCGCGGCGGTCTTCGGCGACCACCTCGACACGACGAGCAACTTCGGTGCACGCAAGCCCGAACCCGAGGTCTTCCTGCGGGCGCTCGAGCACCACGGCGTCCCGGCCGAGCGCACCTTCTTCGCCGACGACATGCCGGTCAACGTCGAGGGCGCGCGGAGCGTCGGCATCCACGCCGTCCTGGTCGAGGAGCACACCGATCTCCGCGAGGCGGTCCGCGCCTTCGTCGCGGAACAGGAGCAGGAGCGGGTCGCCTCCCCCGTCGCCTGATCGACGCGCCGCGTCACGACCGGCCGGGAGGCACGGCTCGCGTCCGCCCGCGGGTCGCGTCAGCGGGTGGCCGTCGTGGTGCGGTCGCGGCCGGTCAGGTCGACGTGCGTCTCCGGGGAACGGAACCCCCGCGCGGCGAGGACCTCGCGGACGCCCGCACCCTGCTGTTCCGCGTGCTCGACGACGAGCAGGCCGCCGGGCACGAGGAGGCGCCAGGCGGTCTCGGTGAGCGCACGGACGGCGTCGAGGCCGTCCGCTCCCCCGTACAGCGCGAGCGACGGGTCGTGGTCCCGGACCTCGGGGTCGACCGGCACCATGTCGTCGGGGACGTACGGCGGGTTCGACACGACGACGGAGACGGTGCCGTCGAGCTCGGGCAGCGCGTCGGCGAGGTCGCCCTCGACGAGCCGGACGGTGCCGCCGTGGGCGTCCACGTTGCGTCGGGTCCACGGCAGGGCCTCGGGTGAGCGCTCGACCGCGTACACGACCGCGTTCGGCACCTCGGTGTCCATCGCGATGGCGATGGCACCGCTGCCGGAGCCCAGGTCGACGGCCACGGGCGCGGGCAGCGCGGTGGCGCGGAGCGCGTCGATGCCGAACTGCACGACGCCCTCGGTCTCTGGTCGCGGGACGAACACGCCCGGTCCCACCGCGAGCGTGAGGGCACGGAAGTGCGCCTCGCCCGTGATGTGCTGGAGCGGCTCGCGGGTGGTCCGGCGAGCGACCGCGTGACGGAAGCGCTCGACGTGCTCCGGTGCGATCGCTCCCCCGGTCAGCGCCCGGGCCTGGACGGCGCCGCGCGAGGTGTCGGTCGCCCAGGCGAGCAGGAGCTCGGCGTCGACCAGTGGAGTCGGGACACCGGCACCGTCGAGCGCCGCGGTCGCCTGCTCGAGCAGGCGATCCGCAGCGAACGGGACGGGAGTGTCGGCGGTGATCCGAGCCTCCCGGCGGGGTTCGGTCACGCGTCCTGGTCGCCGATGGCGGCCAGGCGGGCCTCTTCGTCCGCCGTGATGGCGGACTGGATGACGGGTTCGAGCGCGCCGTTCATCACCCGGTCGAGGTCGTACGCCTTGTAGCCGGTCCGGTGATCCGCGATGCGGTTCTCCGGGAAGTTGTACGTGCGGATGCGCTCGGAACGGTCCATGCCGCGGATCTGCGACTTGCGCGCGTCCGAGGCGATCGCGTCGAGCTCCTCCTGCTGCTTCGCGAGGATGCGTGCACGGAGGACGCGCATGCCGGCCTCGCGGTTCTGCAGCTGCGACTTCTCGTTCTGCATCGCCACCGTGATGCCCGTGGGCAGGTGGGTGATGCGGACCGCGGAGTCCGTCGTGTTCACCGACTGACCGCCGGGACCGGAGGACCGGTACACGTCGATCTTGAGGTCGTTCTGGTTGATCTGGACCTCTTCGGGCTCGTCGACCTCGGGGAACACCAGCACGCCCGTGGTCGACGTGTGGATGCGCCCCTGCGACTCGGTCGCCGGCACCCGCTGCACGCGGTGCACGCCACCCTCGTACTTCAGGTGCGCCCAGACGCCCTGGGACGGGTCGGTCGCGTTCGACTTGATCGCGACCTGCACGTCCTTGTAGCCGCCGAGGTCGGACTCGGTGCGCTCGAGGAGCTCGACCTTCCAGCCCTTCGTCTCGGCGTAGTGCGAGTACATCCGCAGGAGGTCGGCCGCGAAGAGCGCCGACTCCTCGCCGCCCTCACCGCCCTTGATCTCCATGATGACGTCGCGGCCGTCGTCGGGGTCGCGCGGGATGAGCAGCCGACGGAGACGCTCCTGGCGCTCCTGCAGCTGCTCCTCGAGCGCGGGGACCTCGTCCGCGAACGCCTCGTCCTCGCGCGCGAGTTCCCGGGCGGCGGCGAGGTCGTCCCCCGCCGCCTGCCAGGACTCGTACGCGGACTTGATCTGGTTGAGCTCGGCGTACCGCCGGTTCACCTTCTTCGCACGGACCGGATCGGCGTGGAGCGCGGGGTCCGACAGCTGCTGCGTCAGGTCCTCGTGTTCCGCCAGCAGCCCCGCTACCGACTCGAACACCGGTTACTCCTGGTGGCCGTTGTGGTGCCCGCCGGTCGTGGGGACCGACTTCTGCACCTGGACCAGGAACTCGACGTTCGACTGCGTCTCCTTGAGGTTCCGCAGCACGATCTCGAGGGCCTGCTGCGGGTCGAGCCCGGCGAGGGCCCGGCGCAGGCGCCACGTGATCTTGACCTCGTCGGCGGAGAGCAGCTGCTCCTCGCGACGGGTGCCGGAGGCGTTGACGTCGACGGCCGGGAAGATCCGCTTGTCCGCGAGGTGGCGGTTGAGGCGGAGCTCCATGTTGCCGGTGCCCTTGAACTCCTCGAAGATGACCTCGTCCATCTTGGATCCGGTCTCGACGAGCGCGGTCGCGAGGATGGTCAGCGAGCCGCCGTCCTCGATGTTGCGCGCCGCGCCGAAGAAGCGCTTCGGCGGGTAGAGCGCGGCCGAGTCGACGCCACCGGAGAGCACGCGACCGGAGGCCGGCGTCGCCAGGTTGTAGGCGCGACCGAGGCGCGTGATCGAGTCGAGCAGCACGACGACGTCGTGACCGAGCTCGACCAGGCGCTTCGCACGCTCGATGGCGAGCTCGGCGACCGTGGTGTGGTCCTCCGCCGGACGGTCGAAGGTCGAGGCGATGACCTCGCCCTTCACCGAGCGCTGCATGTCGGTGACCTCTTCGGGCCGCTCGTCCACGAGCACGACCATGAGGTGCGCCTCGGGGTTGTTCTTCGCGATCGCGTTGGCGATGGCCTGGAGCACGACCGTCTTGCCGGCCTTGGGCGGCGAGACGATGAGGCCGCGCTGGCCCTTGCCGATCGGCGACACGAGGTCGATGATCCGCGTCGACAGCTTCTGCGGCTCGGTCTCGAGGCGCAGACGCTCGTTCGGGTACAGGGGCGTGAGGTCGGAGAAGTCCTTGCGGGCCGCCGCCTCCTCCGCGGTCTGCCCGTTGACGGTGTCGACCTTGACGAGCGCGTTGTACTTCTGACGGCTCTGCTGCTCGCCGCCCTGGGGCTGCTTGATCGAGCCGACGATCGCGTCGCCCTTGCGGAGGTGGTACTTCTTCACCTGGCCGAGCGAGACGTAGACGTCGCTCGGGCCGGGCAGGTAACCGGTCGTCCGCACGAAGGCGTAGTTGTCCAGGACGTCGAGGATGCCCGCGATCGGGATGAGGACGTCGTCCTCGGTGACCTCCGGCTCGAGGTCGTCCTGCTGGCCGCCACGGCCGCGCTTGCGGTCACGCTGACGACGGCTGCGGCCCTCGCCCTCCTGCGCGTCCTGCTGCGGGCCGTTCTGGTTGTTCTGCTTCTGCTGGCCGTTCTGCTGGCCCTGCTTCTGCTGACCGTTCTGGTCGTCCTGCTTCTGCTGGCCGTTCTGCTTCTGCTGGCCCTGCTTCTGCTGACCGTTCTGGTCGTCCTGCTTCTGTTGGCCCTGCTGGTCGTTGCCGCCCTGGCCGTTCCCGCCCTGACCGTTGCCGCCCTGGCCGTTCTGCTCGCCGTTCTCGGCGTTCTGGCCACGCCCACGACCACGACCACGGCTGCGGCGTCCGCGACGCGAGCCGCCCTCGCCCTGCTGGTCGCCCTCGCCGGACTCGCCGCCCTGCTCGCCCGCCTGCGTGGCGGAGTCGTCCTGGGCCTCCTGGCCGGCCTGCTGGCCGCCCTGCTGCTGACCGTCCTGCTGCTGGCCGCGCCCGCGGCGCTGGCCGGCAGCCTGCGCGGCCTCTTGCGCGTCCTTCTCGGCGCGGACCTGGTCGAGCCCGGCGAGGAGGTCCTCGGTGCCGGTGTGCCCGTGGTTCTGGTGCTCGGACGCCGACGTCGGCGCCGCGTTGACGGTGCCCGCCGAGGAGGCACGGCGCGAGCGACGCGCACGGCCGCCGGTCGGCTGGTCGGTCGCCTCGGCGCCGGTGGCGGCGCCCGAGGTCGCGTCCTGCGCGGACTGCTGCTGGGCGGCCGGCTCCGGCGCAGCGGCCGGCTCGGCCGTCAGCTGCTCGGTGGCGGGCTCGGGCAGCGTCGGCTGCTCGACGACCGGGGCCTCGGCGGCGGGGGCGTCGGCCGTCGCGGGGCGCTTGTCCTCGATCGTGGCGATGAGGTCGCCCTTGCGCATCTTCGACAGGCCCGTGATGCCGAGGGAGGAAGCGATGCGCTGGAGCTCCGGGAGGCGGAGGGCGCGCAGGTCGCTGGGGATCTCCACCGGGGTGGAGTCGTTGACGTTCGTCAAGGTCGGTGTTTCCTTTCGAACCGCAGAACGCGGAGAGTTTCCACCGCCCCGGATGCACAGGGGTGCACTGACCGTCGTTCAGACGACGGACCGGGAAACGGTGATCAGAAAGAGATTGCCCCCGCGCACCGGACCCTGCACCGGCGAGGATCGTTCCTGCTGCCTATGCGGGATCGGCTTGGAGCGCCGAGTGCGCTGCCACTGTAGCACCACCCAGGTCCACGGCCAGCATGAGCGGGCGCCAGTCCGACTCCGCGTGTCGCGTCACGAGGTCCGCCGCGGTGAGCCGCTGCGCCGGATCGCTGCCGAGGACGAGGAGGCTCGGGCCGGCCCCGGAGACGACCGCCGCGAGCCCGTGCTGCCGCAGGAGCCCGATGAGCGCGTCGGTCTCGGGCATGGCGCTCGCCCGGTACGCCTGGTGCAGACGGTCCTCGGTCGCCGCCAGGAGCAGCTCGGGGCTCTGGATCAGTGCCGCGACGAGGAGCGCCGACCGCGACACGTTGAACGCGGCGTCCTCGTGGGGCACGCTCGCGGGCTGCAGGGACCGTGCGAGCTTGGTCGACAGCGTCGAGGTCGGCACGAAGACCACCGGCGAGACGCCGCGGTGCACGAGCAGCCGCTTGTACGCCGGCCCGTCCGCGGTCATCCATGCGATGGTGAGGCCGCCGAAGAGCGCCGGCGCGACGTTGTCCGGGTGCCCCTCCATCTCCGTGGCGAGCGTCAGGAGCGTCGAGGCGTCGAGGTCGACGACCCCCGCGAGGAGACCCCGCGCCGCCATGAGTCCGGCGACGATCGCCGCCGCGCTCGACCCGAGTCCGCGGCCGTGCGGGATGGCGTTGACCGCGTGCAGCTCGAGACCCGGCTGCTCGGTCACGCCACCGGCCGCGAGCCCTCGGCGGACGGCCTGGACGACGAGGTTGGTGTCGTCCGTGGCGACCTCGCCGGCACCGACGCCCTCGACCGTCACGGTCGCACCGGGCTCCGGCCGGACACGCACGGTCACCTCGTCGTACAGCGACAGCGCGAGCCCGAGCGAGTCGAACCCCGGCCCGAGGTTCGCCGACGTCGCCGGCACCCGGACGCGTACCGCCCGTCCGGCCGGTACAGCGTGCTGGGCGGTCGCGCCCTCCCCCGGTCCGGACGAGCGGTGCGTGCTCACTCGGCGCCGACCAGTCCGAGCACGTCGGCGACGGACTTCGTGTCCACCGGCACGACCGTGGGCTGGACCTCGCTGCCGTCCTCGGTGCGGAGGGCCCACTGCGGGTCCTTCAGGCCGTGGCCGGTCACCGTGATGACGACCTTCGCGCCCTTGCCGACGACACCGGCATCAGCGCGCTCGAGGAGCCCGGCGACACCGATCGCGGAGGCCGGCTCGACGAAGACGCCGACCTCGGCCGACAGGATGTGGTGCGCGGCGAGGATCGCCTCGTCGGAGATGGCGCCGAAGTAGCCGTCGGTCTCCTCGCGCGCGTCGAGGGCGTACTGCCACGAGGCGGGGTTGCCGATGCGGATGGCGGACGCGATCGTCTCGGGCTTCGGGACGACCTCACCGCGGACGATCGGGGCCGAGCCTGCGGCTTGGAAGCCGAACATGCGCGGGAGCTTCGACGAACGACCGGCGGCGACGTCCTCGCGGTAGCCGCGGGAGTACGCCGTGTAGTTGCCGGCGTTGCCGACGGGCAGGAAGTGGAAGTCCGGCGCGTCACCGAGGACGTCGACGACCTCGAACGCAGCGGTCTTCTGACCCTCGATGCGGTCGTTGTTCACCGAGTTGACGAGGTGCACCGGGTAGTTCGCCGCGAGGTCGCGCGCGATGTCGAGGCAGTCGTCGAAGTTGCCCTGCACCTGGAGCAGCTGCCCGTCGTGCGCGATCGCCTGGCTGAGCTTGCCCATCGCGATCTTGCCCTCGGGGACGAGCACCGCGGCGGTGATGCCCGCGTGCGTGGCGTACGCGGCGGCCGACGCACTCGTGTTGCCGGTCGAGGCGCAGATGACGGCCTTGGCGCCGTGCTCGACGGCCTTCGAGATCGCCATCGTCATGCCGCGGTCCTTGAACGAACCCGTCGGGTTCATGCCCTCGAACTTGACGTAGACGTCCGCCCCGGTGCGCTCGGAGAGCCGTCGCGCCGGGATGAGCGGGGTGCCGCCCTCGCCGAGGGTGACGACGGGCGTCGCCTCGGTCACGTCGAGACGGTCGGCGTACTCGCGCAGGACTCCCTGCCACTGGTGGGCCATCAGGCTCCCCTTTGTATCGGTGTGCTGTTCGGGTGCGTGGGGGTGCGTGCGGCTCAGCCGCCGACGACCCGCAACACGCTGGTGATCTCGGCGACGACGTCCTCGTTGCGGAGCGCCACCACGGTGTCGTCGAGGTCGGACTCGCGCGCCAGGTGGGTGCCGATGACGAGCGTCGCGGTCGCACCGGTGCGGTCGGCACCGGGAGCGTCCGTCTGCAGCGCGCTGGTCTGTTCGACCGTCTCCACGCTGACGCCGTGCTTGGCCAGGACGCCCGCGACCGTCGACAGGACACCGGGGGCGTCCGCGACGTCGAGCGTGATCTGGTAGCGGGTGCGCACGGTCCCGATCGGGAACACGGGCAGGTCCGCCTGGGTCGACTCGGCGACGCCGGGGCCGCCGATGACGTGTCGGCGCGCGGCGGACACGAGGTCGCCGAGGACGGCGGAGGCCGTCTCGACGCCGCCGGCTCCGGCGCCGTAGAACATGAGGTCGCCAGCGGCCTCGGCCTCGACGAACACGGCGTTCTTCGCGCCGTGCACGCTCGCGAGCGGGTGCGACTCCGGCACGAGCGCCGGGTAGACGCGGGCGGAGACGCCCTCGCGGCCGTCCTCGTCGGTCAGGCGCTCGGCCGTCGCGAGGATCTTCACGACGTAGCCGGCCTTCCGGGCCGCGCGGACCTGGTCGATCGTGATCGCGGTGATGCCCTCCCGGTGGACGGCGACGAGCGGCACCGAGGTGTGGAACGCGAGCGAGGCGAGGATCGCGGCCTTCTGCGCGGCGTCGTAGCCCTCGATGTCGGCGGTCGGGTCGGCCTCGGCGTACCCGAGCTCGGTCGCGGTGGCGAGGGCGTCCTCGAACGTCGCGCCCTGGCGGTCCATCAGGTCGAGGATGAAGTTCGTGGTGCCGTTGACGATGCCCATGATGCGGACGATGCGGTCACCGGCGAGGGAGTCGTGCAGCGGGCGGATGATCGGGATCGCCCCGGCGACGGCGGCCTCGTAGTAGAGCTGCGCACCCACCTGCTCGGCGGCGGCGAAGAGCTCCGGTCCGTGGGTCGCGAGGAGCGCCTTGTTGCCCGTGACGACGTCCGCGCCGGACTGCAGCGCCTGGAGGACGAGCGTCCGCGCCGGCTCGATGCCGCCGATGAGCTCGACGACGATGTCGGCACCCAGGATCAGCGACTCGGCGTCGGTCGTGAAGAGGTCCTTCGGCAGGTCGACGTCCCGCTCCGCCTCGGTGTCGCGGACGGCGATCCCGACGAGCTCGAGGCCGGCGCCGGCACGCGAGGCGAGTTCGTCGCCGTGCTCCAGGAGGAGCCGCGCCACCTGCGACCCGACCGAGCCGGCTCCGAGCAGGGCGACGCGGACGTTGCGGTATTCGATCATCTGGGGGTGGTTCCTGTCGTTCGGGTGTGTCACCGGCCGGGGCCGGGTGCGGGGACGACCCCGGTGTCACGGGCGAGCAGGTCGTCGATCGACTCGCCCCGGACGAGGATACGGGCTGTGCCGTCCGCCACGGCGACGACCGGCGGGCGACCGACGTGGTTGTAGTTGCTCGCGAGGCTCCAGCAGTAGGCACCGGTCGCGGCGACCGCGAGGAGGTCGCCGCGGTGCACGTCGCCCGGCAGGTACTCGTCCTGCACGACGACGTCGCCGCTCTCGCAGTGCTTGCCGACGACCCGGCTGAGCACCGCCGGCGCGTCCGAGCTCCGGACGAGACGGGCGGTGTAGTCGGCGCCGTACAGCGCGGGGCGGGCGTTGTCGCTCATGCCGCCGTCGACGGACACGTACGTGCGGGTCGCGGTCGCCTCGGACACGGGCGCGTCGAGCTCCAGCGTCACGGGCTTGATCGTGCCGACGGAGTAGAGCGTGATGCCGGCGGGGCCGACGATGTACCGACCGGGTTCCACCGCGATCTCGGGCACCGGGATCCCGCGTTCCGCGCAGGCCTCGGCGACGATCGTGGCGAGGGCCTCGGCGACGTCCTCGGGCGCGAACGCCGAGTCGGCCTCGGTGTAGTCGATGCCCCATCCTCCGCCGAGGTTGAGCTCCGGCACCGGCCCCGTGGCCACGAGCGCTGCGTGCACGTCCATGAGGCGCCGGGCGGCCTCGCGGAAGCCGGACTCGTCGAAGATCTGCGAGCCGATGTGCGAGTGCAGGCCGACGAACGCGAGGGAGGGCTCCGCGCGGACCGCCGCCGCGGCCTGCTCGGCCTCGGTCAGCGGGATGCCGAACTTCTGGTCCTCGCGGGCGGTGGCGAGGTACTCGTGCGTGGAGGCGTGCACACCGCTGTTAATCCGGATGCGGACGCGCTGCACGACACCGGCGTCGGCGGCGGCCCGGGCGACGCGCTGCACCTCCTCGTGGCTGTCGAGGACGATCGTGCCGACCCCGACCTCGACGGCGCGGGCGATCTCGGCGTCGGACTTGTCGTTGCCGTGGAAGCCGAGCATCCCCGGGTCGACACCGCCGGCCAGGGCGACCGCGAGCTCCCCGCCGGTGCAGACGTCGACGCGGAGGTCCGCCTCGGCCATCCACGCGGCGACCTGGGTCGTCAGGAACGCCTTGCCGGCGTAGTAGACGTGCGCACGGGTGCCGATCCGGCCGAACGCGTCCGAGAAGGCGGTCCGCACACGCACGGCTCGGGACTGCACGTCGCGCTCGTCGACCACGTAGAGGGGTGTGCCGAACTGCCGGGCGAGGTCCGATGCGGTGATCCCGCCCACGGCGAGCTCGCCGTCGTCCGTCCGGGTCGCGGACGCGGGCCAGATGCGCGCCGTCAGCGCGGAGGCGTCCGTCGGGAACCGCAGCCGCGGCGGGGCAAGGGGGTTCTCGCTCACGGGACCCGATCCTACCGAGCCGTGAGGAGCCTCCCGTCCGGTGTTACGAGCAGGACCCCACGGACCGCAGCCCTTCCTCGCTGAGTGGCAGGGAGTCCGCGGTGACGCGGACGGTCGCGTCGCGTGCCGTGATGTCGAGGTCGCGCACCGCGAGCTGGGACGGCAGGAAGCGTGCGGTGCACACCTCGACCGGGACGTTCGTGACGCCGGGGATCGAGTCGACCTTGAGGCCGAGCGACGAGTTGGTGATGCGGACGCTCTTCGGGGTGATCGTCACGCCCTTGCCGTCGTCCTGCGTCACGACGTCGCCGCGCGCGGCGTAGGTGATGTCGTAGCCGAGGACGGCCGTCTTGCCGGAGAGCTCGACCCCGCCGTCGACGAGCTTCAGGCGTTCGAACAGCGGGCTGTACTTCGCGAGGTCGGAGACGCTGCTCGAGGCGAGGGTCACGGTGCCGTCGAGGTCGCGTACGTCCCCCTTGCCGTCGACGGGCACGTCGTGCACGGTGACGTCGGCGGCGAGCGGGATGCCGTCGACCGTGATCTTCCGCGAGGAGATCTCGACCTGGTCGAGCGTCCCGCCGATGAGCTGCGGGATGACGATGCCGTCCGCGTGCGCGTCGACCTGACCGGTGGTGCCCTCGGGGAGCGACTGCTCGACCTGTTGGGCGATGATCCGGTCGACGACACCGCGGAGGACGAACTCGGCGATCACCACGAGGGCGGCGAGGACGACGAGCACGACGACGAGGACGATCGGCCAGCGGCGGCGCTTCGGGCGGGCGGCGGGGGCGGCGGTCATGCGTCCCACCCTGCCAGCACCCACCGTCAGCCAGCCTGGAGGCGCGGCGTGCGCCCGGTGGGCGTCCGCCGCGGGTGCGCTGGGTGCGGCGGGGTGGTGCGCTGCGCGGGGTGGCGCGGTAGGCGGTGGCGCGGGGTGGCGCGGCGCGGTCTGTGTTCGCACAACCAGAGTCGTTCCGAACCGCGCGTCCGCGTGGTTCGGAACGACTCTGGTTGTGCGGCGCACGCGGCGGAGCGGGCGCCCTCGGCGAGGGCGTCCCGGCGCGTCCGGCGCGTCCGGCGCCAGCTGCATCCGCACGACCGAAGACATCCGGCACCAAGGGGAACCGTGGTGCCGAGTGTCTTCGGTTGGGCCGCGCCCGCGTGTGGCGGCGCAGCGCCCCCGCTACATGCGCTCGGGCGCACTCACCCCGAGGAGGCCGAGGCCGTTGCGGATGACCTGACCGGTGGCGTCGTTCAGCCAGAGGCGCGTGCGGTGGAGGTCCGTCACGGCCTCGTCCCCGAGCGGTGTCACGCGGCAGGAGTCGTACCAGCGGTGGTACAGCCCCGCGAGCTGCTCGATGTAGCGCGCGATGCGGTGCGGCTCGCGGAGCTCGGCGGCCTGCCGGACGACCCGCGGGTACTCGGCGAGGGCCCCGACGAGGGTGCTCTCGGTCTCGTGCGTCAGGAGCGAGGCGTCGAACGCGGACCGGTCGACCCCGGATGCGGCGGCGTTGCGGGCGACCGACTGCGTGCGGGCGTGGGCGTACTGCACGTAGAAGACCGGGTTGTCGTTGGTCCGCTTCGTGAGCAGGTCGAGGTCGATGTCGATCGAGGTGTCGCTCGCGAAGCGCACGAGGGCGTACCGGCCGGCGTCGACACCGACGGCGTCGACGAGGTCCTCCATCGTGACGATCGTGCCGTTGCGCTTCGACATGCGCATCGGCTCGCCGTCCTTGAGCAGGTTGACCATCTGCCCGATGAGGATCTCGAGGTTCGTGCCGGGCTCGTCACCGAACGCCGCGCATATCGCCATCATGCGGCCGACGTAGCCGTGGTGGTCGGCGCCGAGCATGATGAGGTTCCGCTCGAAGCCGCGCTCGCGCTTGTCGAGGTAGTACGCCAGGTCGCCCGCGATGTAGGCCGGCTGCCCGTCCGACTTGATGACGACGCGGTCCCGGTCGTCGCCGAAGTCGGTCGTGCGGAGCCAGAGCGCACCCTCGGCCTCGTACATCTCGCCGAGCGACTGCAGCCGCTCGATGGCCCGCTCGACGGCCTTCGACTCGTGCAGCGAGTTCTCGTGGAAGTACACGTCGAAGTCGACGCCGAAGTCGTGCAGCGACGACTTGATGTCCGCGAACATGAACTCGACGCCCTCGCGCCGGAACAGCTCCTGTGCCTCGTCGCGCGGCAGGTCCCGCACGTCGGTGCCGGCCGGCAGCGTGGCGATCACGCGCGCCGCGATCTCGCCGATGTACGCGCCGCCGTAGCCGTCCTCGGGCGTGGGCTCGCCGAGCGCCGACGCGACGAGGGACCGCGCGAAGCGGTCGATCTGCGCGCCGTGGTCGTTGAAGTAGTACTCGCGGGTGACGAGTCCGCCCTGCGCCTCGAACACGCGGGCGAGGCTGTCGCCGACCGCGGCCCAGCGGACGCCGCCCATGTGGATCGGACCGGTCGGGTTCGCGGAGACGAATTCGAGGTCGATCTTCACCCCGTCGTACAGGTCGCCCTGCCCGAACGCGGCGCCCTCGTCGACGATGGTCTTGGCGATCGCGCCGGCGGCGGCCGCGTCGAGCGTGATGTTGATGAACCCGGGGCCGGCGACGTCGACCGAGGCCACGCCGTCGAGCTCGGTCAGCTCCCCCGCGATCTCGGTCGCGAGCTCGCGCGGGTTCGTCCCGAGGCGCTTCGCCAGCTGCATCGCGGCGTTCGACGCCCAGTCACCGTGCGCCCGGTTCTTCGGCCGTTCGAGGGCCGCGTGCGACTCCTCGACCGTCACCGTGTCCGAGGCACCTCGTCGCTCCACGATCCCCGTCAGGATCGACAGGTACGCGGCGGAGAGTTCGGCTGGTGTCATAGCGGTCGATCCTACCGGCGTCCACGGGCCTCCCCGGACGATGCGCCATCATGGCCGGATGACCTCCCGCAGCCGCGTCCGGGCGATCAGCGCCGCCGTCCTCGCGACCACGTCCGTCGCCGTGCTCGCCGCGTGCTCCGGCGGCGGCGGAGCGGGTCCGACGCCGTCCGCGACGCCGATCGGGAAGCCCGTGTCGCAGACGTGCGCGGAGCTGCTCCCCCTCGAGTCGCTCGCGGTGTACGGCCAGGCGTTCGAGCAGGTCGAGTCCTACCGGCCCGCGAAGGGCACACCGGCGGCCCGGATCGTCCAGCAGCGGGGGCGCGCGTGCCAGTTCCGCGAGGTGTCGGACCACTCCGTGACGATCGCGTTCGCCGTCGCCGACCTGCCTGAGAAGTCGCTCACGAACCTCAAGGACGCGCTGTACCAGCGGGGCGGATCGGTGCCGACCTACACGGTCGAGGGGTACTTCGACCTGGCGGACGACGGGGTCGGGCGGGCGGACGCGTTCGCGGACCCGTACTGGATCACCGCGTCGTCGACGCTCTTCACCGAGCCGGGTGGCGCCCAGCCAGTGGTGGACGCCGTGCGCGGCGTCGTGAAGCCGACCGCGAAGTAGACGCGACCAGATGCCGGCCTGGAGGCCCGTGGCGGCCCCGCCCCGTGCCTCCCGGCCGTCCTGTGGTCACCCCTGAAACCACGAAACCCCCACTCGGTGAGTGGGGGTTTCCCTTGTGCCCCCAGGAGGATTCGAACCTCCGCCCCTGCCTCCGGAGGGCAGTGCTCTATCCCCTGAGCTATGGGGGCCCGGGGTGTCACCAACCGTAGCAGGTCTCCGGCACCCTCCCGGACCAGGCGTGTCGCGCGACGGCTCGCAGCGGTGTTTCCCGACGCGTCACGTCGACCCCCTAGGATCACGGCCCGGTCGCCCAGCACACGACCAGGGAGAGGACTCGATGACCAGCGCCACCGGGAACCCGCAGCTCGAGCTCGCGCGCGGCGCACACGCGCCCGCGCCCCGGACCCTCCTCGACGTCCTCACCGAGACCGCGACGACGCATCCGGACGCCCTCGCCCTCGAGGACCCCGACGGCACCCTCGACTACCGGGCCCTGCTGGCGGCCGTGCACGCGCAGGCCGACGACCTCGCACGCCGAGGCGTCCGTCGCGGCGACCGGGTCGGCGTCCGCATCCCGTCCGGCGGGCGCGACCTCTACGTGTCGATCCTCGCGCTGCTGGCGGCCGGCGCCGCGTACGTCCCGGTCGACGCCGACGACCCCGAGGAGCGGGCGATGCTCGTCTTCGGCGAGGCCGGTGTCGTGGGGGTCATCGGAGCAGGCGGGGTGCTCGCCGACCGCGAGGGCACGCCCCTGCCGGTGACCGACCCCGCGGCGAGCGCTGACCTCCCCCGGCTGGAGGACGACGCGTGGATCATCTTCACCTCGGGGTCGACCGGGGTGCCGAAGGGCGTGGCGGTGACGCACCTGAGTGCTGCGGCGTTCGTGGACGCCGAGGCGCGGATGTTCCTGCAGGACGCCCCGATCGGCCCGGGTGACCGGGTGCTGGCGGGGTTGAGCGTGGCGTTCGACGCGTCGTGCGAGGAGATGTGGCTGGCGTGGGGGCACGGTGCGTGCCTGGTGCCGGCGCCGCGGTCGCTGGTGCGGACGGGGGTGGACCTCGGGCCGTGGTTGATCGCGCACACGATCACGGTGGTGTCGACGGTGCCGACGCTCGCGGCGCTGTGGCCGGACGACGCGCTGGAGCAGGTCCGGCTGGTGATCTTCGGTGGTGAGGCGTGTCCCCCGGAGCTGGCGGCTCGGATCGCGTCGCGGGGCCGGGAGCTGTGGAACACGTACGGGCCGACCGAGGCGACCGTGGTGGCGTGTGGTGCGCTCATGGACGGGAGCGCACCGGTGCGGATCGGGCTGCCGTTGGACGGATGGGACCTGGCGGTGGTGGACGATGCCGGGCAGCGGGTCGCGCCGGGTGGTGTCGGCGAGCTGGTGATCGGCGGGGTCGGGCTGGGGCGGTACCTGGACCCCGCGAAGGACGCGGAGAAGTACGCGGCGTTCCCGGAGCTCGGGTGGGAGCGGGCGTACCGGAGCGGTGACCTGGTGCGGTACGAGCCCGAGGGGCTGGTGTTCCAGGGTCGGGCGGACGACCAGGTGAAGCTCGGTGGTCGGCGGATCGAGCTGGGTGAGGTGGACGCGGCGCTGCAGGCGTTGGACGGGGTGGCCGGTGGTGCTGCGGTGGTGCAGCGGACGCCGGCGGGCAACCAGGTGCTGGTCGGGTACGTGGCGCCGGTGGCGGGGCGGGCGGTGGACGTGGCGGCGGCGAACGCACGGTTGCGCGAGGAGCTGCCGGCGGCGCTGGTGCCGCTGGTGGCGGTCGTGGACTCGCTGCCGACGCGGACGTCAGGCAAGGTGGACCGTGCGGCGCTGCCGTGGCCGCTGCCGGGGGTCGCGGACGTCGCGGACCTGCCGGAGACGGTGGCGTGGATCGCGGAGCGGTGGTCGGCGATCCTCGGGGTGCCGGTGACGGGTGTGGACGACGACTTCTTCGCGCACGGTGGCGGGTCGTTGACGGCGGCGCAGCTGGTGTCGGCGATCCGCGAGAGGTTCCCGACGACGACCGTGGCGGACGTGTACGACCACCCCCGGATCGGTGCGTTGGCCGCGGCGCTGGACGAGTCCGGTGCGGCGGAGGCGTCGGAGCGCCCGGTGGCGCCGGTGTCCCCGGCGACGGGGTTCCTGCTGACGGTGCTCGGGCTGCCGGTGCAGGTGCTCCGCGGGTTGCGGGTGCTGACGTGGACGTCGCTGGTGTCGACCGTCCTGCACGCGACGTCGTTGCCGTTCCTGCCGTCGGTGCCGTGGCCGTGGCTCGTGCTCGCGCTGCTGGTGTTCGTCACCCCGGTGGGGAAGATGGCGGTGACGGTGCTGCTCGCGCGGCTGCTGCTGCTGGGTGTCCGGCCGGGCGACCATCCGCGTGGCGGGTCGGTGCACGTGCGGGTGTGGCTCGCGGAGCGGATCGCGGAGGCGGTGGACGGTCCGTCGACGGCCGGTGCGCCGTGGATCAGCTACTACGCGCGTGCGCTCGGGGCACGGATCGGGCGGGACGTGGACCTGCACGCGCTGCCCCCGGTGACGGGGATGCTGCGGGTGGGGGCCAGGGCGTCGATCGAGCCCGAGGTGGACCTCGCGGGGCACTGGGTGGACGGGGACGTGTTCCGGCTCGGGCCGGTGCGGGTGGACGCGGACGCGGTGGTGCGGAGCCGGTCGACGCTGCTGCCGGGCGCGCACGTGGGGGCCGGCGCCGAGGTCGAACCCGGTTCGTCGGTGACGGGCCGGGTCCCCGACGGCGAGCGGTGGGCGGGTTCGCCGGCGGAGCGCGTGGGGTCGGCTCGGCACGACCGGGAGGCACGACCCGCCTCCCGTCGACGCTGGCTCGTCGCGTACGGGGTCGGCTCGGTCGCGGTGGCCGGGCTGCCCGTCATAGGGGTCGCGGTGGGACTCGCGGTGACGGCGGCGCTGGTGGGTGCGGCGCCGAGCCTCGGGGCGGCGGTGCTCCGTGCGCTCGCGGTGGTGCCGCTCGCGACGGTCGTCGCCGGGCTCGTCTACGCACTGCTGGTGGTCGCGTCGGTGCGGCTGCTCGGCCTGGGGCTGCACGAGGGACGGCACCCGGTGCGGAGCCGGATCGGCTGGCAGGTGTGGACGACCGAGCGGGTGCTCGACGCTGCGCGGACGCTGCTCTTCCCGGTGTACGCCTCGCTCGTGACGCCGCTGTGGCTCCGGCTGCTGGGCGCGCGGGTCGGACGGAACACCGAGATCTCGACGGTCCTGCTCATCCCGGCGCTGACGCAGATCGCGTCGGGGGCGTTCCTCGCCGACGACACGATGGTCGCGACGTACGAGCTCGGCGGCGGTCGGGTGACGATCGGTCGGTCGAAGGTGGGTCGTCGCGCGTTCCTCGGGAACTCGGGGATGACGGGTGCCGGGCGGTCGGTCCCCCGCGAAGCCCTGGTGGCCGTGCTCTCCGCGGTGCCGAAGAAGGCCAAGCGCGGTTCGTCGTGGCTCGGGACCCCGCCCGTGCGGCTGCGGCGGGCGACGACGACGTTCGACGAGGAGCGCACGTTCCGGCCGCCACGGAGGCTCAAGGTCGCGCGCGGCTGCTGGGAGCTGCTGCGGCTCCTGGCGCCGATGGTGTCGGCGGCGATCGCACTCGGCGTCGTCGGGACGCTCCTCGGCCTGTGGTCGACGATCGGGCTCGGCTGGACCGTCCTGCTCGCGGGTCCGGTGCTCATCGTCGCCGGTGCGGTCGCGGCCGCGGTGTCGACCACGGCGAAGTGGGCCTTCGTCGGGCGGATCGACGCGGGCGAGCACCCGCTGTGGTCGTCGTTCGTGTGGCGGAACGAGGTGCAGGACACCTTCGTCGAGACCGTCGCTCGGCCGTGGTTCGCGGAGCAGTGCACGGGGACCCCGGCGCTCGCGGCGTGGCTGCGGACGCTCGGTGCGCGGATCGGCCGCGGGACGTGGATCGAGACGTACTGGCTCCCCGAGGCCGACCTCGTGGCGATCGGCGACGGCGCCACCGTGTCGCGCGGGACCGTCGTGCAGACGCACCTGTTCCACGACCGGGTGATGCAGCTCGACGCCGTCTGGCTCGACGCCGGCGCGACGCTCGGGCCGCACAGCGTCGTCCTGCCGGCGGCGGGGCTCGGCGCGGGGTCGACGGTCGGGCCGGCGTCGCTCGTGATGCGCGGGGAGCAGGTGCCGGCCGGGTCGCTGTGGTCGGGGAACCCCATCGCGCCGTGGGCCGCGCCGCCGTGGCTGTCCGGCGATCCCGCGTCCGGCGATCCTGCGCCCGGCGGCACCGCGCCGTCGGACGGCACCGCGCCGTCCGGAGGCACCGCGCCGTCCGGCGGCACCGCGCCGTCCGACGCTCCGGCCGCGGAGCGCGCTGCCGGGACGGACGGCTCCGTGGTCGTGCCAGACTGAGCGGCACCGTGAAGCCGATGACCAGCGCCGACCCGTACACCCCGCACAGCGGCGACCGTCGGTGGAGCGCGGTGCACTACGAGCTCCGGCTCGGGTACCGCGTCGCGACGAACCGCCTCGACGGCACCGCGACCGTCACGGCGCAGGCGCACGAGACCCTCGACCGGGTCGTCATCGACCTGCACGGCCTCACGGTCGACCGGGTCGACGTCGACGGGAAGCGCGCGAAGAAAGTCGGCACCGCGACCCACAAGCTGACGGTGACGCCGCAGGAGCCGATCGCGGCCGGTACGGAGTTCACCGTCCACGTCAAGTACCGCGGCACACCGCGGCCGATCCGGAGCCCCTGGGGACAGGTCGGCTGGGAGGAGCTCTCCGACGGCGTCATCGTCGCCGCGCAGCCGACGGGGGCGCCGTCGTGGTTCCCGTGCAACGACCGACCCGACGACAAGGCCACGTACCGGTTCGAGATCACCGCCGAGGCCGCGTACGACGTCCTCGCGAACGGCGAGCTGCTCGGCACCGACCGTGCGCGGGCCGGCACGACCTGGACGTACGCGACGACCGAGCCCATGGCGACGTACCTCGCGACCGTGCAGATCGGTCGGTACCGCACGACGAAGCTCCGGAGCCCGCACGTCCCGGTGACGCTGCACCACCCGGCGGACCTCCAGGCCGCGGCGAAGACCGACTTCGGCCGCGTGCCGGACATGCTCGCGCTCTACGCCGACCGGTTCGGCCCGTACCCGTTCCCCGCGTACGGCGTGGTCGTGACCGACGACGAGCTCGAGATCCCGCTCGAGGCCCACGGTCTCGCCGTCTTCGGCCGGAACCACGTCGACGGCGAGCACGGCACCGACCGGCTCATCGCGCACGAACTCGCCCACCAGTGGTTCGGCAACTCGGTGACCGTCGCACGCTGGCGCGACATCTGGCTGCACGAGGGCTTCGCCTGCTACGCCGAGTGGCTGTGGTCCGAGCACCGGGGCGGGGAGACGGCCGACGTGCTCGCCGCGCGGTACCGGCAGGGACTGCTCGACCAGCCGCAGGACCTCGTGGTCGGCGACCCGGGCGCCCGCGACATGTTCGACGACCGGGTCTACAAGCGCGGCGCCCTGGCCCTGCACGCGGTCCGCCGGACGTTCGGCGACGCCGCGTTCTTCGCCGGCCTCCGGACGATCACCGAGCGACACCGGCACGCGTCCGTCGCCCCCGAGCACGTGCTCGACGCCTTCGCCGGCAGCGCGGGGGTGTCCGTCGACGCCGTCCGAGCCGTGACGGCACCCTGGATCGAGGAACCGGGCGTCCCCGAGCTGCCCGCTGCCTGACGACCCACGGCGTCGGAGCAACGCGAGCCGAGCTGCCGGCGGGCAGCGTCAGGCGACGTCCGCGCGCGGGCGCGGCGCGGGCGCGGCGCGGGCGCGGGCGTGTCGCTGGCGGCGTCAGGCGACGCCCGCGGGCTCGTCGACGACGACGACCTCCCCGGCCCGACGCACCTCACGCCAGACCTCGTCGAGCGAGAGTCCCACGACCGCTGCCACCGCCGCGACGGTCCCGAACGACGGCGTCGCGATGCGTCCGGTCTCGATCTTCCGCAGGGTCTCGGGCGACACCCCGGCCGCGAGCGCGACGTCGAGCATCGACCGATCGGCTCGGGCGGCGCGGAGCAGCGCCCCGAGGGCACGACCGCGGGCGAGTTCGACGGGACTGAGCGGCAGACGGACCATGCACCGATAGTAATACCGGTACGATCATCCCGTGATCGAGATCCTGACCCCGGCCGAGGTCGACCGCGCCCGCCGCACCGGAGCGCTCGTCGGCACGATCCTGCAGACCCTCCGCGACCGCACGCGCGTCGGCACGAACCTGCTCGAGATCGACCGGTGGACGAAGCAGCTCATCGAGGACGCCGGCGCCGAGTCCTGCTACGTCGACTACGCCCCGTCGTTCGGCCGCGGCCCGTTCGGCCACCACGTCTGCACCGCCGTGAACGACGCCGTCCTGCACGGGCTCCCCCACGACCGGGCGCTCGCGGACGGTGACCTGCTCACCCTCGACCTCGCCGTGTCGCTCGACGGCATCGCCGCCGACGCGGCGATCAGCTTCGTCGTGGGGACCGTGGACCCCGCCGACGCCGCGCTGATCGACGCGACCGAACGCGCCCTCGCCGCGGGCATCGCCGCCGCACGCCCCGGCGCCCGTACCGGGGACCTGTCGCACGCGATCGGCACCGTGCTGGAGGACGCGGGCTACCCGGTCAACGTCGAGTTCGGCGGCCACGGCATCGGGTCGACCATGCACCAGGACCCGCACGTGTCGAACACCGGACGGCCCGGACGCGGCTACACCCTCCGCCCGGGGCTCCTCCTCGCGCTGGAGCCCTGGGTGATGGCCGACACCGACGTCCTCGTCACCGACCCGGACGGCTGGACGCTCCGCAGCGCCACCGGGGCCCGGACGGCGCACACCGAGCACACGATCGCGATCACCGAGGACGGCGCCGAGGTGCTCACGCTCCCCAGGTGACCGGTGCTCCCCCTGCGGCGACCGCGACCACGAGGTCGTGCTCGGGCCGCACGAGGACGACCGCCTGTGCCGCTCCGTCGAGGACGACCGTGCCGCGCTCGACGTCGACGTCGACCGACCGCGGGTCCACCCGGAGGCCCCGACCGTCCCGCTTGAGGACGGCCTCCTTCGCCGCCCAGCAGGCCGCGAGCACCCCGACGTCGCCCGCGGCACGGTCGATCTCCCCACACGTGAAGGCGTCGAGCGGCGCGCGCGCCACCCGGGACACGCGCTCGACGTCGACCCCGACGGCGTCGGGCGCGACCGCGAGGGCGGTCACGCCCGCGGTTCGGGACAGGCTCACGCCGACCTCCCGGCCACCGACGGTGGCCCACGGTCGACCGTGCGCGGTGCTGCCGCAGTGCGGGCAGCCGCGCCCCGTGCGCACCCCGACCACGTCCGCGCCCGTCACCGACGCGACGGCGGCGACCAGGGCCTCCCGGTCGGCTGCACGGTCCGCGCCCGCCGGACGGAGCGTCACGACGACGGACTGGAGGCACGACTCACCCACGCAGGAAGCCTACGTGGGGGAGGTGGTGCGGTCCGTGACGACGCAGTCGTGCGTGGTCTCAGGCGTGCGTGAGCGCGATCAGCGCGACGTTCATCGTGCTGTAGAGCCCCTCGGACCGCGTCGCCTGGCGCACGCGTCCACGGAGGACCTCGTACCGGCCGTCCTCCTCGCGCACGAAACCGATCACGCCGCTCGCCGGCGTCGACACCCGGTGGTAGCCGTCCTCGAGCGGGACGACCTCGGTGTTCAGTGTTCGCTCCATTGCTGTCCCCTTCCGCTCGTCGTCGAACAGTGGCGTCAGCATACCCCGATGTGGGGGACAAACGTCCGGCACCTGTGCGGATGACGAATGTTCATGCACAGTCCCGAGATGGCCGGTCCGACTCGTGCGCGCTCTGGATAGACTCCGGGCGGCGGCACCCCCGGGAGCCGTCCCGGGGCACGAGGACGGGTCCCGCGGCTCGGATGGAGGACGGATGCGCACGGTCCACGGCGGACGCTCGAACGAGGCCGGACCCGGTCCGGGGAGCGGGACGTCACGTCCTGTGCTCCGGTGGACCACCCGCCTGGTGACCGCCCTGCTCGCCGCGTTCCTCGTCCTCGCACCCGCGACCGCGTCGCACGCCACCGCCCCCTTCCAGCTCCAAGGCGGCGCGTACGTCGTCGACCAGGCGGACGCCCTGACCTCCGCGCAGCAGTCGCAGGTGGAACAGGCCGTGCAGGACCTCTACGACAGGACGAAGACCCAGCTCTACGTCGTGTACGTCCCGACCTTCTCGGACCCGTCCGACCACACCGCGTGGGGCGACGCGTTCCGCCAGCAGAACCAGATCGACTCGGACAGCATCGTGCTCGCGGTGGCGGTCGACGACCGCATCGCGGACGTCCACCAGACGAACGAGACCGACCTGACGTCGTCCGACGTCGAGAACGCCTACCAGGACGACGCCGTGCCGCAGCTCCGGGACGGCAACTGGGCGGCGGCCGCGACCGCGTTCGCCGACGGGCTCGCCCAGACGCAGGACCCGCCGAACCTCACCGCACTGTGGGTCGTGCTGCTCGTCGTCGTGGTCGCGATCGTCGTCGTGGTGCTCGTCGTCCGTGCGCGCAACAAACGCCGCACCGCGGCGGCGACCAAGGCGCAGGAGGAGTCCCTCGCGGGTCTCGAACGCACCGCCGGGGGTGCCCTCGTCACGATCGACGACGAACTGAAGACCGCCGAGCAGGAGGTCGGGTTCGCCACCGCCCAGTTCGGCGCCGACGCCGCGAAGCCCTTCGCCGACGCCGTGGCCACCGCGAAGCGCAACGTCCGCCAGGCGTTCACGTTCCAGCAGCAGCTCGACGACGAGATCCCGGACACCCCGCAGCAGCGCGCCGAGTGGGCGAACCAGATCATCGCCATCTGCGAGCAGGCGCACGCCGCGATCGAGGCGCAGACCCAGTCCTTCGACAAGCTCCGCTCGCTCGAGGACGGCGTCGAGGACGCGTCGACCGCCCTCGCAGCGGACGTCGCCTCGGCGCCCGCGTCCGTCGCCGCCGCCTCGGCCGCACTCGAGCGGGTCCGTGCGACGTACTCCGGCCGGACCCTCGCCACGGTGTCGGACAACGTCGACCAGGCGAAGCAGGTGCTCGACTACGCGACGGAACGGTCCGCAGCGGCGACCGCGGCGATCGCGGCCGGCGACAAGGGCGAAGCGGTCGTCGCCGTGCGGGACGCCCAGCACGCCCTCGCGCAGGTGCAGCAGCTGACGGCCTCCGCCACCGCCGCCGAGACGACCTTCGCCGAGGCGTCGGCACGCGCCCAGGCGATGCGCGCCGACGTCGAGGGCGACGTCGCAGCCGCACGGTCGATGCGAACGGACAGTCCCGAGCTCGTGGCGGCCGTGACCCAGGCCGAGACGGTCCTGCGGCAGGGCATCGACCCGAAGGACCCGATCTCCGCCGTCGACGCTCTGACGAAGGCGAACACCGACATCGACGCCGCGCTCGCGACCGCACGAGGTGTCGAGGAGCAGAACCAGCGCGCCGCACGAGCACTCGACGACGCCCTGCGCGACGCCCGCTCCCGGATCAGCCAGGCTCGCGAGTACATCGCCCTGCGTCGTGGAGCGGTCGGACCGACGGCACGGACCCGACTGTCCGAAGCCGAGCGCGCCCTCGACGACGCGGTCGACCTCGCCGCGACGAACCCGGGGCAGGCGCTCCAGGCCGCACGCGCGGCCGAGCAGTACGCCGCCGCCGCGATGGACGAGGCCGGCAACGACATGGGCGGCTGGCCCGGTGCCGGGGGCGGCGGCAACGGCGCACAGCTCGGCGGGCTCGTCACCGGGCTCGTCCTCGGTGGTCTCCTCGGCGGACGCGGCGGCTCGTTCGGCGGCGGCTCGTTCGGCGGCGGCGGGTTCGGGGGCGGCGGCTTCGGCGGTGGCGGCGGAGGCTTCGGCGGAGGCGGCGGGGGCGGCGGCGGCTTCTCCGGCGGCGGCCGCTTCTGAGCGGACCGCTCTTCTCCACGGCTCCCAGACGACGACTCCACGACCAGACAGCACGAAGCGGTACTCCTCCAGAAAGGGAACAGCAATGGCCAAGCAGACGATCTTCGGTCGCATCTCCTCGCTCATCCGGGCGAACGTGAACCAGCTCATCGACAACGCCGAGGACCCGCAGCTCATGCTGGACCAGCTCGTGCGTGACTACACGAACAACATCGCGGACGCCAAGACCGCGATCGCGCAGACCATCGGTAACCTCCGCCTGCTCGAGCAGGACCACGAGGAGGACAAGAAGGCCGCCACCGAGTGGGGCCAGAAGGCCGCCAACGCCTCGGCAGCGGCGGACAAGTACCGCGCCGAGGGCAAGACCGCCGACGCCGACAAGTTCGACAACCTCGCGAAGATCGCCATCGGCAAGCAGATCGCCGCCGAACAAGAGGTCAAGGACAACGAGGGGCCGCTCGCGACGCAGAACGAGCAGGTCGAGAAGCTCAAGTCCGGGCTGGCCGGCATGGAGCAGAAGCTCGAGGAGCTCAAGTCCAAGCGCGACTCGCTCGTCGCCCGCCAGAAGACGGCGGAGGCGCAGTCGAAGGTCAACGACGCCATCGGGAACATCGACATCACCGACCCGACGAGCGACCTCACCCGCTTCGAGGAGAAGGTCCGCCGCGAAGAGGCGAAGGTCCTCGGGCAGCAGGAGCTCCAGTCGTCGAGCCTCGACTCCCAGTTCGAGAGCCTCGAGGACGTCGGCAAGGACGCCGAGGTCGAGGCCCGGCTCGCAGCGCTCAAGGGCGGCGGATCGTCCAGCATCTGACCCGTCGCTCGGCGGGCTGACCCAGCACGCACCCAGCGCGCACCCCGGACGACGCCGGACCCGGCTGCCAGACTGGCACGATGCACTTCATCGTGGTCGGTCAGTGGCAGGGTTCGGCGTCGTCCCGTGCGATGCGGCTCGGGGACGGTGCGGCGGCGATCGCGGCGGACCTCCCCCGTGCCTCGACGACGGTGGTCGAGGTGCCACCGGGCGCCGGCGACCGACTCGAGACCGCGATCGCCCGCTACACGTCGGTCCGCCAGGTGGCCGAGCGGGTCGCCGAGGAGTCCAGCGTGGCGCCCGAGGCCCCGTTCGTCGTCGGCGGCGACGGCTCGTCGTTCCTCGGCGCGACCGTCGGCCTCGACGAGGACACCGCCTTCGTCCGGATCGCGGGGTCGAGCGGCTACCGTCCGCTGAACCGTGCCCAGCCGGTGGCGGCGGAGGCGGCGGCGCTGCGGCTCGTCGTCGACCGACCGGACGACCTGTTCCCCGACCTGCCCGTCCTGTCCGGGTCGAAGGTCGTCCTCGCGGGCGTCCGCGGTGCCGAGGACAGCGAGTCGACCGCGCTCGAGCGTGCCGGTGTCCACACCCTCGACGTGGACGCCGCGACCGCCGAGGCCGTCGCCGCCGCCGTCAGCGCCACCGGAGCCGGCTCGGTGTTCGTGCACGTCGACCTCGACGTGCTCGACCCCTCGGAGGTCGACGGGCTCCTCGAACCGGTGCCCTTCGGTCTCGACGGCGCCGGCCTGGTCGAGCTCATCCAGGCGGCGACGCGGGGCCGACGGCTCGTGGGTGCCGCCCTCACCGGGTTCGCACCGGTCGACCCGGACCGCGCCGTGGACGACCTGGGGGTGATCCTGCGGGCAGTCGGGGCACTCGCGAACGCGTCCAGGACGGTCTGACCGGCGCCGCGGCCCGCGTCGCGCCGACCGCCGCGCCGCGCTTCACGGTCGGCGTGCCGCGGCGAGGCAGCCCGCGTCGCGCGGACCGCCGCGCCGCGCCGCGGTACGCCTCACGGTCGGCGTGCCGTCACCGGGGCCGCGTAGGTTGGCCACATGACGGACTACGACCTCATCGTGATCGGCGCCGGCGCAGTCGGCGAGAACGTGGCGGACTACGCCCACAAGCGCGGGCTCTCGGTCGCGATCGTGGAGGCGGAGCTCGTCGGCGGCGAGTGCTCGTACTGGGCGTGCATGCCATCGAAGGCGCTCCTCCGCAGCGGCCACGCCCTCGAGGCGGCCAAGCGCCTCGACGGTGCCGCGCAGGCCGTCACGGGTGACCTCGACGCTGCACACGTGCTCGCCCGCCGCAACTCGTTCACGTCGGACTGGAAGGACGACGGGCAGGTGTCGTGGCTCGAGTCCGCCGACATCGCCCTCCTCCGCGGGCACGCACGCATCACCGGCGAGAAGACCATCGAGGTCGGCGGGGAGACCCACACCGCGCGTGCCGCCGTCGCCGTGGTCACCGGCTCGCTGCACACGCTCCCCGACGTCCCCGGCCTGGCCGACGCGCAGCCCTGGGGCACCCGCGAGGCCACGAGCGCACAGGAGGTCCCCGAGAGCCTCCTCGTCATCGGCGGCGGAGTGTCGGGCTCCGAACTCGCGACGGCGTGGGCGTCGCTCGGGTCGAAGGTCACCCTCGTCGCCCGGCACGGCCTGCTCGGCGGCATGGAGCCCTTCGCCGGCGAGCTCGTGGCCGACGCCCTCCGTGCCCGCGGCGTCGACGTCCGCACCGGCGTCAACCCCGTTCGGGTCGACCGCGACGAGCACGGCCTGGTCACCACCACGCTCGACGACGGCTCGACGGTCGTGACGAGCGAGGTCCTCGCCGCCACCGGTCGCCGTGCCCACACCGCCGACCTCGGCCTCGAGACCGTCGGCCTCGAGCCCGGCGCCTGGCTCGACGTCGACGACACGATGCTCGTGCACGGCACCGACTGGCTGTACGCGGTCGGCGACGTGAACCACCGCGTGCTCCTCACCCACCAGGGCAAGTACCAGGCTCGTGCCGCCGGCGAGGCGATCGCCGCCCGGTTCCAGGGCACGCCGCTGCACACGGAGCCGTGGGGTGCGCACGTCGCCACCGCCGACCACGCCGCCGCTCCGCAGGTGACGTTCACGGACCCCGAGGTCGCGAGCGTCGGGCTGACCGAGGCGACGGCACGCCAGCAGGGCATCGACGTCCGCACCGTCGAGTACGAGCTCGGCAACGTCGCGGGAGCCGCGCTGCAGGCCGACGGGTACACCGGCCGGGCGAACCTCGTCGTGGACGAGTCCCGCGGCGTCGTCGTCGGGGCGACCTTCGTCGGTCAGGACGTCGCCGAGATGCTGCACGCCGCGACGATCGCGGTCGTGGGCGAGGTCCCGATCGACCGCCTCTGGCACGCCGTCCCGGCCTACCCCACGATGAACGAGGTGTGGCTGCGACTCCTCGAGACCTACGGCCGTCCGGCGTGAACCCGTTCGTCGACTCGGTCGTGTCGCGGGCCGGCTGGCTCCTCGCGACCGCGGTCGGCCTCGCCGTCGGACTCCCGCTGTCGACGGGGCCGGTCCGGATCGTCGACGGGCTCGTCGTCTGCTCGGGCCTCCCCCGGTGGGCGTTCCGTCGCGGCGGCACCTGCGTCGGCTCGGTGTACCTGACGCGCGACAACGACGGCGACCGCGTGCTCCGGCACGAGCGGGTCCACGTCGCGCAGTGGAAGCGGTACGGCATGGCGATGCCCGTCCTCTACGCGATCGCGGGGCGCGATCCGCTCCGCAACCGGTTCGAGGTCGAGGCCGGTCTCGAGGACGGCGGCTACGTCCGCTGACCTGACCGTGGTCCGGACGGGAGGCCCGTGGCGGCGCCGCCACGCCTCCCGTCCGCCTGTTGGTCGCGCAACGCGCCGCGCGCGTGTCCCCGTGGTCGCAGAACGCGTCGTCCGCCGAGAACGTGAGCGGCGTGTCGTGCGACCAACGCCCGCCAAAGGGACGTCCGACGTCCGACGTCCGACTCCGGGACGGCGACCGCCGGGCCCGGGGCCGTCAGGCGGCGGGACGCCTCGGGACGACGAGCGGCGTGCCGGTCTCCGGGTCGGGGACGACGACGCACGGCAGGCCGAAGACGTCCTCCACGAGGGACGCCGTCAGGACCTCGGCCGGCGAGCCCGCCGCGACGATCGACCCCGCCCGCATCGCGATGAGGTGCGTCGCGTACCGGGCGGCCTGGTTGAGGTCGTGCAGCACGGCGACGACCGTCCGACCCGCACGGTGCAGCCCGGCCGCGAGTTCGAGCACGTCGTACTGGTGCGCGATGTCGAGGAACGTCGTGGGCTCGTCGAGCAGCACGATGTCGGTCTCCTGCGCGAGCACCATCGCGATCCACACGCGCTGCCGCTGCCCGCCCGAGAGCTCGTCGACGCTCCGGTCCGCGAGCGACACCGTGTCGGTCTGCTCGAGTGCCGCCTGCACCGCGGCCCGGTCCGACCCCGACGACGGGTGCAGGAGGTCCTGGTGCGGGAAGCGTCCACGGGACACGAGGTCGCGCACGGTGATGCCGTTCGGGGCGATCGGCGTCTGCGGCAGCATCGCGACCCGGCGCGCGGCGACCTTCGGGCGGAGGGACGAGATCGGCGCCCCGTCGAGGTACACGGCGCCCGCGCTCGGACGCATTGTGCGCGCGAAGGACTTGAGGAGCGTCGACTTCCCGCAGGCGTTCGGCCCGATGACGACGGTCAGTTCACCGTCCGGGACGTCCACGTCGAGGTCTGACACCACCACGCGGTCGTCGTACGCGAGCGTCAGCCCACGCGCACCGAGTGCGGTCGTCGGCAGGGCGGTGGTCGGCACCGCCGCGCTCAATGTTCGGCCTTGCCGTTCCGCCAGTAGCCCATGAACGCGACCTGCTCGCGGTCGAGGCCGACCCCGCGGACGAGGTGTCGGCGCAGCTCCTTCACGCAGCCGGCCTCCCCCGCGATCCAGGCGTAGACCGGGCGCTCGTCGACGGGCGCCGGGACCTCCCAGAGGACCTGCTCGTCGACGTCCACCTCGGTGAAGTCGGTGGTGTCCGCGCAGACCGCGGACGTCCCACCGGCCGTCGTCGCCGTGACGGTCGAGGCCCAGGCGTGCACCTGGTCGGTCATCCGCACACCGTGGGTGGCGCCGTTCCGGGCGATCCAGCGGACCTCGACCCCGGACGGCGCGGTGACCGGCAGGCGGTCGGCGTCGGTCGGCACCTCGATGAAGACGTGCCCGACGGTCGCGACGTCGAGCGCCTCGAGGATGGCGCAGATGGCGGGGGCGGCGGTCTCGTCGCCGGCGAGCAGGATGCGCGTGGCGGTCCCGGGGGCGAACTCGGCAGCGCCGGTCGGCAGCTCGTCGGGCGACTCGGGCACGCGGGGTCCGATGATCCGCAGCTCGTCACCGACCCGGCATCCGGACACCCAGCGCGAGGCGGGTCCTGCGTCGCCGTGCGCCACGAAGTCGATGTCGAGCTCGTGCGCGTCGGGCCGGAAGGACCGCACGGTGTACGTGCGGAGCGGGTTGCGCACCGCGTCGGGCAGGTCGCGCCAGGCGCCGTACCAGTCGCCGTCCTCGGGCAGCTCGGTGAAGCCGTGGCCCTCGATCGGCAGCATGACCTTGATGCGCTGGTCGAGCCCGACGGCGGAGAACTCCGCGAGAGCGTCGCCCGTCAGCGTCACACGCACGAAGTGCGGGGTGAGGGACGTGACGGCTGCCACGCGGACGGAGAAGATGCGGTACCGGGCTGCCACGTGTCCAAGTATGGCATGCCTTACCTAACGCGGCCAGGGTTCGGCGCGGTGGCAGGATCGTCGCGTGTCCGATGCCGCCCTGCCCGATGCAACCGACGAGTTCGCCGACCTCGCCCGCCTCGCCGCCGCGAGCGATGTGACGGAGCCGCTCCGCGCCTCCAGGCAGGCGGTCCGCACCGCGGACGGGCACGACGTCTCCGCGATCCGGTGGGGCGACCGGGAGGCCCGGATCACCTACCTGCACGGGCTCGGCATCGACGCGCACAGCTTCGACCAGACGGCGATCGCCGTCGGCGCGCCGGCGGTCGCGCTCGACCTGCCCGGGCACGGACGGTCGTCGTGGCGCGACGACGCCGACTACGGCGCGAGCGCGACCGCGCCGACCGTGCTCGCCGCGCTCGACGCGCTGAACGTGCCGCCGGGGGTCCTCGTCGGGCACTCGCTCGGCGCCATCCTCGCGGCGCGGATCGCCGCGACCGCTCCCCAGCGCGTCACGGGCCTCGTGCTGGTCGACATGTCCCCGGACTTCGCCCAGCGCGCCGTCGACCGCATCGCACGGGCCCTCGAGGACGAGGAGCCGTTCGCGTCCCTCGACGAGGTCGTCGACCGCGCCGTCGAGGCACGGGTGGGCGACGACCGGGACGTCCTGCTGCGCGAGGCCCGGCACACCACCCGGCTCGGTGCGGACGGACGACTCGTGCGCCGGCACCACTTCCCGCACCTGCCGACCGGCCGCACGGCGTCGGTCGGGCGGTTCGCGGACGCCTGGCCGGACCTCGAGGCGCTCGAGGCACCGATCCTCCTCGTGCGCGGTGACCGCGGCTACGTCTCGCCGAAGCTGCACGCGGGGTTCGCCGAACGCCTGCCGGACGCCCGCATCGTGACCGTCGAGTCGCGGCACGCGGTGCAGAACCAGGCCCCGCTCGAACTCGCCCGCGCGATCCGGGCATGGACCGAGGATCACGAATTGTTGCACCCGGAACAGAAACCGTCGCAGCACGGCTCCGCACGCCAGTAGTCTCGTGCGAGCGCCACGCGACGACCGTCGCCACGAGCGCCCGGAAGGAACCCACAACCCATGAGTCCGCTCCTCCCCCGCACCGCCGCGTCACGCCTCGCCGTCGTCGCGACCGCGGTGGCCGTGACGTCCGCGCTCGCGCTGACCGGCTGCTCCGGATCGTCGAACGAGCAGGGCGGCGCCGACGCCACCGTGCGCGTCGGCCTGGTGCTCGAGCCCACGAGCCTCGACATCCGCACCCAGTCCGGTGCCGCGCTCGACCAGGTGCTCATCGACAACGTGTACCAGGGGCTCGTCGGCCGCACGGCGGACGGCGACGTCCGCGACGTCCTCGCGTCCTCGCACGAGGTGTCCTCCGACGGCCGCACGTACACGTTCACGCTGCGGGAGGGCACGACGTTCCAGGACGGCAAGCCCGTCACCGCGGCGGACGTGGTGTGGTCGCTCGAGCAGGTCAAGGCGAACGACACCTACGTCGACTCCGCGCAGCTCGCGAACGTCTCGTCGATCACGTCGCCGTCGTCCGACACGGTCGTGCTCCAGCTCGCGAAGCCGGACTCCGACCTGCTCTGGAACCTCACCGGCCGCGCCGGCCTCGTGCTCGAGAAGGCGGCGAAGAACGACCTGTCCGACTCGGCGAACGGCACCGGCCCGTTCGAGGTCGCCTCGGTGAAGCAGGGCGACTCGATCACCTTCGAACGCAACGACGACTACTGGGGCACGAAGGCGAAGGTCGCCAAGGTCGTGTTCCGCTACATCACCGAGCCGTCGACCGCCGTCAACGCGATGGCGAACGGCGACCTCGACGTGCAGACCGCCGTCGACGGCACGCTCAAGAGCCAGCTCGAGGGCGACCAGGACATCACGCTCCACACCGGGAAGACGACCGACAAGTACACGTTGGCGTTCAACGACGCGAAGGCGCCCTTCACCGACAAGCGCGTGCGCCAGGCCATCCGGCAGGCCATCGACGCGAAGGCGATCATCAAGGCGATCGGCGGCACCGGTGTCGAGCAGGGCGGACCGATCCCGGCGCTCGACCCCGGCTACCAGGACCTCACCGCGATCGACGCGTACGACCCCGCGAACGCGAAGAAGCTCCTCGCCGCGGCCGGGAAGCCGAAGCTCGACCTCACGCTGACGTACGCGAACATCTACCCGACGACCATCGGCGACGTGCTGAAGTCGCAGCTCGCCGACGTCGGCATCACGCTCACGGTGAAGCGGGTCGACTTCGCGACGTGGCTCTCCACCGTGTTCCAGGCGCCGAAGTCGGGCGAGCGCACCTTCGACATGAGCATGGTCGACCACGTCGAGGCGCGCGACTTCGGCAACTGGGCGAACCCGGACTACTACTTCGGGTACGACAACCAGGAGGTCCAGGACCTCTACGCGCAGTCCGTCGCGGCGACGAGCGAGTCCGCCAAGGTCGAGGCACTCCGGAAGGCCGCGAAGATCGTCTCCGAGGACGCGGCCGGCGAGTGGCTGTACACGTCGACGTCGATCACCGCGGTCCGCAAGGGCGTCACGGGCGTCCCGTTCGACGGCACGAACTCGCGGCTCGACCTGTCGAAGCTCGCCGTCCGGTGAGCCGACGGTGACGGTCGCTCCCCGTAGCATCGACCCGTGACCCGGTTCCTGATCGGGCGGCTCCTGCTGCTCGTCGTCGGCCTGCTCGTGGCGAGCATCATCGTGTTCGCCACGCTGCGGGTGCTGCCGGGCGACGTCGCGCAGATCGTGGCCGGGACCCAGGCGACCCCGGAGCAGGTGGCGCAGCTGCGGCAGGAGCTCGGGCTCGACCGTCCGGTCGTCCTGCAGTACCTCGACTGGATCGGCGGGCTGTTCCGCGGCGACCTCGGTCGGTCGCTCGTGACCGACGGGCCCGTCGCGCCGGAGCTCGTCCAGAAGCTCAGCGTCACGCTGCCGCTCGCGGGCATGTCGCTCGTGGCGGCCCTCGTCCTCGGGGTCCCCCTCGGCGTACTGGCCGCCGTGCTCCGCAAGCGTGCGGGCGGGGCGGTCATCGGCTTCGTCGCGCAGGCCGTCGCGGCGGTGCCGATCGTCTGGGCCGGGATGCTCCTCGTGGCCCTGTTCGCGGTCACGCTGCACTGGCTGCCCACGCAGGGCTTCCCGCTCGACGGCTGGCAGGAGCCGGGCCGCGCGTTCTCCTCGCTCGTGCTCCCCGCGCTGACGATCGGCGCGGTCGAGGGCGCGGTCATCCTCCGGTTCACCCGTTCGGCGACGCTCAGCGTCCTCGACGCCGACCACGTCCGGACCGCGGCGGCGATCGGGCTCACCCGGACGCAGGCGCTCCTCCGGCACGGGCTGCCCTCGGTCGCGCTGACCGTGCTCGCGGTGCTCGGGGTGCAGATCGCCGGACTCCTCGTCGGCGCCGTCGTGGTCGAGCAGCTGTTCTCGCTGCCCGGGGTCGGCAGGATGCTCGTCACCGACGTGGGTCGCCGGGACGTCACGAAGGTGCAGTCGGAACTCCTCGTGCTCACCGGGCTCGTGCTGCTCGTCGGCTTCGCGGTCGACGTCGTGCACCGGACGCTCGACCCCCGGCAGCGGGAGGCCTCCTCGTGATCCGTCGTCTCCTCGCCCGCCCGACGGGTGTCTTCGCCGTGGTCGTGCTCGGCCTGCTCGTGGCCCTCGCCGCGGTGTCGCTCGTGTGGACGCCGCAGGACCCCTTCCGCGCCGACCCGTTCCACCAGTGGGAGGGCCCCAGCGCCGCACACTGGTTCGGCACCGACGCCTCCGGCCGGGACATCGCCAGCTACCTGCTCGCCGGCACCAGGACCACCGTCCTCGTCGCAGTCGGGTCCGGCGTGATCGCGAGCGTCGTCGGCATCGTCCTCACCGCGATCGGGTCGCTGACCGCGCGGTGGGTCCGGGAGGGCACGGCGGTCCTGCTCGACATCCTCGTGGCGTTCCCGACACTCCTCACCGCGATGCTCCTCACCGCGGTGTACGGCGGCTCGCTCGGCGTCGTGGTCGTCTCCGTCGGTCTGTCGTTCGGCGTGACGATCGCCCGCGTCGGCCGCGGGGAGATCCGCCGCATCGCCCGGAGCGACTACGTCACCGCGGCCCGCGCATCCGGGGTCGGGGGTGGCGGCGTGCTGCTGCGACACCTCGTCCCGAACGCCGCACCGCTCTTCACCGTGCAGCTCTCGCTCGCGATGGCGACAGCGGTGCTCGCCGAGGCGGGACTGTCGTACCTCGGCTACGGCGCCGGGTCGAATACGGCGTCGTGGGGGTCGCTCCTGTCCGACCTGCAGGCGTACATCGGCGTGCACCCGTGGAGTGCGACCTGGCCGGGCGCCTCGATCGCGCTCGTGGTCGCGGCGCTGTCGCTCCTCGGCGATGCCGTCCGTGACGCGACGGACCCGCGGCTGACCACGGCCGACCGGTCCTCCGACCCCGGCGCCGGTACTCCCGTCGGCGCCGCCGACGTGGCCGACGCGGGGACCGCGGCCACCACCGACGCCGGCACGGCCTCCGCCACCGACCGCGACCGCACAGCGGGCGCCGGACCGGGGGTGACCGCATGACCGAGCCGACCGGACAAGCCGGGCACGCCGTCCCGGTCGACGCGACCGGCGGGCTGGAGGTGCGCGACCTCACGGTCCGGATCGCGGGGCGGACGATCCTCGACCGCGTGACGTTCACCGTGCCTCCCGGCCGACGCCTCGGCGTCATCGGCGCGTCCGGCTCCGGCAAGTCGATGACCGCCCTCGCGCTGATGGGCCTGGAGCCCGCCGGGGCCGTCGTCACCGGGAGCATCCGGCTCGACGGCACCGAACTCGTGGGGCTGCCGGACCGGGAGCGCGCCCGCCACCGCGGATCCGGGATCGGGATGGTGTTCCAGGAGCCGGGCACCGCGCTCGACCCACTCCGTCGGGTCGGGGCGCAGATCGCCGAGCCGCTGCGGCTGCACCACGGCCTCGACCGTCGAGGAGCCGCACGCCGTGCGCGCTCGCTCGCCGCGGAGGTCGGCCTGCCGGACCCCGAGTCCCTGCTCCGGCAGTACCCGCACCAGCTCTCCGGCGGCCAGCGGCAGCGCGTCTGCATCGCGATGGCCGTCGCGGGCGAGCCGTCGTACCTCGTCGCCGACGAGCCGACGACCGCGCTCGACGTCACGACCGAGGCGCGCATCCTCGAGCTCTTCGAGCGACGCTCGGCGGGCACGGTCTTCGTCACGCACGACCTCGCCGTCCTCGCCCGGATCGCCGACACCGCGGTCGTGCTCGACGCGGGACGCGTGGTCGAGGAGGGTCCCGTGCAGCAGCTGCTGTCCGCGCCGTCGCACCCCGCGACCGCCGCCCTCGTGTCCGCCGCCCGGGCCACCGCCCGCCGCACGCCCGGAGGAGACCGGTGACCGCACTGCTCGAGGGCACCGGAATGCACCGGCACTACCGGCTCCCCCGCCGGGGCCCGTTCGAACCCGGGCCCGTCCGGACCGCGGTCGACGGCGTCGACCTGACGGTCGCCGCCGGCAGCCGCCTCGGCATCGTGGGCGAGTCCGGCTCCGGCAAGTCCACCCTGGTGCGACTGCTCGCCGGCCTGGAGGCACCCACCACCGGGACCGTGTCGGCCTCCGGACGGCCTGTGGTCGCGTCGGCGTCCGCGCGGGCGTTGCGCTGGTTCCGCCGCGAGACCGGCGTGGTGTTCCAGGACCCGTACGCCTCGCTCGACCCGCGGATGCGCGTGGGCGCGATCGTCGCCGAACCCCTGCGTGCCCTGCGGACCCCCGGCTCGCACGCGTCGCTCGTGGCGTCCGTGCTCGAGCGGGTGGACCTGCCCGCGGACGCCGTGACGCGGTACCCGCACGAGTTCTCCGGCGGGCAGCGGCAGCGCATCGCGATCGCCCGGGCCGTCGTGCACTCGCCGCGGATCCTGTTCGGCGACGAGCCGATGAGCGCCCTCGACGTGGTGGTCCGCGCCCGCGTGATCGAGCTGTTCCGGTCACTCGCCGACGACCTCGGGCTCACCCTCGTGCTCGTGTCGCACGACATCGGCGTGGTGCAGCGGCTGTGCGACACGGTCGCGGTGATGTCGGCGGGGAGGATCGTCGAGCACGGGCCGGTGTCGCTCCTCGACGCGCCGCAGCACCCGGTGACGCAGGCGCTCGTGGCGGCCGCACCGACGCTGCCGTAGGGCGCGGCGGGCGGGGTCGGAACGCGCGCGTTTCGGGGGCGTGGGTGACGGGCGCGGGTGACCGGGATGGGTGACGATGACCGCACGCCAGACCCGCGCTGTGCGAGTCGTGTTCGATCCGGCGGCAACCGTTGCCCGCTCCGTGGGACTCCGGGGACGATCGAGCCGGCCGACCGGCCGCTTCTCGAAGGGGAGAACGCATGAGCAAGTCGAACGACATCAGCAGACGGACCGCCCTCGGACTCGGCGCCGCGGGAGCCGCCACCGTCGCCTCGGGCATCCTGACACCGGGCGCCGCCCAGGCGGCCGGCCGCGGGACCGGCGCCGGACACGGGTTCGGCGTCGGGCACGGCTCGGGCACCCCACACGCCGCACCACGACTGACGAAGCGCTTCGAGCCCGACAGCACGACGGTGCTGAAGAACCCGCTTAACGGATGGGCCCTCTACGGCTCCGCGGAGCCGCCGGCCGACTACTGGACGAAGTACGACGACGTCACGCTGCCCGACGGCAGCTCGATCCGGATCTCGGACGTGGCCGGGGTGCTGTACATGCGGGTGTCGTGGACGATCCTCGAGCCTTCCGAGGGCGTCTACGGCTGGGACACGAACGCCGCCTTCGCCGGGATCCTCGCCGAGGCACGGTCCCGGGGCATGCGGCTCGCGTTCCGGGTCGTGGTGGACAGCCGCGACAAGGCGAACGACTTCACGCCGGCCTGGGTCCGCGAGGCCGGAGCGGTCGGGTACGAGAACCAGGTCGGATCGCACACGGTGTGGACCCCCTACCCCGACGACCCGGTGTTCCAGGCGAAGTACTCGGCGTTCGTCGCAGCCTTCGCCGCCCGCTACGACGACCCCGAGGTGACCGACTTCATCGACGGGTACGGCCTCGGCAAGTGGGGCGAGGGGCACTCGATGAAGTACCTCGACCCGGCGAACCGCAAGCAGGTGTTCGACTGGATCATCGACCTGTACCTCGAGCACTTCACGACGGTCCCGCTCGCGCTCAACTACCACCGGCTCATCGGGGCCGGCGGTGACGAGAGCTGGGGCGCACCGGACCCGGAGAGCGAGGCGCTCCTCGACTCCGCCTACGAGAAGGGCTACGTCCTCCGTCAGGACGCCTTCGGCATGACCGACTACTACGCCGACTGGGAGAAGTCGATGGCCGCGAAGTGGCGCCACCGTCGGCCGATCATCATGGAGGGCGGCTGGGTCACCGCGCAGCACGACGTCACGAAGGACCCCCGCGGGTACGAGGACGCGGCCGACGTCCGGCAGGGCGAGTTCGACGACTCCGCCGAGGCGCACGTCAACATGATGGACCTCCGCAACGGCGAGGCGCTGTCGTGGTTCACCGCCGAGACGTACCCGCTCACGAAGCGCTTCGACGCCGAGGGCGGCTACCGGCTCCACCCGTCCGAGGTCAGCGTGCCGACGGACGTCCGGGTCGGTTCCGCCGCCTCGATCTCGCACGAGTGGACGAACACGGGGTGGGGGTACCTGCCGTCCGACCTGCCGGTCTGGCGAGGCAAGTACAAGGCCGCGATCGGACTGCTCCGCGCCGACGACACCCCGGCGCGGGTCCTCGTCGATGCGGATCCGGAGCCGTCGGAATGGCGCAAGGGCTCGCCGAGGTCGTACACGTTCGCCCCGCGGATCACCGGCGTCGCCCCGGGTCGGTACCGATGGGGCATCGCGATCGTGGACACGACCCGCGGGAACGTGCCCGCCATCGCCCTCGGCGCGACCGGGGAGCGAGCGAACGGGTGGCTCGTGGTCGGGGACGTCACCGTCCGCTGAAGCGAGCCGCCACGACCTGGACGCGACGGCCTGGAGGCACGGCACCGGTTCGGCGGACCGGCACCGGGCCTCCAGGCCGTCGCGCGGGCGCGGGGCGCACGTCACGGAACACGCGCGTTCCGTCGGAGCGCGCGTCGTTCGACGGTCGCGACGTCGGAACGCCGCGCGTCCCGGTTCCCGCCCGACTCCCGCCGGACGCGCGCGGAGCGCGCTCAGGGCGCCCCGGCGAGGAACCGGAGGGCCTGCGCGACCAGCGCGCGGTGCGCCGGTGCGGCGAAGGACGCCGAGCCGTGGCCGAGTCCGTCGTAGACGGTGGTCCCGCCTCCCGGGCGGTCGTGCACCCAGACGAGCGGGTGGCGGATCCCGTCGTGCTCGTGGTCGACGAGCACACGCACGTCGGGTGCCACCCGCTGGTACGCGTACCGCTCGTCGTCGAGCGCGAAGTCGGACAAGCCGTCCGTGACCGGGTGTCCGTCGTCCACGACCTGCACCGTGCAGGGCCCCGACGGCGGGTGCATCGTCCTCCCCCGGTCCCACACCCCGCCGAGGACGCTCTCCCACCGCCCGTCCCCGGCGAACGACGTCGACGACACGTGCACGGCGAACACCGGTACGTCGCTGGCGAGGAGCCGACCGTACCCGGCCTCCGCCCACGACAGCGGTACCGGACGGTCGTCGCGCGGGAGTCCGACGTTCACGACCACGAGGGACGGGAGCGGTCCGGACGCGAAGGAGGCGAGGGCTGCGTCGACGTCCTCCGCCTGCGTCAACGGCACGCCGGCCTCGCGGCCGATGTCGACGAGCGCCCGGTTCGTCGCGTCGAACGGGTGCCAGGGATCCGTCCACCGCCCGACCCCGCCGAGCAGGACCGGACCGTCGGTCGGCCGCTCCGCCACGCGGTGGTGATCCGTCACGCGCGGGTGATCCGGAGCGTGTGCGATCCCGAGACCGCCGGGTCGCGTTGCACGAGCAGGATCCGGTGCAGGGCTGGCCCCCACGCGGCGCGGAGCTTCTCGTCGTCGAGGTCACGTCGTTCGACCTCGACCCCGAGGGCCGCGTCGACCGCGAGGTGGGCGGGTCCGACGAGGAGCCCGCCGGGCGTCGGCTGCGGCTCGTGCAGGGTCAGGACGACGAGGGTCATGGTGCCGGGGCGGCGGAACGTCCACTCGTCGTGCACCTCGACGCTGTCCGTCGTCCGGTCGATCGAGGCGACCCGTCGGGCACGCTCGAGCCCGGAGTCGGCCGGGTACGCGGCCGCGAGGTCCATCGACAGGGACGCCCGGCCGCCGTCGTCGGCGAACGTCGTGCCGGTCGCGCGGAACGCGGCCCCCTCGTGCTGTTCGACACCGTTCGGCCACGGCACGCTGTGCCAGCTCGACCGCATGGTCCAGATGCCGTACCGCGTGTCGGGCATGAAGGTCTCGCGATGGTACACGCCGACACCGGCGTCGACGACCACCGGTTCGCCGTCGAGCGACACGATCACCGAGCCCGCGTCGTTGTGGTTGTGACTGACGTCGTTGTGGCCACCCTTCGCGGACAGGAAGAACCCGTCGGCACGGGCGACGGCGACCTCGGTTCCGGGCAGGTACAGCGACCGCGGCATGCCCGGCGCCGCGGCACCGGCGCGCTGCCAGTCCGGCGTTCGGAGCTCGTGGAGCGTCCGGAGGAACAGCGGGGCGAGTTGCCCGTCGAAGCGCAGGGGGTGCCGACGTCCCATCCAGCGAGCGTGCTGCACGACGTCGTCGTCGCCGACCACGGCGCCGAAGCGGGCGAGGAGGTGCCAGTTCGCGTTCTCGGGGAGCACGGGTGACCCGTCCGAGTGGTTGACCTGGTGGTCGGCGTCGATCTGCATGCTCATCGGGAAGCGGGCCATCGCGGCCACGGGGGCGACCGTCCACCCGTCGAACGCCCCGTGGGTGACGGTGGTCAGCAGGTCGAGCGCCTCGAAGAGCGTCGCGCCGGCCCACCACCAGTACGTTGCCCCCTCGTCGCAGCTGCCGTCGTCGTCGTACCCGGCGCGGAAGCGGTCGAGGATGCCGAGCGCACGATCGAGGGTCGCGGTGAGCCGGCCGGCGTCCGGTTCGACCACGGCGGCGCAGACGAGGACGTTCGACACGATCCACGGCGCCCAGTTGTTCGGCGGTGCGTCGTCCGTGCCGTGCCAGAAGTACTCCTCCTGCTCCCACGGGTCGAGCACCCGCCGCCGCACCTCGTGGTGCACCCGCGCGCGGATGCCCGGGAAGTCCTGTTCGAGCCGCTCCCCCGCGAACGAGTCGATCGCGGCGAGCATCCCGCCGAGCGCGGCGTCGTTGAGGTCGAGCACATCACGGCCCGGTACCGGCAGGAACGGCCGTGCGCCGTCCTCTGGCAGGGCGTAGTGCGACGGCAGGCACCAGGCGCTCAGTTCGCAGAGGCGCCAGACCGTGTCGCCCAGGGTCGCCACCCACTCGTCGTCACCGGTGACGCCGAGCGCCAGGGACGCCGTCGCTGCGGACTCCATGACGTTGCGCAGCGACCGTTCGTAGGGCCGACGGTCGCCGTCGCGGCTGTAGGTCGCCCACCGGGCGAGCGTCGGGTACTCGACCAGCGCCGTGTCGCGCCGGTCCGCGGCGGTCGAGAGCAGTGCCTCCCGGTCGACGTCGGTGGCACCCGCCCACGCCGCACGGTCCCGCACGTCGGGGGCGGCGCGCCACGAGCGCGGTCGCACGGCGGCTCGCGCGGCAGGGGTGAGCCGAGCGGCGAAGGTGGTGGCGGAGGTGGACCGGACGGCGGGGTCGGCGGTCGGGGCATCCAGGGAGGAGGGCATCGTGTTCCTCAGGCTTGGACGGCGAAGCCGTCGGGGACGATCGGGTCGGTGAACGCGCCGGTGGCGGCGAACGCCACCGTCTCGCGGACGGCGTTGCCGGCGAGCCGGCGGAGCTCGTTGCCGAGCGAACCCGCGATGTGCGGGGTGATGAAGGTGTTCGGGGTGCTGCGGAGCCGAGCGCCGGCCGGCAGCACCTCGGGCTCGGTGACGTCGAGCACCGCGGCGAGGTCGCCCCGGTCGAGTCGGTCGGCGAGGGCCTCCTGGTCCACGATGCCACCCCGGGCGGTGTTGACGAGCGTGGCACCGGGGCGCATCAGGCCGAGCACGTGCCGGTCGACGAGGTTCCGGGTCGAGGGCAGCAGTGGTGCGTGCAGCGTCACGATGTCGCTCGCGGCCGCGAGGGTCTCGAGGTCGACGGCGGTCACCCCGAGCGAGGCGGCCTCCGCGGCGTCGAGGTACGGGTCGCTGACGAGCACCCGCACGTCGTGGTCGCGCAGCCGCTCGACGACGGCTCGTCCGACGCGGGACGCTCCGACGACGCCGACGGTGATGCCGTGCATGCCGATGACCGGCCAGGACCCCTCGACGTCGACGGGAGCGCCGTCGGACGCGGCGAGGGCGGACGCCGTCGCGAACGCGCGCTTCGCTGCCAGGACGATCATCGCGACCGCGAACTCGGCGACGGGGACGGCGTTGGCGGCCGCGGACGTCGTGACGACGATGTCCCGGGCCCAGACGTCGTCGTCGACCACGGGCTTCACGGACCCGGCGGAGTGGGCGATCGCCCGCAACCGGGGCATCCGGTCGAGTCGGCGGACGTCGAGCACCGGGCTCCCCCACCCGGTGATGATGCACTCGACGTCGGCGAGCAGGCCCGCGTCGCGCGGGTCGTCGGGGTCGAGCGGGCGGTCGTGCACGAGCCGGACGGCCGGCGCGGCGTGCAGGGCCGCGACGTCCGCGGGAGCGAACACCCGCTCGAACGTCGGTCCGGGCAGGACGAAGGCGACCGCGACGGGTCCGCGGTCGGGGCGGTCGTCGGTGGCGGTCGAGCGGGGTGTGACGGGGCGTGACGTCATCGTCGGACGGCTCCTCTCCGGAGTGCAGCGTGTCCATGCCAGTGCCCCACGGTGTGCGGGGTCAAGCACGGTCACGCAAACGCTCACGAACCGAACACGGGCGGTTCGGCCGTCGATCCCCGGACGCTGAGCGTCGGAGCCAGCGTCATGTGACGCCGAGCGAACCCGGTCTGCGCGGTCGCCGAGATCCGCTCGAAGCACATCGTCGCGGCGAAGCGGCCGACATCGTTCTTCGGCGGGGCGACGGCCGTGAGCGGGACCTCGGCGAGCGCTGCGACCTCGTCGTCGTACGCCACGACGGACAGGTCTCCCGGGATCGACAGGCCCATGGCGGTGAGCGTCTCGACGAACTCGACGGCGTAGTGGTCGGAGTGCACGAAGACCGCGGTGGTGTGCGAGTCGAGGCACCGGCGGATGTACGCCTCGGTGGCCGCCCCCACGCCCTGTGTCTCGTCGATGACCTCGACGGGGGCGTCCTGGTCGAGGCCGAGTTGACGGACGGTGCGTTCGTACCCGGTGCGGAGCTGCGGGGTGGTCGGGGTGTCGAACACGGCCATGCCGATCCGGTGGTGTCCGAGCGCGGCGAGGTGTCGGACGGCGATCGCTGCCCCGGCCTCGTGGTCGCTCCGGACAGACTCGAGGTCGGACCCGACGGGGGCCTCGGCGACGGAGCGTTCCACGACGACGACCGGCATGGGTGCGGCGTCGAGGAGCTCGAGCGTGTCGAAGGCGTCGGCGACGGTGGTGGTGACGAGGAGTCCGTCGACCCCGGCGGCGATGAGACGCTCGACCTGCTGGCGTTCGCGTGCCGGGTCGTACCGCGAGACGCCGAGGACGACGCGGCCGCCCAGTGCCTCGGTGCGCTCGGCGACGCCGGCGACGATCTTCGGGAAGTAGTAGCCGGGGTCGGGGACGACGAGGCCGAGGGTGAAGAGGGCCGCGGGTCCCGGTCCGTCGGGGTCGTTCGTCGGGCGCGGTGCCGGGCGGTGCGGGGCGCCGGCGGTGGGGAGGGTCTCGACCGAGACCGCCCCGCCGTGCACGCGTTTCACGAGGCCGCGGTCGGCGAGTTCTGCGAGGTCACGGCGCACGGTCATCGCGGAGATGCCCTCGCGGTCGGCGAAGTCCGAGGCGGAGAGGCTGCCGTGGACGCGCAGCTCGGCGAGGATGCGCTCTTGGCGCCTGGTCGGGTGCATCGTTGCTCCCCCGTGGTGGGTCGGTGTTCGTTTGGTGTGCGGGTGAATGGCCCGGGTTGACCGTCATCATACGGACGCCACAGGATGACGAAACCACCGGCGGGGTCCGCCGGTGTCGAGAGTCTCGTGAGCAAGGGAGCCACATGAGCGCGACGATGGTCGACCCGGCCACGAGGGCGGAGCCGGCACGGTCCGGCTCCGCTCCGGAGGTCAGGAAGGTCCCCTTCACCGCCCGGTTGCGGCGCGACTACCCGCTGCTGGTCATGGTGGCGCCCGCGGTCGTCCTGCTGCTGTTGTTCGTGTACGTGCCGTTGCTCGGCAACGTGATCGCGTTCATGGACTACCAGCCGTACATCCCGATCTCGCAGAGCCCGTGGGTGGGGGTGCAGAACTTCGCGGTGATGTTCGCCGACGCCGACTTCTGGCGGGCGACGATCAACACGCTGGAGATCACGTTCATCCAACTGGTGCTGTTCTTCCCGGTGCCGATCGCCCTTGCACTGCTCATCCACTCGCTGGTGTGGCCGTGGCTCCGGGCGACGGTGCAGTCGGTGCTGTACCTGCCGCACTTCCTGTCGTGGGTGATCGTCGTCGGCTTCTTCCAGCAGTCCCTGGGGTCGGGCGGCGTGCTGAACCACGCGTTGCGGCAGCTGGACGTCGGCACGGTCGGGATCATGAGCGACCCGGCGACGTTCAAGCTGCTGCTGACGAGCCAGGTGATCTGGAAGGACGCCGGGTGGGGGACGATCATCTTCCTCGCCGCGCTGGCCGCGATCGACGACAACCTGTACGAGGCCGCGGCGATCGACGGTGCCGGGGCGTGGAGCCGCTTCTGGCACGTGACGCTGCCCGGGATCCGGCCCATCATCGTCCTGCTGCTCATCCTGCGGCTCGGTGAGGCGCTGTCCGTGGGGTTCGAGCAGATCATCCTGCAGCGGAACGCCGTGGGGGCCGATGCGGCCGAAGTGCTCGACACGTACGTCTACTACCACGGGGTCATCGACGGGAACTGGTCCACCGGCATCGCCGTCGGCCTGGTGAAGGGCCTCGTCGGCTTCGTCCTCATCATGGCGGCGAACAAGGCCGCCCACATGCTCGGCGAGCAGGGAGTGTATTCACGATCATGAGCACCATCGTGCGCCCGGTCTGGGCCGGCAAACCGACCCCGGTGGTCCTCGCGCTGAAGGCGGTCGGCATCGTGCTGATCCTGGCCGTCATCCTGTTCCCGTTCCTCATCGTCTTCTCGACGAGCGTCTCGAGCCAGGACGACATCACCGCTGCGGGCGGCTACGTGGTATGGCCGAAGTCGTTCGACCTGTCCGCCTACGTGCAGATCCTGTCCGGCGGCGTCGTGACCCGCTCCGTCGTCGTCACGCTCCTCGTGACGATCGTCGGCACGGCGCTGAGCCTGGCCTCGACCGTGCTCGCGGCCTACGCGCTGAGTCGGACGGGTTCGCTGTTCCAGCGGCCGATCCTGACGTTCGTGCTCATCACGTTCCTGTTCGCCCCGGGGATGATCCCGCTCTACCTGATGGTGAAGCAGCTCGGGTTGCTCGACAACTACTGGGCGCTGATCCTGCCGAGTGCGTTCAGCGTGTTCAACATGGTCGTCGTCCGCGGGTTCATGATGAGCATCCCGCAGGAGCTGATCGACAGCGCCAAGATCGACGGCGCCGGCGAGTTCCGGATCCTGTGGCAGATCGTGCTGCCGCTGTCCCGCGCGGTGATCGCCGTCGTCGGCCTCTTCTACGCGGTGGGGTACTGGAACGCGTTCTTCAACGCCCTGCTGTACCTGTCGGACTCGACGAAGTGGACGCTCCAGCTCGTGCTGCGGACGTACGTGCTGCAGGGCTCGAACCTGGTGTCCGGTGCCGGTTCCGACGCGAGCATGCAGCCGCCCGCCGAGTCCGTCCAGATGGCGGTCGTCATGATCGCGATCATCCCGATCCTCGCCGCCTACCCGCTCGTGCAGCGCCACCTCACCAAGGGCGTGCTGACCGGCGCCGTCAAGGGCTGACGCGCCCGCCACCGGCCTGGAGGCACGTGGCGGCCCTGCACCGCGCCTCCCGTCCGGTGCTCCGCACCATCCGACCCGACCGCACGCTTCGAGGGAGAAGCCATGTCCGAATCCACTGCCGGCATCAGCCGGCGCACCCTGATCTCCGGCGCCGCCTTCGGGCTCGTCGCCCTCGGCGGCGTCGGCGGTCTCGCCGGCTGCTCCGGCGGCGGAACCGCCGCGACCATCTCCGACAGGGTGGCGGCCCTGCCGACGTACGTGCCGATCACGAAGGGACCGAAGCCGGACCTGCCCGGCAACGACAAGGTGCAGCCGGTCTACTACGCGTACCCGGAGGAGGGTGAGCTCTTCCGCTCGGTGGCGAGGGACCTGACGGTCGGCGGCACCACCACGGGCTTCGTCGTGACGTACTCGGCACCGCCGCCCGCGAACAACAGCTTCCTCGACTACATCGGCGAGGTCACCGACACGGAGTACGACCTGACGTTCGTGCCCGGCGACTCGTTCGACACGAAGTTCGCGACCATGACCGCGGGCAACGACATCCCCGGGATCGTCGAGTTCCTGACGTTCGCGATGCCGCCGCGGTTCCCGCAGCTCCTCGACGCGAAGTTCACCGACCTCTCCGAGTACCTGTCCGGCGACGCCGTGAAGGAGTACCCGAACCTCGCGAACATCCCCACGCCGTCGTGGCGGAGCGCGCGCATCAACGGCAAGATCTACGGCGTCCCGGAGCACCGCCCGCCGTTCGGTTCCGTGATGGTCTGTCGCCCGGACCTCATCGAGCAGCTCACCGGTTCGGCGCCGGCACCGAAGGACAAGGACGAGTTCTTCGACATGTGCAAGGACGTCACCGACGCGAAGGCGGGACGGTACGCCATCGCCGGCGGCGGCGGAGCAGCCGGGGTCGACTGGTCGTACGACTTCATCGGCGCCACGTTCGGCGTCCCGAACCAGTGGACGAGGACGAGCGGCGGCGAGCTCGTGCACAAGAACGAGACCGACGCCTGGCTGGAGACGCTGAGCTACGTCAAGAAGCTCTGGAACGCCGGTGTCTTCCACCCGGACACGCCGAGCCTCGAGAGCGCGAAGGCCAAGACGTACATCAACAACGGCACCGTGCTCATGCACCTCGACGGCATCTCGGCACTCCTCGACCAGACGATGCCGAAGGGGATCGTCACCGGCGGGGTCGTGCCGTTCGGGGCCGACGGCGGCGCCGGTGTGAACTACCAGGGCACGTCGAGCTTCTCGTTCGCCGCGCTGAAGAAGACCACACCCGACCGGGTGAAGGCGCAGCTGCGGCTCCTCGACTACCTGTCCGCACCCTTCGGCTCGCAGGAGGCGTTCACGCTCACGCACGGGAAGAAGAACGTGCACTACACCGGCAGTGGCCCGAACGCGTCGCTGACGAAGGTCGGCGAGCAGATGATCAACGCCAGTGCCCTCTACCGGCTCGCCGCCGGGCCGCAGGTGCTCAACACTGCGATCCGGATCGACGAGCAGCTGCGGCAGTCCCATGCGTACCAGGTGGCGACGCAGGACATGTTGCTGCCGAACCCGGTGGACGGGTACTACTCCCCGTCGGCGTCGTCCACGCAGTCGGCGAGCCAGGCGTTCAACCTGCTGTGCAACGACTACGTGCTCGGGCGGACGAACCTCGCGAAGGTGGAGGCCGGTGTGAAGACCTGGACCGCCGCGGCGGGCGACAAGATGCGTCGCGAGTACACCGAGGCGATGGAGAAGCAGGGCGAGGCGTAGCGGGGCGCGTCCTCTGCAGGACCGCGCGCGTTCCGACACGCGACGCGCCCCGCGCCCCGCGCACACCCGGCCACGATCCGGACGGGAGGCCCGTGGGGGCGCCGCAACGGGCCTCCCGTCCGGATCGTGCCGGTCTGAGCGATGGAACGCGCGCCTTTCGACGTGCCGCGCGTCGATCGACGCGCGCCTCGTCGAGACGCGCGCGTCCCGTCGCCTCCGACCGGGCGCGCCCGGCGGGCACCGCCGGTCAGGCGGTCCAGGCGGGCGGGTGCCGCCGCTGCCAGCGGAGCCGGCGCTCGAGCTGGGCGCCGATCGCCAGCAGCACCCGTTCCCCACCCGGTCGCCCGATGAGCTGCACCCCCATCGGGAGCCCGGCGCCGTCGGGGTGGTCGTCGTCCGTCACATCCACCGGCAGCGTGATCGCGGGCAGCCCGGACACGTTCGCCATCGAGGTCCACGGCGAGTACGCGCACTGCCGCCGGAAGTCCTCCTCCGGGTCGTCGCCGTACCAGCCGAGCGGCCGGGGCGTCAGCGCCAGCGTCGGGGTGAGCACGGCGTCGAAGCGGTCGAACGCGCCGATGAGCGACACCGAGAACGCGTCGAGCGCCGTCATCGCGTCGAGCACCTGCGTCCCCGTGAGGTGCTGCCCCCGGTCCACGAGCCACCCGACGAGGGGCGTGGTAGCGCGCAGGTCGATGCCCGGCACGAGGGGAAGTCGGGCGGCACTCGACTCCCACGCCACGCGGAACGCCTCGGCGTAGGGCGTGCGGGGCATCGCGACGTCCTCGATGCCGTGTCCGACCTCACCGAGCACCCGGATCGCGGTCGCCACCGCGGCCCGGGCAGCCGGGTCGACCACGACGTCGACGGTGTCGTCCCACGGCGAGCCGTCGAGGACGCCGACCACGAAGCGCCCCTCTCCACGGACGGCCGCCGCGGTGAACGGGCCGTCGCCGACGTCGGGCGTCACGAGCGCGTACGGCTCCGGTTCGTCGAGGCCCGTCGGACGCACGAGGGCGTCCAGCGACATGCCGGCGTCCGCGACCGACCGCGTGAGCGGCCCGGCGACCGAGAGCCCGCCGACACCCGACCGGCCCGGCATCGCGGGGACGCGGCCACGGCTCGGCTTCAGCCCGACGAGCCCCGTGGCCGCCGCCGGGATCCGTACCGATCCGCCGCCGTCGCTGCCGATCGCCGCGGGGAGCAGTCCGGCGGCGACCGCCACCGCGGCGCCGCTCGAGCTCCCGCCCGGCGCACGCGCGGTGTCGTACGGGTTGCGGGTCGTGCCGAAGCGGGTCTCGGAGGACGACGACATCCCGAACTCGGGCGAGGCCGTCTTGCCGAGACTGACGCTGCCCGCGGCGTCCGCCGCGGCGACGAGCGGGTGGTCGGCGCTCGCCGACCGCGCGGGCAGGCTGGTCGTGCCGTTGCGCGTGACGACGCCCGCCCGGTCGTACAGGTCCTTGTCCGCAGCCGGGAGGCCCCACAGCGGCCGCGACGTCGGCACCCGTTCGCCGAGGTGGTCGGCACGGTCGCGCGCGGCCTCGGCCGTCACGGTCACGAACGCGCCGAGGCCCGCTCCGGCCGGTCCGTCCGAGTCCAACCGCTCGATCCGAGCGAGGTAGTGGTCGACCGCCTCGCGCGCGGTCACCTCACCGCGACGGATCCAGTCCCAGAGTTCCTGGGCGGACAGGTGGTGCAGTTCGAACACGGGGCCAGCCTAGGCGGCGCCCGCGCCCGGCCCACCGAGTTCCCCGGCCTGTGGAACGATCCGGAACACCACAGCACGCTCGCGGGTTGTCCCCCGCGTTCCCGACGCGCCCCTGGCGCGTCCCCGACGAAAGGTGTCCGACGTGACGATGACCGTCCTGCTCGAGGTGCAGCTCCGCGACGACCTGCCCGCCGACCAGATCGAGACCGCGATCCGCACGACGCTCGACCAGACCCGGGCCTTCGCGGGCAACGAGTCGCTCGAGGTGATCGTCGAGGACGCCGACCCGAACCACGTGGTGGTCGTCGAACGCTGGGCGACGGCAGCCGACCACGCCGCCTACGTCGCGTGGCGTGCGACGCCGGAGGGAGCAGCGCGTGAGCTCGGGTCCGTGATCGCCGGGCCGCCGACGACCCGGACGTTCGACCGGTCCATCACGCTCGACTGACCGCCCCTGCGCGGCGCGTCCGTCAGCCGCGGGCGCGACGGTAGCGGACGTGCGTCGTCAACGGCGAGTGCAGCACCTCGACCGGTTCGAAGCCGAACGACTGCGATCCGTCGAAGAGGCGCTCCCCGCTCCCCAGCAGTACGGGTGCGATGTCCAGCGTCAACTCGTCGACCACGTCCGCGGCGAGCGCCTGCCGGACGGTCGACGCTCCCCCGGCGATGTCGACGCCCCGCCCGTCAGCGGCCTCGACGGCGCGGGCGTACGCGGTGTCGAACCCCTCGGTGACGAAGTGGAACGTCGTGCCGCCCGCCATCTCGATCGGCTCGTGCTCGTGGTGGGTGAGGACGAAGACGGGTGCGTGGTAGGGCGGTTCCGGCCCCCACCATCCCTCCCACGGCTCGTCCCAGGTTCCCCGGACGGGTCCGAACATGTTCCGGCCCATGACGTACGCTCCGCGCGGCCGCATGAGCCACGAGGCGGCGGTGCGGTCGGCTTCGCCCACCTCGACACCCGGCATGTGCCAGGTGTGCAGTTCTCCGCCGCGGACGCCGAGCGGGTGGTCGAGACTCTGGTCCGGGCCGGCCACGAAGCCGTCGAGCGAGATCGACATGTGGCAGGTGGTGTCGGTGGTGGTGTCCTCGGTCATCGCGCGCTCCTCGTCGACGGTGGTGCCTCGATCATGGCAGGCGGGACGCGCTGGGGATGGGACGATTGGCGGATGACCGCCACCCTCGTCGCCAAGGACCTCGCCGGCGGGTACGCCGCCCGCACGCTGTTCGAGGGTGTCGACCTCACGGTCGCACCCGGCGACGTGATCGGCGTCGTCGGTGTGAACGGCGCCGGCAAGTCGACGCTGCTCCGTCTCCTCGCCGGGGTCGACGAGCCGCTCGCTGGCACGGTGTCGACGTCGCCGCCGGGCGCGTTCGTCGGCTGGCTGCCGCAGGAGCACGACCGGGTCGAGGGTGAGACGGTCGCCGGGTACGTCGCGCGACGGACCGGCAGCACGGCCGCGACGGTGGCGATGGATCAGTCGGCCGAAGCGCTCGGTGCCCCCGGTGCGGACGACGCAGCCGGTGAGACGTACTCGGTCGCGCTCGAGCGGTGGTTGGCGTCGGGAGCCGCGGACCTCGACGAACGGCTACCGGTCGTGCTCACCGAGCTCGGGCTGGCGAACGACCTGGACGGGCACGGTGTCGGGCCGGACTCGCTCATGACCTCGCTGTCCGGTGGCCAGGCGGCACGGGTGGGTCTCGCCGCGCTGTTGCTGTCCCGCTTCGACGTCGTGCTCCTCGACGAGCCCACGAACGACCTCGACCTGGACGGCCTCGCGCGGTTGGAGCAGTTCGTGCAGGGGCTGCGGGGCGGAGCCGTGCTCGTGAGCCACGACCGCGAGTTCCTCGCCCGCTCGGTCACCGCGGTGCTCGAACTCGACCTGGCGCAGTCGTCGAACCGGCTGTTCGGTGGTGGCTACGACGCCTACCTCGAGGAGCGCGAGATCGCACGCCAGCACAAGCGCGACGCCTACGAGGAGTACGCGGCGACCAAGGCCGACCTGGTCTCCCGTGCCCGCACCCAGCGCGAATGGTCGAGCCAGGGTGTCCGCAACGCCATGCGCAAGAACCCGGACAACGACAAGATCCGACGGCGCGCGGCGAGCGAATCGAGCGAGAAGCAGGCGCAGAAGGTCCGCCAGATGGAGTCGCGCATCGCCCGCCTCGACGAGGTCGAGGAGCCGCGCAAGGAGTGGCGCCTCGAGTTCACCATCGGGCAGGCACCGCGGTCGTCGGCGGTCGTCGCCACGCTCGCCGACGCCACCTTCACGCAGGGGGACTTCACCCTCGGCCCGGTGTCGCTCCAGGTGGACGGTGGGGACCGCATCGGCATCACCGGCCCGAACGGTGCCGGCAAGTCGACGCTCCTGCGCGCCCTGCTCGGTCGGCAGGCGCCCACGACGGGATCGGCGTCGCTCGGGTCGAGCGTGGCGATCGGCGAGGTGGACCAGGCGCGAGCGGCGTTCTCCGGGCCCGAGCCCCTGGCCGCCGCGTTCGAGGCACTCGTGCCGGAGTACGCCACCGCCGACGTCCGGACCCTGCTCGCGAAGTTCGGCCTCAAGGCGGACCACGTCGGACGGGCGGCAGCCGACCTGTCACCGGGCGAACGCACCCGGGCAGGCCTCGCGCTGCTGCAGGCCAGGGGTGTGAACGTCCTCGTCCTCGACGAACCGACGAACCACCTCGACCTCGCCGCCATCGAGCAGCTCGAGCAGGCGCTCGAGTCCTACGACGGCACGCTCCTGCTCGTCACGCACGACCGGCGGATGCTCGACACGGTCCGGCTCGACCGCCACTGGCACGTCGAGGACGGGCGCGTGTCCGAGCGCTGATCCCACGGCTCAGGACGCCGACGGCACCCCGTGTGCCGAACCGTCCGACCCACCACCGCGCACCCACGAGCCGAGGACCGGGCGCACCTCGACGAAGCCGCCCTGGACCGCCGCCGGGTTCGCACGGGCGATCGCGACCGCGGCGTCGAGGTCATCGGCCTCGACCACGCCGACCCGTCGAGCGCGGACGCTCCCGCGGCTCCCGGCGCCGGCCCGTCCGCGTCGATCCGGACCACCTCGTCGGTCGGGCCGAACGCGAACGCGGCGACGAGCGCTCCGGAGCCGATGAGGTCCTGCGCGTGGGCGTCGTGGGCGGCGAGGTCGTCCGGCGCCGGGTCGCCCGGGCCTCCGTGGATCAGGATGACGAAGTGTGGCATGGCCAGAGGTCTACTCCCCCACAGCGCAGGAGGGAAGGGCGAGACCCGGACTGCTCCGCGCAGTCCGGGTGCGGCGAGCGGACGAGGTGGTGGCAACAGATGGCAACACGATGCGAGTGCTTGCACGGAACGATCGCCGTCCACAGGATGTTGACGTTGCCATCGGGGGCAACCACGACCCAGGAGGGGGCGGATCGATGGAGATTCGCACGACCAGGCCCGGTGTGCCGGGCACGACCAGGCCCAGCACACCGGGCACGACCAGACCCGGCACACCGGGCACGACCAGACGGTGGCGCGGCATCGTCGCCGTGGCCGTCGCCACAGCACTCGCCGTCACCGGGCTGACCGCCGCACCGGCCGTCGCGGCGAGCGCCGGGACGACCGACTCCTCGTTCCGACCGGGCGAGCCGTGGCTCGACGACCAGGGGCAACCGATCCAGGGCCACGGCGGCCAGGTCGTGACGGCGACGGACGGTGACGGGAAGACGATCTACTACTGGTACGGCGAGGACCGGACCAACGGGTACAGCGACACCCGGGGCGTCCACGTCTACGAGTCGCGAGACCTGTACCACTGGAAGGACGACGGTCTCGCGCTCCGCACGATGACGAGCCGCGCGGACTTCGACGACCCGTACTTCGCGGCGCTCTACGGCGGCTACGACCAGACGCAGCGTGACGCCGTGTACCGCGACCTCGGCGTCACCGCTCCGAGCACCACCCGCCCCGGTGCGATCCTCGAGCGGCCGAAGGTCATCCACAACGCGAAGACCGGCCAGTGGGTCATGTGGGTGCACGCCGACGGGCCGACCGACTCGTCCGACGCGCAGTACGCGAAGGCGCAGGCCGGTGTGGCCGTGTCCGACTCGCCCACGGGGCCGTTCCGGTACATCGACTCGTACCGCCTCGACCGTGTGCCGGCCGACGACCCGACGAACCACCAGCCGGACTCCCCCGGCATGGCCCGTGACATGAACCTGTTCGTCGACGACGACGGTACGGCGTACATCGTGTACGCGAGTGAGGAGAACCTCACGCTCTACATCTCGAAGCTCGACGCGGACTACACGGACCTGTCCGCCGACCCGACGAAGGCGGTGGAGGGCGTCGACTTCCGCCGGCCGCAGCCGTGGATCGGCGGGCAGCGCGAGGCTCCGGCCATCACGAAGGTGGGTGGGACCTACTACCTCGTGACCTCGGGAGCGACGGGGTGGGCACCGAACGCAGCGGCGTACGCCACCGCGACGGACATCCTCGGCACGTGGACCGCGCACGGCAACCCCGCGACGGGCACGGGTGCGGACACGACGTGCGACTCGCAGAGCACGTCCTTGCTGAACCTCGGCGACGGTCGCGTGGTGTACCTCGGCGACCGGTGGAACAACGCCGAGGACCTCCGCACCGCCCCGAGCGTGTGGCTGCCCGTGACGTTCGGTGAGGGCGGGTCGATGTCGTTCTCGTGCGACGCCGGCGAGTGGTCGCTCGCGGACCTGCACCCGTACGCTCCGTGGACGGTGACCACCACGGTGCCCGGGCAGGTCACGCTCGGCGACACCGGCGCGCTGCCGAAGCGCGTCAGCGTCCGCGAGGGCGGCACGACCCGGACACGTGGACAGGAGACCCACCGCGTCACCTGGGCGGCGACGGCACTGCGGACCGCCGGCGAGCAGACCGTCACCGGGACACTCGACGACGGTCGGACGTTCACCCGCCCGGTGACGGTGCTGCCGAAGCACCTCGCCTACTTCGTCGACGCCGGTGGTCCGAGCACCCCGGACGGTCAGGGCACCGCGGACCACGCTGCCGACCTCGCGTTCCTGCAACGCCGTGGCGACCGGTTGCTGAACAGCGTCGCCGACCAGCGGTTCGGCGCCGACCCGCGGACCGGGGACCACTGGGGGTACTTCGGCACCACCGGCGGCGTCTCGGGCACGAGCGGCGGGACGATCACGTCGACCGTGCGCTGGCAGGCGGACGCCACCGACCTCGAGTACGCGCTCGGCGGACTCGGGAAGGGCCGCTACCGCGTGGACGTCGGCTTCTGGGACCCGTGGACGAAGAGCGCTCCCGGTCGTGCGGCGGCCGTCAGCGTCAACGGGACGACCGTCGCGACGGAGCAGCCGATCGACGGCTCGTTCCGCACGCTGACGTCGACCGCGAAGGTCGGGAAGGACGGCGTCGTCGACCTCCGCATCAGCCCGGCGACGAAGTACGGCATCCAGGTGAGCTGGATCATGGTGTCGAAGGCCTGAGCAAGCCGGGCACCCGGACGCGGACGCGCCCCCTCCCTGATCCGGAGGGGGCGCGTCCGCGCAGTGGTGCACAGTGCTTCAGTGCACCCCGAGCCCGAGGCGCTCGACCACCTCGTCGGCCTCCTCCTCCGGCGTGCGGTCCGCGGCGACGGTGACGTGCGCCTCGTCCGCCCCCGGCACCTCCAGCGTCGCGAGCTGCGAGGCGAGGAGCGAGGTCGGCATGAAGTGCCCCGAGCGCGCCGCCATCCGGTCCGCGATGAGCGCACCGTCCCCCGCGACGTGGACGAAGACGACCCCCGGTGCGCGGAGCACGTCGCGGTACGACCGCTTCAGCGCCGAGCACGTCACGACACCAGGGGTACCGGCGTCGAGGTGGTCCCGGATCCACCCCGCCACGACGTCGAGCCACGGCCACCGGTCCTCGTCGGTGAGCGGCGTCCCGGCCTGCATCTTGTCGACGTTCGACCGCGGGTGCATCGCGTCACCCTCCGCGAAGTCCCATCCGAGGCGCTCGGCGACGGTCGCGGCGACCGTGGACTTCCCGGTGCCGGACACCCCCATGACGACGAGCACGCGAGCGTCCAGCACCTCGGACCGACCGGCGCCCGCGCCCGCGCCCGCGCCCGAGGTCACAGGAACACCCCGGCCAGCAGGACGCCCCCGAGCCCGAAGACCGAGATGAGGCACTCCAGCACCGTCCACGTCTTGAACGTCTGCCCCACCGTGGTGCCGAGGTAGCCCTTCACCAGCCAGAAGCCGGCGTCGTTCACGTGTGACAGGAACACCGACCCGGCACCGATCGCGAGCACGAGCAGCGAGGTCATCGGCTGGGACAGGTCGCTCGCGATCGGCGCCATGATGCCCGCGGCCGTCACGGTGGCGACCGTCGCCGAACCCGTCGCGACCCGGACGAGCGCCGACACCACCCAGGCGACGAGCAGCACGGAGATGCCGGAGTCCTTCACGGCGTCGGCGATGACCCCGCCGATCCCGGTGTCGATGAGCACCTGCTTGAACCCACCGCCGGCTCCCACGATGAGCAGCACCCCGGCCACCGGCGGCAGCGCGCTCTCGAGCGACTTCGCGACGGCCGAGCGGTCCATCCCGCCGCCGATCGCGAAGAACACCATCGCGAAGACGGCCGCGATCCCGATCGCGATCATCGGCGTCCCGAGGAAGTCGAGCACGCTCACCCACGATCCGGCGGCGTCGGGCGCGACGGCCTCGCGGATCGCCTGGGCGAGCATGAGGACCACCGGCAGGAGGATGCCGACGAGCGCGGTGGTGAACGACGGGCTGCGCGGCTCGCTGATCACGCGGGTGAAGTCGCTCTTGCCGTTCGGCAGGGAGGCCGTGTCCTGCGTGGCGGGGCCGCGCCGTGCCTCCCGTCCGGCCGAGGCGGGGTCGTCGTGACCGCCGGCCGATCCGCGCGACCCGAACATGTCCGGGGCCGGGATGTCGACCCAGCGCGCGGCGAAGCGCGCGAAGACCGGACCGGCGAGCACGATGACCGGGATCGCCAGGACGATGCCGAAGGCGAGGGTCGTGCCGAGGTTCGCGCCCACCGTGGAGATCGCGACGAGCGGACCGGGGTGCGGCGGCACGAAGGCGTGCATCGTCGACAGGCCGACGAGTGCGGGCACCGCGATCTTCATGATCGGCACGTCACTGCGCTTCGCCACGAGCACGATGATCGGGATGAGGAGGACCAGACCGACCTCGAAGAACATCGGCAGACCGATCAGCGCGCCGATGAGTGCCATGGTCCAGGGCAGTGCGGCCTTCGACGACCGCCGGACGAGGGTGTCCACCACACGGTCGGCCGCACCGGAGTCGACGAGGAGCTTGCCGAACATCGAGCCGAGGCCGACGAGGATGCCGACGCTCGTCATCGTCGCACCGAACCCGTTGCCGAAGCTCGTGACCGCCTTGTCCGGGGCGAGCCCTGCACCGATGCCGACGCCGAGCGCGCCGATCGTCAGGGCGATGAACGGGTGGACCTTGAGCCACGTGATGAGCGCGATGATGACGACGATGCCGATCAGCGCGGCGATGATCAGCTGCGCGACCGGCCCGGACGGGCCGACGGTCGGCGCTGCACCCCCCTCTGCTGCGAGGACGGTCGTGTGGGCGGTGGCCGCCGTGAGCGCGTGAGGCATCTGCGCCCCTTCCTGGAGTCGCATCCGCGGGACTCCGTCGCCTTCGTGTGCTGGTCCGAGCGTTCCGCGGGACCGGCCGGTCTGCGCGTTCCCACGGACCGGCCGGCCCGGCGGTGCGCCGCCGACCCGAATAATCTGATTAATCAGACTATACGATGATCCCCAGCGCGGCACGCGCCCTCCGGCGCAGTCTGCCGCTTCGATGGACACGACGTCACGGCGCCGCGTGACACGTACTGCACGGAGGAACGATGCCGACGCCCCGCGGACTGCACGCCCAGGTGCTCGACACCCTCGGGCAGCGGATCGTCGACGGGGTACTCACCCCGGGAACGGTCGTCCGGCCCGAGCTCGTGGCCGCGGAGTTCGCCGTCTCGCGATCGGTCGTCCGCGAGGCGCTGCGCGTCCTCCAGTCACTCGGCCTCGTGGAGCCCCGGCAGCGGGTCGGCACGCAGGTGCTCGGCATCGGGTCGTGGGAGCTGCTCGCGCCCACGGTCATCCGGTGGCGCGGCGCCTCCCCCGCGTACTTCGTGCAGCAACGGGAGCTCCTCGAGCTGCGGCTCGGTGTCGAACCGGTCGCCGCCGCACTCGCGGCAGCCGCCCCGGACACGGCGGCCGTCGGGGCGGTGTCGGCGGCCGCAGCGGACATGCTGGCGGCGTGCGCCCGGGAGGACAGCCGCGCCTACCTCGAGGCCGACGTCCGCTTCCACCGCGCCCTGCTCGACGCCTCGGGGAACGCCGTGTTCCGCCACTTCGCCGGCACCGTCGAGGCGCTGCTCCGGACGCGGACCTCGGAGTCGCGGGACACCATCACCCGGTGGACGCGGGACGCCGCGGAGCGGCACGAGGCGGTGGCGCGGGCCGTCGCGGACGGTGACGCCGTCCGGGCCTCGGACGCGACGACGGCGCTGGTGCGGGTGACGCGGGACGAGTTCTTCGCGGAGGCGCCGACGCGCTGAGTGCGCGGGCGCTGGGCGCGTGCGGCAGTCGCCGGGTCGCGCTGGTCGCACGACATGCCGTCCGCGCGCCGCGCTGGTCGTTCGACACGCCGCGGACGGCGGCGCGGGCCGACACCTCCTGCGACCAGGCCGGGTACCGATCTCGCGTGGCGACCCCGGTCCGGACGGGAGGCACGGTGCCGGTCCGCCACGAGCCCCCCGTCCGGTGGTGCCACGTCACGGGCGCACGCGCCGCGCTGGTCGCACGACACGCCGTCCGCGCACCGCGCTGGTCGCACGACCCGTCGCTGACGGCGGCGCCGGACGACGCGTTCTGCGACCAGCGGGACGAGCGCCGACTCAGCGCCCGGCGCGACCCCGGGCGAAGAGGCGCGGACCGCGCAGACGGAGCCGCATCGTCACCGTGCCGAGCCATCGGTCGTACTTGTAGCCGACCTTGCCCATGCGCCCGACCTCCTCGAAGCCGAGTCGCTCGTGCAGACGGATCGACGCCTCGGCCTGACGGTCGGCGATGACGGCGACGACCTCGCGGACACCGGCGGCGCGGCACTCCTCGATCAGTGCCTCCATGAGCGCCCGCCCGAGTCCCTTGCCGCCCGCCGCCGCACCGAGGTAGATCGAGTCCTCGACGACGTGGTTCGAACGGTCGCGAGGGTTCCACGGGTCCACGAGCGCGTATCCGAGCACCTGGCCCGAGGGGTTCTCCGCGACCAGGAACGGCAGCCCCCGCCGGCGGATCTCGTCGTACCGCTGCTTCCAGCGCGCGAACGTGAACGCCGACGGGTCGAAGGTGACCGAGGAGTTCCGGACGTAGTGCGTGTGGATCTCCCGCACGTCGGGGAGGTCGCGCGGCTCGGCGGCGCGGATCGTGTACGTGAACGCGGACTCCTGCGGGACGGGGGCGCGCAGGTGTCGCGGCAGGACCCGCCGTCGCTGGTATTCCTCCTCGAGCACGGGTCGAGCCTACGGGGCGGCGGAGCCGCGGGCCCCGAGACTCGTGGTCAGCGACCGTTCTCGCGCGTCCTGCCGCGGGACACGTCGCTCAGCCCGAGACTCGGCCAGACGGCAGCCGGCAGCCGGCAGCCGCCGACAGCCGGCCGGACGCGTCAGACGGGCAGTGACCAGTCCACCGGCTCCGCGCCCTGTGCCACGAGCAGCTCGTTCACCTGCGAGAACGGTCGGCTGCCGAAGAACCCGCGGCGGGCACTCAGGGGCGAGGGGTGCGCCGACGCGACGACCGGCGTGTCCCCGAGCAGCGGTCGCACCGTCGCCGCCTGCGCTCCCCAGAGGACGGCGACGAGGGGCGCTCCCCGGGCGACGAGTGCACGGACGGCCTGGTCCGTGACGGCCTCCCAGCCCTTCCCCCGGTGGCTCCCGGCGTCGCCCGCGCGGACCGTGAGCACCCGGTTGAGCAGCAGCACGCCGCGCGACGACCACGCCCTGAGGTCCCCGTGCGCCGGGGGCTCCACGCCGAGGTCGTCGCGGAGTTCGGCGTAGATGTTCGCGAGGCTGCGCGGCACCGGCCGGACCTCGGGGTCGACGGCGAACGACAGGCCGATCGGGTGGCCGGGGGTCGGGTACGGGTCCTGCCCGAGCACGAGCACCCGGACGTCGTCGAAGGGATCGCGGAACGCGCGCAGCACGTCGGCGCCGGCCGGGAGGTACGGCCGCCCGGCCGCGACCTCGGCCCGGAGCCAGGCGCCCATCCGGTGGACGTCGTCCTCGACGGGGGCGAGCGCGGCCGCCCACCCGGGGTCGACGAGCTCGGCGAGCGGCCGCGGCTCCACGCCCGCTACGCGCCCATGGTGGCGACGGACACGGACTCGTCGCCCGCGATCACCCGCCAGACACTGCCGGTCCCCCGGACTTCGAGCGCACCCTCGCCGACCACGAGCGTGGTGTCCTCGTCGATCGCGAGGCCCGCCGTGACGAACTCGGCCTCGGCGGCGGCGATGAGCCGCGCGAGCGTCCCCGCCTGCACGGCGTGCACGTCCACGGTGAGGTCGATCAGCCCGAGGCCCTCACGGAGCTCGACCTCGTCGAGTCCCTCGGAGGCCTCCTCCGGGCAGATCTCGACCCCGCCGATGCGCCAGCCGCCCACGAGGGCGCGGTCGGCCGCGATCATCGCTCCCGCCGAGTAGCCGAGGTACGGCAGCCCGTCGCTGACGAGCAGACGGAGCTGGTCGACGATCGGCGCGACCGCGGTGAGGTAGTCGGGTGTGACGCCACCGGCGACGACGAGGGCGTCCACGTCGCTCAGCACGGTCGTGTCGAAGGCCGCACCCGCCGCGACCTCGGTCACGATCGTCTCGGCCTGCCGCGCGCCGCCGAGGGTCTCGGCGATGTCCGCGGTGCTCGACGGCGAGGTCCCGTCGGCGCGTGCGACGGAGAGGACCGCGATGCGCGGGACGGTCCGGCCGACGGCGGCCGCGCGTGCGGTGGCCTCGGCGGTGAACGGGGCGGCGACGTCCGCTGTGGCGAGGAGGCCCCCGCCGACGAGGTGGATGCTCACGACTCGGCCGTCACCGGGGCGAGGGCGCTCCACGGGAACGTGATCCAGCCGTCGACCCGACGCCAGACGTGGTCGGGCTCGAGGACGGTGCCGGGCTTCGAGTACAGGCAGGCGCTGCGGACCTCGGCACCGGCGTTCGCGATGATGTCGACCACGAGGCGCAGCGTGCGGCCGGAGTCGGAGACGTCGTCCACGACGAGCACCTTCTTGCCGGCGAGGGCCGGGGCGTCGAGCGCGGGGGCGAGGATGACCGGCTCCTCGAGTCGCTGTTCCACGTCGGTGTAGAACTCGACGTTGATCGAGCCGCACTCCTTGGTGCCGAGCGCGTACGCCACGGCTCCGGCGATGATCAGCCCGCCGCGGGCGACCGCGACGACGACCTCGGGCTCGAACCCGGACGACAGGACGTCCTTGGCGAGCAGGCGCGCGGCGTCGCCGAACTCCAGCCAGCCGAGCACCTCGGGCCCGCTCGTGACGGTCACGGTCGACGGAGCCTGGGCCACCGGCTCGGATTCGCTGCTGATCGGCATCCGACCACGGTACCGGCAGGGACCCCGCGCCCGCGACCCGCATCCCGCGCCCGGGCGCGTGCGCACGCGCGCGCCCACGCCCACGAGGGCCGCGCGGTCGCGTGGGTCAGTCGCGCGGCGTCAACCGCCCCCGCGCCAGCTTGTGCTGCGCCGACTGCGCCACCGGTCGGACGGTCACGAGGTCGAGGTTCACGTGCGCGGGCAGCTCGACCGCGTGCGCGATCGCCTCTGCGACGTCCTCGGCCACGAGCGGCTCCGGCACGTCGTCGTAGACCGCTGCGGCCTTGGCCTCGTCGCCGCGGAACCGGGTGAGCGCGAACTCGTCCGTCTTCACCAGGCCCGGAGCGATCTCCACGACCCGGATCGGCTCGCCGTTCAGCTCCAGCCGGAGGGCCCCGACGAGGGCGTGCTCGGCGAACTTCGCGGCGTTGTACCCGCCGCCGTTCTCGTACGCCACGTGCCCGGCCGTCGAGGTCACCGTGACGATGTCGGCGTGCCCGTTGCTCCGCGCGGTCCCGCGCAGCGCCGGGAGCAGCGCGGCCGTGACCTGCTTCGTGCCGATGACGTTCACCTCGAACATGGCGCGCCAGTCCTCGACGTCGGACTCCTCGACCGACGCCGACCCGAGGGCACCGCCGGCGTTGTTGACGAGCACGTCCACGCCGCCGAGCTCCGCCACCCGGCTCGCGAGCGCCGCGACGGCCGACGGGTCGGTGACGTCCACCACGAGGTACGTCGCACCGGTCTCCTCGGCGAGCGCCTGCAGCTTGGCCTCGCGACGGGCGACGGCGAGCACGTCCCAGCCTCGGGAGCGCAGGAGTCGGACGGTCGCGGCGCCGATGCCCGAGCTGGCTCCGGTGACGACTGCGCGACGAGGTGCCATGGGTGTTCCTCCGAACGCCTGGGTGTGGACACGGGTGTGGGTCACGAGCGTACCGACCACGACGTCGCGCCAGCCGGTAGCGTGGCGGGCCATGACGAGAGAAGCGGCTCCGGTGGCCCCCGCCGGGCTCGAGCCGGGGCGGGCGAAGCTGCGCATCCCGATGTGGGACACCGCGCGGTTCCTCGCGGTCACGCTCGTCGTCATCGGGCACGCGATCCAGCGCCAGACGAGCGACAGTGAGCACGCGCTCGCCCTCTACACGTTCATCTACGCCTTCCACATGCCGGCGTTCGGCGTGATCAGTGGCTACTTCTCGTCGGCCGCGACCCCGACCGCGGACCGGATGAAGCGGACGATCACGGACATCGTGGTGCCGTACATCATCATGCAGACGATCTGGACCGTCGTGCAGGCGATCGTCGAGGGCGGCAAGCAGTTCAACCCGACGCAGCCGACCTGGACGCTCTGGTTCCTGCTCGCCCTCGGGATCTTCCGGCTGATCCTGCCGTACCTCGCGCAGCTGCGGTGGCCGCTGTTCTGGGCCGTGGTGTTCAGCATCGGCGTGGGCTACTTCGACAACGTCGACTCGACGCTCTCGCTGAGCCGCGCGATCAGCCTGCTGCCGTTCTTCCTCGTCGGCTGGCAGGTCAAGCAGTGGGGGCTCTTCGACCGCTGGTACGACGCCCCCCGGCGGACCGTGGTGCGCGTGCGGGTGATCGCGGCCGCGGTGTTCGCGGCGTGGGCGGTGTCGTGTGCGATCTGGATCCCCCAGTTCAAGGAGTTCGACCTCCACCACTGGTTCTTCTACGACGACTCGTACTCGGGGCTCGGCGAGGACGCGTGGTGGGCGGGAGCGGTCCGCTTCGGCCTGATGCTGCTCGCCGCGGTGCTCACGGCGTCGTTCCTCCTGCTGGTGCCCCGACGGACGGTCTGGATCACCCGGTTCGGTGCGGCGACGATGTACGTCTACCTGCTGCACACGTTCGTCCTCTACCCGATCCGTGAGTCCGGCGTCCTCGCCGGTGAGCACTCGGCCTGGCCGTACGTGCTCCTCATGGTCGTGGTCGCCTGCGCGGTGAGCCTCTTCCTGGCGCAGCCGTTCGTGCGCAGCGCGATGCGCTGGCTCCTCGAGCCGAGGGTCGGTTGGCTGTTCCGGAAGGACGAGGTGCGGTAGGCGCGCTGCGGGCGGTGTGCTGCGCCGACCGGGAGGCACGGGTCGCCCCCGCGACGTCCGTTACGTCGCGTGGCGGGCACGCTGGTGCGGACCCGACCACCTGCGTACCGTGACGAGCGACGCAGCGCTGCCCCGGGCCTCCCGGCCGGTGCGCCGCCCATCCCGAGAACCGCACCCGACAGGAGCACCGATGAGCACGAACGACGCCGCCGCCTGGCGGTTCGAGACGACCCAGGTCCACGCCGGCGCCCAGCCGGACCCGACGACCGGTGCGCGTGCCACGCCGATCTACAAGACGACCTCGTACGTCTTCGAGAACTCGGACCACGCCCGCGACCTGTTCGCGCTCGCGCAGCCGGGCAACATCTACTCCCGGATCATGAACCCGACGAACGACGTCGTCGAGCAGCGCATCGCCGCGCTCGAGGGCGGCACAGGGGCGCTGCTGGTGTCCTCCGGGCAGGCCGCGGAGACGTACGCGGTGCTCAACATCGCGGGTGCGGGCGACCACATCGTGTCCTCGTCGTCGATCTACGGCGGCACGTACAACCTGTTCAAGTACACGCTCGCGAAGCTCGGCATCGAGACCACCTTCGTGGAGGACCAGGACGACCCCGAGGAGTGGCGTCGCGCCGTCCGACCGAACACGAAGCTGTTCTTCGCGGAGACGGTCGGCAACCCGAAGATCAACGTCCTCGACATCGCCACCGTGTCGGACATCGCGCACGAGGCCGGTGTCCCGCTGATCGTCGACAACACGATCGCGACGCCGTACCTCATCCGTCCGTTCGAGCACGGGGCCGACATCGTCGTCCACTCGGCGACGAAGTTCCTCGGCGGACACGGCACCGTCATCGGCGGCGTGATCGTCGACGGTGGCCGGTTCGTCTGGTCGGACCACGCCGAGAAGTTCCCGGAGTTCAGCACGCCCGACCCGTCGTACCACGGTGCGGTGTTCTCGCAGGCGGTCGGCGACCCGCTCGCCTACATCATCAAGGCACGGGTGCAGCTGCTCCGTGACCTCGGCGCGTCGAACTCCCCCGACACGGCGTTCGCGCTCCTGCAGGGCATCGAGACGCTGTCGCTCCGCATCGAGCGGCACGTGTCGAACGCACAGGAGATCGCGGAGTGGCTCGACCGCCACCCCGACGTCGCCTCGGTGTCGTACGCCGGGCTGCCCACGTCCCCCTGGTACGCCGCTGCGAACAAGTACGCACCGAAGGGCGTCGGTGCGGTGCTGTCGTTCGAGCTCAAGGGCGGCGTGGACGCGGGCAAGGCGTTCGTGGACAACCTGCGGCTGTTCTCGCACCTCGCGAACATCGGCGACGTGCGCTCGCTCGTGATCCACCCGGCGTCGACCACGCACTCGCAGCTCACCCCTGAGCAGCAGCTGACGACCGGGGTAACGCCGGGGCTCGTCCGCCTGTCGGTCGGGATCGAGAACGTCGAGGACCTGCGGGCCGACCTCGAGGCCGGGCTCGCCGCGGCCCGTGCCGAGTCGGAGCGCCTCCGCGCCTGACGCGGGTGCACACCGGCTCGCCCGCTGCCCCTCTTCCACGAAACGCGCGCGTCCCGACGTCCCACGTGTCGATCGACACGTGGGACGTCGCTTGTTGCACCCACATCGAACGTGACGTCGTGACCGCGACGAAACACCGGTCGATCGACGCGTGCTTCGTCGCACGCACAACGCGACCACGCGGCGCGCGCGCGACACGACCGCGTGGCGCACGCACTCCGCGACCACGAGCCACCGGGCCGGCCACACGCCCGGGGTGACGTAACACGGCGGCGGTGACCCGTGCCTCCCGGCAGACTGGTCGGACGATGGACTGGCAGACGACCCCCGAGGACTCCGTGCCGTCCTCCCTCGTGCCCGGGACCGAACTCGGCACCCTCGGCAAGCCGCCGGTCACGGGCGCATGGCGGCCCGGCGACCACCCCGGCAGCCGACACTTCGCGAGCCTCGGCGAGCAGTGGGTCCGTGGCGGGCACCTGCCGAACGTCCGGGTCGCCTACGAGACCTGGGGCACGCTGTCCCCGGAGCGCGACAACGCCGTGCTGGTGTTCCACGCGCTCACCGGCGACTCGCACGTCACGGGCGAGGCCGGCCCGGGGCACCGCACCGCCGGCTGGTGGGGCGACGTCGTCGGACCGGGCCGCGCCATCGACACCGACCGCTGGTTCGTCGTCGTCCCGAACATGCTCGGCAGCTGCCAGGGGACGACCGGCCCCTCGTCGGTCGCACCGGACGGGGTCGAGTGGGGCGCACGCTTCCCGTTCGTCACGGTGCGCGACCAGGTCGCCGTGCAGGTCCAGCTCGCCGACCGACTCGGGATCGAGCGGTTCGCCGGCGTCGTCGGTGGGTCGATGGGCGGCATGCACGCCCTCGAGTTCGCGATCACCCACCCCGACCGCGTCGCGCGGCTCGCCGTCCTCGCATCGACGGCGCAGACCACCGCCGACCAGATCGCCGCGAACTCGCTGCAGCGTGCCGCCATCCAGATGGACCCCGGGTTCGCGGACGGCGACTACCACGACGCCGCCCCGGGCGAGGGACCGCACCGGGGGCTCGCACTCGCCCGCCGCATGGCGCTCATGACCTACCGGGCGCCCGACGAGCTCAACGGTCGCTTCGACCGGTCGTGGCAGAGCGACGTGTCGCCGCTCGGAGACGACGGCCGGTTCTCGGTGGAGAGCTACCTCGACTTCCACGGCAACAAGTTCACCCGGCGGTTCGACGCGGGCTCGTACGTGACGCTGACGCACGCGATGGACTCGCACGACGTCGGGGCCGGCCGCGGAGGCGTGGCCGCCGCGCTCGGACGGGTGACCGCGCGCACGCTCGTCATCGGGGTGTCGAGCGACCGGTTGTTCCCCGTCGAGGACCAGCACCGGATCGCCGCGGGCATCCCGGACACCCTCGACGGCGACCGCGCCACGGTGGTGACGAGCGAGTTCGGGCACGACGGGTTCCTCATAGAGCAGGAGGCCGTCGGGGCGCACCTCCGGCGGCTGTTCAGCTGACGGGCGTGGTGGGCGCGGGCCGCGTGGGCGGCGGTGGGCCGCAGGACCGCGGACGGGGCCCGCGCGGATGCGGACGCGGACTGCTGGGGCGCGGACGCGGGCTGCGGGGGCGCGGACCCGGGCCGCGTCGGGCGTATTGCATCGCACCTGCGATCACAATTCGGTTCCCATCCGGTACGGCCCCGCGCGCCGAACACCCCCCAACGGGTGCCGTGCGTGGAATGATGGCGTGGTGCTCGGCTGACCGAGTCTCGACTTCGCACCACGACCACCGCACAGGACTTCGATGGAACTGATCGCACAGGAACGCGACCGGCTGCTCCGGTCGATCACCCGTGTCGTCGGCATCGTCTGCACCCTCATCAGCCTCGTCGCCGTGCTCGTCTCGTTCGCGGTCCCCGTCGGGCTCCTCCTCGGAGCCGTCGCGTGCATCGCGGCGATGATCGCCGGCTTCGTCGTGTTCGGGTCGAGCGGCTCGGTGTGGTGGACCGCCGTCATCCTCGCCGGCGGTCTCGGTGCGCTCGCGATCCTGCTCGTCGGAGCGGACGACGCCACGCGCCCGGTGATCGCGAGCGCCGTCATGCCGCTCGCTGCCGGAGGCGTCTCCGCACCGCTCATGGCCCAGCGCGGACACCCCGTCGGACTCGGCCTGACCCTCGCCGCCGGCGCCGCCACCGCCGTGGGCATGACCTGGGCGACGGGATCGTTCCTGTCCGTCGCGACCGCCGGGGCACTCCTCGGCTGGGTGCTCATCGCGGTCGTGACCGTCTGGATCTCCCGGAGCATCCCGCGCGTCGCCCGCCGCATCTACAGCATCGGCACCGCCCACCGAGCGGAGCGCCAAGCGAGCGAGACCGAGGCCCAGCGTCGGCAGGGCGCGCGGCTCCTGCACGACACCGTGCTCGCGACCCTGACGCTCCTCGCCCACTCCGGCGTCGGCGTCTCGGAGCAGGCTATGCGCGAACAGGCCGCCGAGGACGCGCGGCTGCTCCGACACCTCCGTCTCGGTGCGACCCCGCAGCCGCAGCAGTCCGGTGACTACTCGCTCACCCGCGAGGAGGAGTCCCCGCTCGGCCAGACCCTCGAGTCGGTCAAGCAGCGCTTCGGCCGCATGGGGCTCGAGGTCAGCTGGCACGGCACCGGTCAGGTGCTGCTGCCGTCCAACGTCCTCGACGCCTTCCTCCTGGCGCTCGGCGAGTGCCTCGAGAACGTCCGTCGGCACGCCGGCGTCGGCGAGGCGCACGTGACGATCGTGCACGACAACGAGATGGTCCGCGCGATGGTCACGGACTCGGGCGTCGGCTTCGACCTCACCCACGTCAGCGCCGAGCGGCTCGGCTTCAAGGAGAGCGTCGTGAACCGCCTCCGCGAGGTCGGTGGCGACGCGAAGCTGTTCTCCGCGCCGGGCTCCGGCACGACCGTCGTCCTGGAGGCCCCGCGATGAGCCAGCACCGTCCCGCAGGTCCTGCGTTCCGGCGGACGGGGCCGACGCTGTGAGCCGCGTCCCCGAGGACACCATCAGTCGCGGACTGCCCGGTGAGACCGTGCAGTCCGCTCCGCGGACCCGCCGGGAGGCACGGGAGCGGTATCGGGGCAGCGAACGTCGGCAGGCACGCGGCCTGCCGTCGACCTCCACCGGCGCCCGTTCGCTGCGCCAGGCGGCGAAGCCGGGCGCGTCGCTCGGTGCCGGGTACCTCGGCGCCGGAGCAGCCGTGCTCACCGCGATCGAGGCCGTCGCCGGCATCGTGCTGTTCCTCGCCCGCTGGCCCGAGTACAGCGACCCGTGGCTTCCCGCCGCCGCGTGGGGGCTCTACATCGTCGCCGCGCTCGGGGTCGGCTTGAGCCTGCTGACGTACGGCGAGCGACTCACCGGGGTCGCGTTCGCACTCATCTGCGTGGTGCTCGTCTGTGTCGTGACACTCGACTTCATCGGGATCTGGCCCGAGCACGACATCGCGCACTTCGCCACCGCGTCGATCGCCGCCGGGTTCGCCCTGCTCCCGATCGCATCGCTGCGGCCGGCGCGCGAGGTGGCGGCGGCCATCGTCGTCCTCGGCATCACCTTCATCGTGACGTGCCTCGTCTCGACCCCCGTGACGACCGACACGCTGCCCGGGATGGTGTCCCTCGTCGCCCTGGTCGTCGTGCCGCCCTCGCTCGCCCTGTTCGTCGTGCACCGCTTCCGCCAACTCGTGCAGAAGGAGCTCGACCGCGTCCTCGTGCAGAGCAACGTCCAGGCGCCGCAGTTCGCCGTGGGCATGCTCGCGTCGGATGAGCTCGCCCGGCTCGACCTCGCAGCCGAGAAGCTCCTCGACGCCGTCGCGAACGGCTCCGACCCGCTGCCGCTCTCCGACGCCTCGGCCTCGGTCGCGGCGTCGCTCGCCACCGAGCTCCGACTGCACCTCATCGAAGGCCGTCGCGAGACGTGGCTGTACCACGCCATCACCGAGTCCGACCACCTCGGCCGCGCGGTGAGCGTCGCCGACCCGGGCTCGCTCGCCGGGCACCTCTCCCCCGCCCAGCGCGACGGACTCCTCCAGGCCCTGTGGCAGATGGCCGGCGACGGACGGACCGCACAGCCGGGTCAGCCCGTCGTGGCCGTGGCGCTCGGCCCCGTCGGGTCGGACGGCCACCCCGTCACCGACGAGACGATGGACGTCCCGATCGTCATCGAGTCGCGGAGCGTCACGCGTCGACGACTCGGCCCGGCGACGTGGAGCGCCCTGCACCGCATCGGCCCGTTCACCGAGACCGTCCAGGACGGCACGCTGCGCATCGTGGCGCACTGCGTCGTCAACCGCCACCCGACGATGTAGCCGTCGCGCGGACCGACCGGCTGGACCCGAACAACCGGACACCCTGACCAGCCTGCCCGTACCGCGCGTCCGGTCCGCCTAGGATCGGCACAGCCCCCGAGAAAGGACGCCAGCATGGCGACTCCAGAGGAACCGATCCGACTCGCACTCGTCGACGACCACAAGATGCTCCTCGGCGCACTCACGGAGTGGATCCGCAGCGCCGCCGACGACATCACCCTCGTGGCCGCCGTCACGACCTGGCCGGAGCTGCTCACCAACCCCGCGTTCCCGGTCGACGTGGTGCTGCTCGACCTCGACCTCAAGGACTCGATCCCGGTCTCGCTCAAGATCTCCACGCTGAAGACCGCCGGCGTCAAGACCGTGGTGATGAGCACGTACTCCGAGCCGAACGTCGTCCGCGAGGCCCTCGCCTCCGGTGCGCTCGGCTACCTCGTGAAGAGCGAGGACGCGGACATGATCGTCGAGGCGATCCGCTCCGCCCAACGCGGCGAGCAGTACGTCTCCGCCGAGCTCGACCTCGCGATCAACTCCGGCGACGTCGGCGGCGTGCCGAAGCTCAGCGCCCAGGAGCGTCGCGTCATGGCGCTGTACGGCGGCGGCGAGCCCGTGAAGAGCGTGGCGTACCAGCTCGGCATCTCCGAGGAGACCGCGAAGAGCTACCTCAAGCGCATCCGCGAGAAGTACCGCGTGGCCGGGTTCGACGTCGGCACGAAGGTGGCGCTCCGGAAGCGGGCGATCACCGACGGCATCATCGTGCAGGACGGCAGCCCGGTCGGCCTGTAGCGCCGACGGCAGGGCGGCCTGTCCGCCGCCCCGCGACGCACCGCACAACCGGAGTCACCCCGAACCGCGCCGATGCGTGGTTCGGGGTGTCTTTGGTTGTGCGGACGCGATCCGCGCCGCGAGCCTCCGGGTCAGACGGTCGGGACGGGTGCCGTGATCGGGCCGGTGGACGGGTGCGACGAGCGCAGCGCCGCACGTGCCGTCGACCGCCGCTCGACCCCGTAGCTGACCGCCGTGACGCCGACGCCGAGGAGCGCGAGCACGATCCCGAGCCAGCCCGGTGCGAGGAACCCGAACCCCGCCGCGATGACCGCTCCGCCGAGGGCCGCACCGAGCGAGTTGCCGATGTTGAACGCCGAGTGGTTCAGCGCCGCCGCGATCGTCCGGGCATCGCCCGCCACGTCCATCAGCCGCGACTGGACGGCGGGCGGGATCGCCGACGAGGTCGCGCCGATGAGGAACGCGCCCACGAACATCCCGACCACCCACTGCGCCGTCAGGACCGTGACGAGGAGCGCCCCGACGAGCGCCAGGAGCCCGACGTAGATCGTGCGCTTCACGCTGTGGTCGGCAAGGTGCCCGCCGACGACCCCGCCGACGACCATGCCGAGCCCGACCACCACGAGGACGAGCGGCACCGCGGACTCGCTCAGCCCGGTGACGTTCTGGACGATCGGCGAGATGTACGAGTACACCGCGAAGAAGCCCCCGAAGCCGATCGCGCCGAGGCCCATCACGATCCAGAGCTGCGGCTCACGGAAGGCCCGCAGCTCGCGGCCGATCGTGGCGTGCTCGTCCTTCGCGGACCGCGGCACGAACGCGGCGACGGCGAGGAACGTCAGCGCGAAGAGCGCGGCGACGACGCCGTACGCGATGCGCCAACCGGCGACCTGTCCGACCCAGGTGATCGCGGGCACGCCGACGACGTTCGCGACCGAGAGCCCGAGGAGGACCATCGCGATGCCCTTGCCGCGCTTGCCCGGTCCCATCATGTCGCCGGCGACGATCGAGGCGATGCCGAAGTAGGCGCCGTGGGGCAGGCCGGCGACGAACCGTGCGACGAGCACCAGCCCGAACGACGGCAGCACGGCGCTCGCGACCGTGGCGAGGACGAACCCGACGAGCAGCACGAGGATGAGGCCCTTGCGCGGGAACTTCGCGGACATCGCGGCGATGGTGGGGGCACCGACGACCACCCCGAGCGCGTAGGCACTGACGAGCCACCCGGCGTGGGCGATGCCCGCGTCGGGGTTCGCCGCGTACTGCGACGGCAGCAGGGCCTCGGCGATGTTCGGGAGCAGCCCCATCGCCACGAACTCGGTCGATCCGATCGCGAACCCGCCGAGGGCGAGGGCGATCAGCGCGGCGGCGCGGCGCGCAGGCGTGAGGTGGGTCATGGTGCCTGTCTCTCGGACGGGAGGAGCGGGTCGGCCCGGCACGCCGTCGAGCGGCCCACGGGCGGTGCGGTGGGCCGACCGGGACGGCGGGGCACGCGCTGGTCGCGCGGCGCACCCCTCGGCGGCCCCGTCGCGAACGGCGGGCACCACCCGGATCGGGCGTCCCGGTTCAGCGGCGAACGGGTCACAGGTCGGTCGTGCCGACCTGCTCCCAGCAGTGTAGAACGCTCCAACCAACCGACGGAAGACGACGTGCCGAATCGATTCGACCGGTCACGAAGAGGTCGGCCGGAACGGACGCCCGGCCGAGGAGGTCAGGCCGCTCGACGCTCCGGCACGGTCCGAGCAGGTGCAGCGGTGGCCTCCGGGAGCTCGTCACGGTGGACCCAGCCCGCGCCGCACTCGCTGCAGGTCGCCCAGGCGTGCTGACCGTCGGCGTCCGAGTCGATGACGACCGAACGCAGGTCGCAGTCGGGGCACCAGCCGTCGTGCATCATGAGCAGCTCCTCGTCGTCGTGCGGACGCCCGCTGCGTCCGACACCGACAGGAGACACCCGACCACCGACATCCGTGGGAGGCGCGCGGCGTGTCGCGGCCGCACCGGGCGTGTGCCCAGGGCGGTCGCCCCGTCAGCGGTCGAGGGCTGCCTCGAGCCGTTCGACCTTGCCGTCCAGCTCACCCGTGTGCCCCGGGCGGATGTCGGCCTTGAGCACGAGCGAGACCCGCGTCCCGAACGGCGCGACGGCCTCGGTGGCGCGCTTCACGACGTCCATGACCTCGTTCCACTCCCCCTCGAGCTCGGTGAACATCGACGAGGTGCGGTTCGGCAGCCCGCTCTCGCGGACGACCCGGACGGCGGCGGCCACGGCGTCGTGCACGGAGCCGTCCTCGGTTGCGGCGGGACCACCGGACGGTGCGACGGAGAACGCGACGATCATGGGTCCATCCTGACTCGCGGACGCACCGAGCGCGCCGCGCCCGACGATGCACCCGCCGACGGAGCACCAGACGAGGGGGCAGCCGACGCGCCCGACCCGAGCCGCACCAGCCCGACGATCCCCCACACGAGCAGGACGACCTCGAGCACGTTCCGGAGCGTCAGCACCACGAGGATCCACGGCTGCACGGTGAGCACCTGGTCGTAGTAGCCGGGGTAGATCAGCTGCGTGAGGAACGCCGTCGGCAACGCGAGCACTGCGATCGGCAGGAACCGCCGCGCACTCGCCCGCCCGGCGACGAGCCCCCAGACCACGGGCACCGCGAACCAGCCGATGTACTGCGGCGACCCGACCTTGTTCGTCGCGACGAGTGCGGCGACGAGCACGAGCGCGAGGAGCGGCGCCGCCTGGGCCCGGGGTGCGCCGCGCCGCACGGCGAGCAGCGCGAGGACCACCCCGGCGAGCACGACGAGCGCCATGAGCGGCGTCGACACCGCCGCGGCGGCGTGGGTCCCCGCGCCGGACACCTCGAACGTCAGGATCTCGCGGTCGTAGTACACGGCGGCCCCGGGCACGCGGAGCGCCGCCGCCCACATGAACGGCGTCGCGAGGGGCGACTCGATCTGGAGCGCGCGGCCGCTCTGCTGCCCGACGAAGGAGAAGAGGTACGCCGCACCCCCGTAGAGCACGTCGACGAGCACGATGAGCGCCGTCGTCACGAGGGCACCCACGACCACACCACGCCGGTGCCCACGACGCAGGAGCACGAGGACGCCGACGAGTGCGGCGGGCCACACCTTCGTCCACGCCGCGAGGGTGAAGAGCACCGACGCGACGGCCGGCCGCGTCACCACGAACGCGACGCCGGCGAGCGCGAGGACGGTCGCCACGGTGTCGATGCGCCCGAGCGCGATCGGCCCGAGCGCGAGCAGGAAGGCGAGCCACCACCAGACCACGCGGATCCGGACGGTGCCGACGCGGGCCCGGAAGCGCCAGAGCACCACGCAGACGACGGCGTCGAGCAGCACCATGAGCACGAGCCACCCGGTGCCGATCGACGCGACACCGCCGAGCGCGGCCGCGGCCATCGGGACGATCGCGAGGATCGGGTACACCCACGCCTCGTCGACGCCGACCCAGAAGTGCGACTGCTGGCCGGTCTCGATCCAGCGACGGTAGGTGATCGTCACGTCACCGAGCGGCAGGTTGCCGGAGGTCGTCGTCAGCCACCACAGCACGGCGTGGACGGCGACGAACGCCGCGCCGAACAGGACGGGCTCGACCCAGGTTCTGCGCTGCACCGGACGAGCGTACCGACCCAGCGTGCGGGAACCCCGACAGGGGTGCCGGAGGTGACCGCTCGACGGCCGGGAGGCGCGGTGCGGGCCCGACCCGCGCCTCCCGGCCGTCAGGCGGTCGCGTCCCTGGCGGCGGGCCCGACGTCAGTCGGCGTCGCCGTCGACCGCGAGGTCGCGGACGACGCCGCCCACTCGCTCGGCCAGCCCGGTGATCGGGAACGGACCGCCGCGCGAGGCGCGGCGCGCCGCGAGGCCGTGCACGACGGCAGCCGTCGCCGCGAGGTGCGCCAGGTCGGACGGCGTGAGGGTGCGGCCGGAAGCCTCGGCGAGACCCTGCCGTGCCGCGACGAGCGCGCCGAGCACCCCGCCGAGTGCGTCCCCGGCCCCCGCGGTGGCGAGCCACGGCGTGGCGGAGGACGCGACGAGCGCGACGGTGCCGTCCGGTGTCACGACGTGGGTCCGCTCGCCCTTGAGGAGCACGACGCTCCCGGTCTGCCGGGCGGCGCGCAGTGCGGCGGCTGCGGGGTCCGCCTCGACGTCGTCGCGGGACTCGCCGAGGAGCGACGCGGCCTCGCCGGCGTGCGGCGTGAGCACCGCGAGCGGACCGAGGTCGACGAGCGGGATCGCGCCCGCGTCGACGACCACCGGGACGCCGTCGTCGGAGGCGTGGCGGAAGGCGTCGGCGGTGGCCGGGTCGAGGTCGTCGAGCGACGGCGCGGAGATGCCCGAGCCGACGAGCCACGCCTGCACCCGGCCGACGCCGGACACGACCTCCGGCCGGCGGGTGAGCACGTGCTCGGTCGCACGGTCCGGCCCGACGTAGCGGACCATACCGACGCCGGTGTGCACGGCCGCGTCGACCCCGAGGACGGCCGCGCCCGGGTACCGGTCGGAGCCGGTCGCGACGCCGAGCACCCCGCGGCGGTACTTCGTGGACTCCCCGTGCGGCACGGTGATCCACGCGGCGGCGTCGGACGGTCGGAAGGGCACGGGATCGCTCATCGTCCCGACAGTACGGTGGGGCGCATGAGTCTGTTCCTCCCCGGTCGTGTGGTGGTCTTCGACTACGGGGAGGTGATCAGCCGGACGCCGCATGCGTCACGGGACGCCCTCGTCGCCGCGACGGGCGTGCCCGCTGCCGAGCTGTTCCCCGTCTACCAAGAGCTCCGGCACGACCTCGACCGGGGCGACCTCTCGGTGCTGGCGTACTGGCGGGCCATCGGTGCCCGGGTCGGTCGGACCTGGAGCGTCACGGACGTGCACCGGTTCTGGGCGATCGACTTCACCGGCTGGTTCGAGGTCGAGCCGGAGACCCTCGCGATCGTCGAGGAGCTGCACGACGCCGGCACCCGGCTGGCCCTGCTGTCGAACGCCGGCTTCGACTTCGGTGACCCGTACCGCCGTTCGCCGATGGGGTCGCTGTTCGAGACCGTCGTCGTCAGCGCCGAGGACCACGTGCTCAAGCCCGAGCCGTCCATCTACCGCGACACGTGCGACCGTCTGGGAATCACGCCCGAGCAGATGGTGTTCGTCGACAACAGGGCCGAGAACGCCGCCGGTGCGGAAGCGATCGGGGCGGTCGGTCACCACTACACGTCCCCCGCCGGCCTGCGGTCCTTCCTGCAGGACCTGGCGGCGACGACCGCCGAAGGAGCACCCGCGTGACGCACGTCCTGTTCGAGCCGATCACCATCCGCGACCTCACCGTCCGCAACCGCATCTGGGTCTCCCCGATGTGCCAGTACTCGGTCGAGGCCCAGGACGGCGTCCCGACCCCGTGGCACCTCGTGCACCTCGGGTCGTTCGCGAAGGGCGGCGCGGGCGCGGTCGTGGTCGAGGCGACCGGCGTCGTCCCCGAGGGGCGGATCAGCCCGCAGGACCTCGGGTTGTGGAACGACGAGCAACGCGACGCCTTCCGTCCCATCGTCGACTTCGTTCACTCGCAGGGCGCGGCCGCCGGCATCCAGCTCGCCCACGCCGGCCGCAAGGCCTCGACGTTCCGCCCGTGGGAGTCCGAGCACGGCTCGGTGCCGGTCGAGCAGGGCGGGTGGCAGACCGTCGCCCCGTCGGCCGAGTCCTTCGACGGCTACGCCGAGCCCCGCGAGCTGGCCGCCGAGGACGTCCGGGTCGTCGCGCTGTCCTTCGCCGCGGCCGCTCGTCGCGCGATCGACGCCGGCTTCGACCTCGTCGAGCTGCACGCCGCGCACGGGTACCTGCTGCACCAGTTCCTCTCCCCGCTGTCGAACCACCGCGAGGACCAGTACGGCGGGTCGCTCGAGAACCGCGCCCGCGCACTCCTCGAGGTGCTCGACGCCGTCCGCGCCGAGGTCGGCGAGGGCTTCCCGGTCGTCGTCCGGTTCTCGGCGACCGACTGGGTCGACGGCGGCCTGACGCTCGAGGAGACCGTGCAGGTCGCGCGGTGGGCAGTCGAGCACGGCGCCGACCTCGCCGACGTCTCGACGGGCGGCAACGTGTCGAGCGCGCCCATCCCGGTCGGCCCGGGCTACCAGGTGCCGTTCGCCGCGGCGGTCAAGCGCGAGGCCGGCATCGGGACGATCGCGGTCGGGATGATCTCGGACGCGTTCCAGGCCGAGCAGATTGTCGCGACCGGGCAGGCCGACGTCGTCATGGTCGGACGGGAGTTCCTCCGCGACCCGTCGTTCGCCCTGCGTGCGGCGGTGGAGCTCGGCGTGCACGTGGACTACGAGCCGCAGCAGTACCACCGGGCCCGGGTGACCGCCTAGGCCGTCCCTGTACATCCTCTCGGCTTCCCGACGGCCACCCGGTACGATGATGAGCACTGTGGACGATCCTCCGAATGCCTCTTCGCCCTCCCACTCATCCGCCGCTCACACGGTGAGCATCTCCTCCCCGCACGGTCCGGGGGGTGAAGAATGAGTCCGATCGACGTCGTCATGCTGATCGGTGGCATCCTGCTGACGCTCGGCACGGGTGTCTTCGTCGCGTCCGAGTTCGCGCTCGTGAACCTCGACCGCGCCGAGGTCGAGGCCCGTCGCGACCGCGGCGAGTCCGGCCTCGCGCCGGTCATCGGTGCGCTCAAGGTCACCTCGACGCACCTCTCCAGCGCGCAGCTCGGCATCACCCTGACGACGCTGCTCACGGGCTACCTGCTCGAGCCGTCGATCGCGACGCTGCTCGAGGCGCCCTTCCTCGCGATGCAGCTGCCCGAAGCCGTGGTCGAGACCGTCGGGTCGATCGTCGCGCTCGTCATCGCGACGCTGCTCTCGATGATCCTCGGTGAACTCGTGCCGAAGAACTTCGCGCTCGCGCTGCCGCTGCAGACGGCGAAGATCGTCGTCCCGCTGCAGATCGCGTTCACGACGGTGTTCAGGCCGGCCGTCGCCGTCCTCAACGGCACCGCGAACGCTGTCCTCCGGGCGATGGGCATCGAGCCGCAGGAAGAGCTCTCCGGTGCCCGCAGCGCCGAGGAGCTCACGTCGCTGCTGCGTCGCTCCGCGTCCGAGGGCTCCCTCGAGCAGGACACCGCGACGCTCCTCGAGCGGACCATCTCGTTCTCCGAGCTCGACGCCGGCGAGGTCATGACGCCGCGGCCGCGCCTGTCCACCATCCGGGTGTCCGAGTCCGCCGAGGCGGTCCTCGCCCTCGCCCGGAAGACCGGGTTCAGCCGGTTCCCCGTCATCGAGGAGGACGCGGACGACGTCGTCGGCATCGTGCACGTCAAGCAGGCCGTCGCCGTTCCGCGCGAGAAGCGTCCGGAGGTCCCCGTCGGGGCCCTCATGACCGACGCCGAGCGGGTCCCCGAGACCATGCCCGGCGACGCCCTGCTCGCCGAGGTCCGCAGCCGCGGCTACCAGATGGTCATCGTCGTCGACGAGTACGGCGGCACCGCCGGGGTCGTCACGCTCGAGGACCTCGTCGAGGAGATCGTCGGCGAGGTGTCCGACGAGCACGACCGTGCCCGCATCGACGTGGTCCGCTCCCGCGGCTGGCTGACGTTCCCCGGGCTCCTCCGCCCGGACGAGCTCGAGGACCGCGCCGGCGTGACCGTGCCGGAGGACGGCCCCTACGAGACCGTCGGCGGGTTCGTCATGTCGACGCTCGGACGCCTGCCCGTCGTCGGCGACGAGGTCGCGATCGACGGCGGCGTCTTCCGCGTCGAGCGCCTCGACGGCCGCCGGGTGGACCGGATCCGGTACACCCCCACCGCGCCCGAGCCGACCGGGACCCCCGCCGCGCAGTCCCCCGCGACCGCGATCATCATCCCCGCGACGAAGTCCACGCCGACCGTCGACACCACGACCACGAAGGGCGGCACCCGATGACCACCGTCACCGTCCTCGCCGCCGGCGAGTCCGCCTCGTCCGCCTCCGACTGGTGGGGCATCTTCTGGCTCGTCGTGCTGCTGCTCGGCAACGCCTACTTCGTCGCGGCCGAGTTCGCCGTGATCTCCGCCCGACGCTCCCAGATCGAGCCACGGGCCGAGGCCGGGTCGAAGGCCGCGCAGATGACGCTCTGGGCGATGGAGCACGCCACGCGCATGCTCGCCACCACCCAGCTCGGCATCACGGTCTGCTCGCTGCTCATCCTCAACGTCTCCGAGCCGGCGATCCACCACCTGCTCGAGGGGCCGCTGCACCTCACCGGGTGGAGCGTCGAGGTGATCGGCACGGTCGCCTTCGTGTTCACGCTGCTCCTCGTGTCGTTCCTGCACGTCGTGTTCGGCGAGATGGTCCCGAAGAACATCTCCTTCTCGATGCCCGACCGCGCCGCGCTCATGCTCGTCCCGACGCTCTGGTACATCGGCCACGGCCTGCACTGGGTCATCGTCGGGCTGAACGAGGCCGCGAACGGCGTGCTCCGGCTGTTCAAGGTCGAGCCGAAGGACGAGGCCGTCAGCGCCTTCACCGTGGAGGAGGTGCAGACGATCGTCGAGCAGTCCCGCCGCGAGGGCACGCTCGTCGACAACGGCGGCACGCTCCGGATGGCGTTCGAGTTCACCGAGAAGAAGGTCAAGGACGTCGCGGTGCCGATGGCCGAGCTCGTCACCCTGCCCGAGGACGCCACCCCGGGTGACGTCGAGCGGGCTGTGGCGCAGCGCGGGTTCTCCCGGTACGTGCTCGTCGGCGAGGACGGCTCCCCCACGGGCTACGTGCACGTGAAGGACGTCATCGACCTGCGCCCGGACGAGTACGACGACCCGGTGCCGCCGAAGCGCATCCGGCAGCTCATCTCGCTCTACACCGAGACCGACCTCGAGGACGCCCTCGCGACCATGCGCGGCGCCGGTCGTCACGTGGCGCGGGCGTTCGACGCCGAGGGGCGCACGCTGGGCGTGCTGTTCCTCGAGGACATCCTCGAGGAGCTCGTCGGCGAGGTCGAGGACGCGACCCGACGCCGCTGACGCGCGCAACGACGGACGGGCGCGCCCCGCTCAGCGGCGACGCGAAGCGTTGCGCGGGGCGCGCCGACCGAGCTTGCGAGGGAGGGGTGCCAGCTGGCACCGTGCCTCCCGTCCGTCCTGTGGTCACGACCAGGGCGACACGCGCCCTGGTCGCGCTACCAGCTGACCGGCAGCGGCTTGCCCTCCTCGTAGCCGGCGGCCGACTGGATGCCGACGAGGGCCCGCTCGTGGAACTCGGCGAGCGACGTCGCCCCCGCGTACGTCGCCGAGCTGCGGATGCCCGTCGTGATCATGTCGAGCAGGTCCTCGACGCTCGGCCGCTCCGGGTCGAGGTAGATCGTCGACGACGAGATGCCCTCCGCGAAGAGCGCCTTCCGCGCCCGCTCGTACGGGTCGAGTCGCTCGAAGCGTTCCCGGACGGCCTTCGCCGACGCCATGCCCCAGCTCTCCTTGTACGCCTTGCCCGCGGCGTCGCGACGGAGCACACCCGGTGCCTCCAGCGTCCCGGCGAACCACGAGCCGATCATCACGGCAGACGCCCCGGCGGCCAGCGCGAGCGCGACGTCGCGGGGGTAGCGCACGCCGCCGTCGGCCCAGACGTGGGCGCCGAGGGACTTCGCGGCCGCCGCGGTCTCGAGCACCGCGGAGAACTGCGGACGGCCGACCGCGGTCATCATGCGGGTGGTGCACATCGCGCCGGGGCCGACGCCGACCTTGATGATCGATGCGCCGGCGCCGACGAGGTGCGCGACCGCGTCGGCGGTGACGACGTTGCCCGCGACGAGCGGGATGCCGAGCCCCAGCGAGGCGACCGTGTCGAGGGCGCGGAGCATGCCCTCCTGGTGGCCGTGCGCGGTGTCGAGGACGAGCACGTCGACGCCGGCCGCGGCGAGGGCCTTCGCCTTCGCGGCGACGTCGCCGTTGATGCCGAGCGCCGCGGCGACGCGGAGACGACCGTCGGCGTCGACCGCGGGCGTGTAGATGTCGGAGCGGATGGCGCTCGTCGGGCTCGTGGTCCCGACGACGCGGCCGTGGCTCGTGACCGGGGCGAAGTCGACCTCCGCCGCGGTGAGGACGTCGTAGACGTGTCGAGGGGTGCCGGCGTCCTCGGCGTCGATGCCGGTGGAGGCGCCGTGCAGGAGGTCGCCGAGGGTCGCGTCCTGACCCGCCGTGCCGAGCCGTGTCGCGGGAACGCAGCCGAGGTACGCACCGCTGCCGTCGCGCACCACGACGCCGCGCCCGGCGACCGGGAGGAGCTGCTCGAGCGCCTCGGCGACCGTGGTGTCGGCGCCGAGGTCGACCGCGGTGTCGAACGCCACCGGCTGGTCCTTCACCCAGCGGATCGCGGCGTCGAGGTCCTGCAGGTGCATGTCCTGCGGCAGGACGCCGAGGCCGCCGCGGCGGGCGAGGGTGGCGGCGAGCCGCGGCCCGGTCACCGAGTTCATGTTCGCGCTGATGATCGGGATCGTCGCCCCGGAGCCGTCGTTCGCCGCGAGGTCCACGTCGAAGCGGCTCGTCACCCCCGACCGGCTGGGGACGAGGAAGACGTCGGAGTAGGTCAGGTCGTGCGTCGGCCGCGTCTCGTAGAACCTCATGGGCCCACTGTACGGCGGCACAGGGGGTGCGGACCGCCCCGTCGGCGCCCGCGGTGCGAGCGGTGACGCGCTCGTCCGGCACGACACGCCAGGCGTCCGCCGGGAGGCACGAATCGCGTCCGGCGGTCACCGAACGGTCATCCGGGAACGGCTAGGCTTCCACGCAGTACGGCAGCAGGGTTGCTGCGTACGACACACACGAGCATCTATCGACGGAGAGTGGGCGATCGGCTGTGTCGAGCCATCTGACCGGAACTGACGAGACCGCGGGCGAATTCGGGGCCAACGAGTGGCTCGTCGACGAGCTCTACGAGCAGTTCGTCGCGGACAAGACCTCGGTCGACGAGTCCTGGTGGCCGGTCCTCGAGAAGTTCCACCGCTCCCAGACCGGGCAGGCATCGCCCGCGCCGTCCGCACCTGCTCCCTCGGGGACCACGCCCGCCGCGCAGTCGAGCACGCAGCAGCCGGCGACCGGTGACGCCCCGGCCGAGGCGAAGTCCGGCCCGATCCAGGCGAAGACCACCTCGCGCCAGCCGACGCCGCAGCCGATCCCCGCCGAGGCGAACGACGCCACGGACGAGCACGAGGAGACCCACGAGGACGTGGCCACCCCGCTCCGGGGCATGGCGAAGACCCTGGCGTCGAACATGGACGCCTCCCTGACGGTCCCGACCGCGACGAGCGTCCGGACGATCCCGGCGAAGCTCATGATCGACAACCGGATCGTCATCAACAACCACCTCCGACGGGCCCGCGGCGGGAAGATCTCGTTCACGCACCTCATCGGGTGGGCGATGGTGCAGGCCCTCAAGGAGTTCCCGAGCCAGAACGTCTTCTACGAGGAGCGCGACGGCAAGCCGTTCGTGGTCGAGCCCGCCCACGTCGGACTCGGCATCGCGATCGACGTCCCGAAGAAGGACGGCACCCGTTCCCTCCTCGTGCCGAGCATCAAACGTGCCGAGAGCCTGACGTTCGGGCAGTTCCTCTCCGCCTACGAGGACCTCGTCAAGCGCGCCCGCGACAACAAGCTCACGCCGGCGGACTTCCAGGGCACGACGATCTCGCTGACGAACCCGGGCGGCATCGGCACCGTGCACTCGGTCCCGCGCCTCACCAAGGGTCAGGGCTGCATCATCGGCGCCGGCGCCCTCGAGTACCCGGCGCAGTTCCAGGGCTCGGCGGAGAAGACCCTCGTCGAGCTCGGCATCGGCAAGACGATCACGCTCACGAGCACCTACGACCACCGCGTCATCCAGGGCGCCGGCTCAGGCGAGTACCTCAAGAAGGTGCACGAGCGCCTCATCGGGGGCCACGGCTTCTACGAGGGGATCTTCGCCGCGCTGCGCATCCCCTACAAGCCGATCCAGTGGGCGAACGACATCAACGTCGACCTCGCGCACCGCGTCAACAAGACCGCGCGCGTGCAGGAGCTCATCAACAGCTTCCGCGTCCGCGGGCACCTGATGGCGGACATCGACCCGCTCGAGTACCGCCAGCGCACCCACCCGGACCTCGAGATCGAGAGCCACGGGCTGACCTTCTGGGACCTCGACCGCGAGTTCGTCACGGGCGGGCTGGCCGGCACGACGAACGCTCCGCTCCGCGACGTCCTCGGCATCCTGCGCGATGCGTACTGCCGCACGACCGGTGTCGAGTACATGCACATCCAGGACCCGGAGCAGCGCCGCTGGGTGCAGTCGCACATCGAGGTCCCCTACGCGAAGCCGTCGAAGGACGAACAGCTCCGCGTCCTCGGCAAGCTCAACGAGGCCGAGGCGTTCGAGACGTTCCTGCAGACGAAGTACGTCGGGCAGAAGCGCTTCTCGCTCGAGGGCGGCGAGTCGACGATCGCGTTCCTCGACACCCTCATCCAGCAGGCCGCCGGCGCCGGACTCGAGGAGGTCGCGATCGGCATGGCCCACCGCGGCCGCCTCAACGTCCTCACGAACATCGCCGGCAAGACGTACGGCCAGATCTTCCGCGAGTTCGAGGGCTCCTCGTTGCCGGGCTCCGTGTCCGGTCAGGGCTCCGGTGACGTGAAGTACCACGTCGGCACCGAGGGCGTGTTCCGTGCGAGCGACGGCACGGCGATCCCGGTGACGATCGCGGCGAACCCGTCGCACCTCGAAGCGGTCGACGGCGTGCTCGAGGGCATCGTCCGCGCGAAGCAGGAGAAGCAGGGCCCCGGGTCGACGAACGTGCTGCCGGTGCTCGTCCACGGCGACGCGGCGATGGCCGGTCAGGGCGTCGTGGTCGAGACCCTGCAGATGTCGCAGCTCCGCGGCTACCGCACGGGCGGCACGGTCCACCTCGTCATCAACAACCAGGTCGGGTTCACGACCCCGCCGGAGTCCGCCCGCAGCTCGGTGTACTCCACGGACGTCGCCAAGACGATCCAGGCGCCGATCTTCCACGTGAACGGCGACGACCCCGAGGCCGTGTCCCGCGTCGCGGAGCTCGCCTTCGCCTACCGCGAGGAGTTCCACCGCGACGTCGTCATCGATCTCATCTGCTACCGCCGACGCGGACACAACGAGGGCGACGACCCCTCGATGACGCAGCCGCTCATGTACAACCTCATCGAGGCGAAGCGCTCCGTCCGCACGCTCTACACCGAGGCGCTCGTCGGCCGCGGCGACATCACGCAGGAGGAGTACGACGAGGCGCACCGCGACTTCCAGGACCGCCTGGAGCGCGCGTTCGCCGAGACGCACGAGGCGCAGACCGGCACGATCCCGGTCATCACGGGCGACGACGACGGCGCCGTGAACGGCCTCGAGCGCCCGACCTCGCAGCGGGACGACTCCGAGAACGACGTGCACGAGACCGCCGTCCCCGAGGACCTCGTCCGAGCGGTCGGCGACGCGCACAGCAACCCGCCCGCGGGGTTCTCCATCCACCCGAAGCTCCAGCAGCTGCTCGCGAAGCGCACCGACATGACGCGCAACGGCGGCATCGACTGGGCGATGGCCGAGCTCATCGCGATCGGCTCGGTCCTCGTCGAGGGCAAGCCCGTCCGCCTCGCCGGCCAGGACGCCCGACGCGGCACGTTCGTCCAGCGCCAGGCCGTCTTCCACGACCGGGTGAACGGACAGGAGTGGCTCCCGCTCGCGAACCTCACCGAGGACCAGGCCCGCTTCACCATCTACGACTCGCTGCTGAGCGAGTACGCGGCGATGGCGTTCGAGTACGGCTACTCGGTCGAGCGTCCCGAGGCCCTCGTGCTCTGGGAGGCGCAGTTCGGTGACTTCGCCAACGGTGCCCAGACGGTCATCGACGAGTTCATCTCGTCCGCCGAGCAGAAGTGGGGACAGCGCTCGGGCCTCGTGCTCCTGCTCCCCCACGGCTACGAGGGCCAGGGACCGGACCACTCGTCCGCACGCATCGAGCGCTACCTGCAGCTCTTCGCCGAGGACAACATGGTGATCGCCCGGCCGTCGACCCCGGCGTCGTGGTTCCACCTGCTGCGTCGCCAGGCCTGGGAACGGCCGCAGAAGCCGCTCATCGTGTTCACCCCGAAGGCGATGCTGCGCCTTCGCCAGGCGACGAGCCCCGTCGAGGCGTTCACGAACGGCACCTTCGAGGAGGTCGTCGACGACGACCGCCAGCTCGACGCCGGTGCCGTGCGTCGCGTGGTGCTGCACTCCGGCAAGGTCCACCACGACCTCCGCGCCGAGGCCGAGAAGACCGGCCGGGGCGACGTCGCCCTCGTCCGGCTGGAGCAGCTCGCGCCGCTGCCCCTCGAGCGCATCCTCGAGGTCCTCGGCCGCTACCCGGACGCCGAGGTCGTCTGGGCGCAGGAGGAACCCGAGAACCAGGGTGCCTGGCCGTTCGTGTGCATGAACCTCTCGCCGCACCTGCAGGGTCGGCCGCTCTCGGTCGCGTCGCGGCCGGCGAGTGCCGCACCCGCGACGGGGTCGTCGAAGCGCTCCGCCCAGGAGGCCACCGAGGTCATCCGCACCGCGCTGGGTTCGTCGGACCAGCGCTGAGCGGGAACAGGGCGAGGGCGGTCGCGCAGTGCGCGGCCGCCCTCGCCCCGTCCCGTCGGTCCGACCTCACACGATGCGGGTGTACCGGACTCCGGCCTCGTGGTACCCGCGCTTCTGGTAGAAGCGGTGCGCGCTGTCCGTCGCGGCCGCACTGACCGCGCTGAGGCGACGCGCACCCTGCTCGGCGGCCCACGTCTCGAACGTGCCGAGGAGCGCCGAACCGGTGCCGTGCCTCCTGGCCGAGTCGTCGACGACGAGCAGCAGCAGCTGCGCCGTCGGCTCGTCCGAGGCGTACGCCCACGTGACCTGCGCTCCCGCGACGGCCACCGCTCGCCCGTCCTCACCGCGCACCAACCAGGTGCGGTGCCCGGCCGCCGGCGTGAGCCGCTCGAGCCGGGAGCGCATGTCGGCCGGGTCGACCTCGTGGCCGAGGAGGCGGACGAGGGCGCTGACGTCGGCGACGTCGGCGTCGGACCAGGTGGTGACGGACTCGACAGCAAGGGTCATGTCGCGACCCTACCGAGCACGGACGGCGTGTGACGACACGCTGACCGGGCTCGCAGGCCGGCCGCCGCGCCGCCGACCAGCGTCAGTGCGTCGCCTGCTCCACGCGGATGCGGGCGAGGACCTCGGCGCGCAGCTGCTCGGGAGCGGTCTCCTTGCAGGCACGTCGGACGGTCTCGATGAGGACGACGCCGACGCGGTGCTCGCTCGTGCAGTCCTCGCAGTCCTCCATGTGCTCGCGGATGTCCGCCGCGTCCTCGCGGCAGAGCTCGCCGTGCAGGAACTCCTCGAGCTCCGCCTTGGCCTTCGAGCAGTCGCAGCCGCTCATCGTGCTTCCTTCCCTTCGACGCGACCCGAGGTCGCAACTGGCTTCCGGCCGCGTCCGCGCATCGTCGCCGTCGACGCTGCGTCCGGGACGATGCCGGTCTCACGGGCGTGGTCCGCCAGCAGCCCCCGGAGGAGGCGGCGGCCACGGTGGAGACGGCTCATGACCGTCCCCACGGGGGTCTTCATGATGTCGGCGATCTCCTGGTAGGAGAAGCCCTCGACGTCCGCGAAGTACACGGCCATGCGGAAGTCCTCGGGGATCGCCTGCAGGGCGTCCTTCACCGCCGACGAGGGCAGGTGGTCGATGGCGTCCGCCTCGGCCGAGCGCGCCGAGATCGACTGCGTGACGCTCTCCGCGCCGCCGAGCTGCCAGTCCTCGAGCTCGTCGATGGTGCCCTGGTACGGGTTCCGCTGGTTCTTGCGGTACGTGTTGATGAACGTGTTCGTGAGGATCCGGTACAGCCAGGCCTTGAGGTTCGTGCCCTGCCGGAACTGCCGGAAGGCTGCGAACGCCTTGACGAAGGTCTCCTGCACGAGGTCGGACGCGTCGGCGGGGTTGCGGGTCATCCGCATCGCCGCGCCGTACAGCTGGTCCATGAACGGCAGCGCCTGCGTCTCGAAGAGGGCGCGGAGCTCCGACTCGGACACGGTCGTCTCGTCGGCGAGGACCTCGTCCTCGTCCTGGACCGCGTCGAGCTGCGCCTCGGTCTCCTCGACCAGGTCGTGCGGAGCCGCAACGTCGTCCGGTCCCGCGACGTCGTGCGGTGCTGCCTGCGGTTCGTCGGTGGTCATCACGGCCGAGTCTAGGCCGAGCGTGGTGACCGCGACGGGCAGGTGCGTCCGCTCGCGCGTCAGGGTTGCTGTCGCCAATGGTCCTCCCGGTGGATTCAGTACCCTGGTGAACCGATGGCTGCCACGACGCATTCCCACCAGGCCCCCGCCCCTTGGACCGCCCCCCGCGCGCGCGGTCCGCTGCGCGGCGACGTCGCGCTGCCCGGGTCGAAGTCGCTGACCAACCGGGAGCTCGTGCTCGCCGCCCTCGCGGACGGTCCGTCCACCATCCGGCTGCCGTTGCACTCGCGCGACTCGGCCCTGATGGTCGCCGGGCTCCGGCAACTGGGGGTGGGCATCGAAGAGGTCGCCCCCGGGTCCGACGGCGCACCCGGTGTCCCGAACCCGTACGGCCCGGACCTCCGGATCACCCCGGCGTCGATGCACGGCGACGTCCGCATCGACTGCGGCCTCGCCGGCACCGTGATGCGCTTCCTGCCACCGCTCGCCGCGCTGGCCATCGGACCGGTCACGATCGACGGCGACCCGTACGCGCGGAAGCGGCCGATGGGCGCGATCATCCGTGCGCTCGTCGACCTCGGCGTCGACGTCACCGACGACGGCGACGGCGCGATGCCGTTCTCCTTCACCGGCACGGGCACGGTCCGCGGCGGCTCGCTGACGATCGACGCATCCGCGTCGTCGCAGTTCGTCTCCGGCCTCCTGCTGTCGGCGCCGCGCTTCACCGAGGGTCTCCACCTCGTGCACGCGGGCGAGCGGCTGCCGAGCCTGCCGCACATCGACATGACGGTCGAGGTCCTCCGGGCCCGTGGCGTGCGCGTCGACCAGCCCGCCGTCGGCGAGTGGGTCGTGCACCCCGGCCGGATCGCCGCGCGCGACGTCACCATCGAGCCCGACCTGTCGAACGCCGCGCCGTTCGCGGTCGCCGCCCTCGTCGCGGGCGGCACGGTCCGCATCCGCACCTGGCCGACCGAGACGACCCAGGTCGGTGCCGACCTCGAGACGCTCCTGCCGCTGTGGGGCGCCACCGTGACGCGGGACGGCGACGACCTCGTGTTCGACGGCGGCGTCGGGGTGGCGGGTGGGGCCTCCCTGCCGGGTGTCGAGCTGGACCTCACGCGCGGCGGCGAGCTGGCCCCGGCGCTCGTCGCGCTCGCGGCCCTCGCGGACACGCCGAGCGAGATCACCGGCATCGGCCACCTCCGTGGACACGAAACGGACCGCCTCGCCGCGCTGGCGGCGGACCTGAACCGGACGGGAGGCGCGGTGCACCAACTCGACGACGGCCTCCGGATCGAGCCCGCTCCCCTCCACGGCGCCGACTGGGCCGCGTACGACGACCACCGGATGGCGACGGCCGGCGCGGTCGTGGGCCTCGTCGTCGACGGCGTCGCCGTCGACGACATCGGCTCGACCGCGAAGACCCTGCCCCAGTTCCCCGAGCTGTGGGCGTCGCTCGTGGCGTCCGGCAGCGACACCCGGTCGGCGTCCTCGGGCGGGGTGACCCCGTGAGCTGGTGGGACGACGTCGACGGCGACGACACGGACGACGACGAGCCGTACGGACAGTACGAGTCGAAGGTCCGCATCCGGCCCAACCCGAAGGGCAACCGGCCGCGCACGAAGGTCCGACCGACGTACGAGGACGCTCCGATCGGCTGGGTGACGAACGTCGACCGCGGGCGGTACGGCGTCCTGGTCGGCTCCGGCGGTGCGGACGAGCGGGTGATCACGGCCACGAAGGCCCGGGAGCTCGGCAAGAAGTCGGTCGTCACGGGCGACCACGTCTCCCTCGTCGGCGACCTGTCCGGCGAACCGGGCTCGCTCGCGCGCATCGTGAAGGTCGCCGACCGCACCACGCTCCTCCGCCGCAGCGCCGACGACACCGACGAGGTCGAGCGCGTCATCGTCGCCAACGCCGACCAGATGCTCGTCGTGGTGGCGGCGGCCGACCCCGAGCCGCGGACCCGACTCATCGACCGCTACCTCGTGGCGGCGTTCGACGCGGGACTCGACCCGATCCTCTGCATCACGAAGACGGACCTCGCCGACCCGGCGCCGTTCCTCGAGCACTTCGCGTGCCTCTCCTTGCGGATCGTCACGAGCCGCTCGGACGACGTGCCGTTCGACGCCCTGCACGAGGTCCTCGACGACCGGGTCACCGTCACCGTGGGGCACTCGGGCGTCGGGAAGTCGACGCTCGTGAACGCCATCACCGGCGCGACCCGGGCGACCGGGCACGTCAACGCCGTGACGGGCCGGGGGCGGCACACGTCGTCCTCGTCGATCGCGCTGCGGGTGCGGGACGGCGGCTGGATCATCGACACCCCCGGCGTCCGGTCGTTCGGCCTCGGACACGTCGACCCCGCGAACGTCTTCCGGGCGTTCGCCTCCCACGCGGTGCCCGTGCGGGAGCCCGTCGACGGCATCCCCCTGTCGCAGGCGCACGACTGGGAGATCGTGGACCGGGTCGCGGACGGCGAGCTCGGGCCGACCGGGGTCGAGCGGCTCGACTCGTTCCGTGCACTGCTGACCGGGATGGGCGCGGAGGACCCCGGGCAGGAGTAGCCCACCACGACCGGGCTGGCGCGCTGGCACGCTCCCTCCCTCCCGGCGCGGTCACGACCCCCCGCTCGGGTCCGCCGCGCGGTCACCAACGGTCGCTCCGTCGACGCCACATCGACCGGTCGTGACCGCTCGGCACCAGGGTCGCGGGGCGTCGTGACCGTTCGGCACCGGGCCCGCGGGGTGCCCTGGACTCCCGACGCGCCGCGCCGGGTGTATCGTTGCCGCCTGTGTCTGAAGTTGCAAAGTACAACTACGTCTCGTCGAGTGCGACCCACGCCGCCCCGAGGGTCCACCACCCCCGACCGGACAGCGTGTGGCGCCCGAAGGGCCTCGGCGCGGTGCTGCGCCACTTCGGGTCGCACATCCTCGTCCCGCTGTTCCTCGCCGCCGGCATGGGTCTGGCGTACCTCGGCGCCTTCCACGCCCCGACGCCGCACGACCTCCCGGTCGGGATCATCGGCGAGGGCGCCGCGACGCAGGTGTTCGCCCAGACCGTGACGGACCGCTCGGACGGCGCCCTCGTCGCGCACGTCGTCGCGGACACCGGCCGTGCCGAACAGCAGGTCCGCGACCGCGAGCTCGCCGCCGTGTACGCCCCGACGAGCACCGGCGCGACCCTCTACGTCTCGAGCGCCGCGTCCGAGACGACCGCCACCGCCGCGCAGAAGGTGTTCCTGCCGATCGCCTACGGGCAGCACCTGCCGTTCCGTGTCGTCGACGTCGTGCCCGCGGGCGCGCAGGACTCCACCGGGCAGGGCCTGTTCTTCCTGCTGGTCGGCCTGAGCGTCGGCGGGTACGCGTCGGCGATCGCCGTCGCGGCCGTCGCGACGAAGCTCCGGGGAGTCTGGACGGCCGTGGTCGGACTCGCCACCGCGGGCGTCGTCGCCGGGATCGGGGTCGTCGTCGCCGGTCCGGTGTACGGCGTCGTCGCGACCCACCGGTGGGAGGTCTTCCTCGTCGCGTGGCTCTACGACGCGGTGATCGTGGCGCTCGGCGTCGGCCTGCACCCGGTGCTCGGCCGGTGGACCACCCCGATCCTCACGATGCTCTTCGTCATGCTCAACTTCACGAGCTCGGGCGGCATCTTCCAGCCGGCGTTCCAGCCGGGCTTCTTCGCCGCGCTCAACACGTTCTGGAGCGGAGCCGCGTGGCTCCAGGTCGCGCAGGCCCTGCAGTACTTCCCCGACGCGTCCGTCGGTCGGCCGATGCTCGTACTGACGCTCTGGCTGGTCGTGGCCGTGCTGCTGTGCGTCGTCGTGCACGGCCTGGTCGCCCGCCGCACCCGCATCGCCCGCGAGCGCGTCGTGACCGCGCAGGAGGAGGACGAGGTCGTCGCCGCCTGAACGGCCTCCCGGGCGGACGCTACGCTCGTCGCGTGGACCTCAGCGCCGACCTCGACTTCGCCCGCTCGCTCGCCGACACCGCCGACGCGATCAGCCTCGAGCGCTTCCGCGCTGCCGACCTGCACGTGTCGAAGAAGGCCGACAGCACGCACGTCACGGACGCCGACCAGGCGGTCGAGCGTGCCCTGCGGGAGCGACTCGCCGCCGAACGGCCGGACGACGCCTTCCTCGGCGAGGAGACCACGGCGGACACCGGCGCCGACGCGGTCAGCGAGGGGCACCGGCAGTGGGTGGTCGACCCGATCGACGGCACCGCGAACTACCTCCGGGGCGTGCCGGTGTGGGCGACGCTCATCTCCCTCGCCGTGGACGGTCGACCGGTCCTCGGCGTCGTGAGCGCGCCGGCGCTCGGCAAGCGCTGGTGGGCCGCCGAGGGGCTCGGCGCGCACTCGTTCGACGGACCGCTCCGCGTCTCCGGCATCGACGAGCTCGGCGACGCGAGCCTCAGCTACAACAGCATCCAGCAGTGGGACGAGGACGACCGGCTGGACTCGTTGGTCGCTCTGTCCCGGACGGTCTGGCGCACCCGGGCCTACGGCGACATGTGGTCGTACATGATGGTCGCCGAGGGTGTCCTCGACGTCGCCGGCGAACCGGACCTCAAGCCGTGGGACATCGCCGCGCTGGTCCCCATCGTCGAGGAGGCCGGCGGCCGGTTCACCTCCCTCGACGGCGATCCCGGGCCCTGGCACGGCAGCGCGCTCGCCACGAACGGCCTCGTGCACGACGCCGTGGTCGAGCTCCTCCGACGCTGACACGCCGCCGGACGATCCGGAGAACGCACACGCCCCTCCGGTCGGAGCGGTCGGACACCCCCCTCGTTCGGGTACGTCACTCGATACCCGCGCGTACCCCACCGGCGCCCGACCTGTCGAACCGGTTCGACGCCGGTGCCGGAACAGCCCGCGAACCCCGCCGATCCGGCCACGCCGGGTGCGGACGACGCTGTACCCCATTGCCGTACCACACGCCCCGGTGGCCGCTCCCCACCACGGGGGTACCGCCCCCCGGACTGGGGACACGCGGGGGGTGAAATGTCCGCGAACGACCGGTCCACCTCGGCCGGACCTGGGTTACTGTCAACGGGACGCCAGGTCAGGTGACGTCTCGGATTCCCTAGATCCGGCACGGAGCGCGACCCGGTGCCAGTTCGTCGAAGACCCTAACCCGAGGGGTGATACAGACGATGACATCATCGTTCCCGAGCGGAACCGAGTGCACCCTCACTCGTCGTCCGCATTCCAACCACGAAGCTCTCCCACGACCGGTCCGTCGCGCGGTTTCCCTCCGCGTCCTCGACCGCTCCGCCTCTGCGCGCCCGTCCTTCGCTGCATCCGTCCCCGTACCCGGGAGCCGGTGAGTCATGGCACTCACCGGTCGCCGTCTCGAGGTCGACCGGATTGCGACCCTCGCCATGCTCCCTCGGGAGTCGGCGATGGTCGTGGTCGGCGACCCTGGTTCCGGGCGCAGCAGCGTCCTCGACGCGGTCGCACACCGCGTCTCCCTCCCCGTCGTCCGCGTCGGTGTGAACGGCAGTGAGTCCCACTGGCCCCTGGCCGGCGTGACTGCGCTCTTCACCGCCCTGGACGACCCCCGCGCCACCGCGCACATCGCCCACCTCCTGCAGGCGGGCAGCACCGGTGGCCAGGCCCCCGCCCGCGCCGGGCTCGCCGCTGCGCACGACTTCCTCGAAGCCGTGCACACGCTGACCCTGCCGCCGACGGTCGTCCTCATCGACGACCTCGACCGGATGGACTCGGAGAGCCAGGAGCTCATCGCGTTCCTCGCCGGTCGACTGGCCGGCACCGCGCTCCGCGTGGTCGCGTCCGTCCGCACCGTCCCCGCCGACGGCCCCCTCGCTGCGCTCCCCGCGCTGCGCCTGGAGCCGCTCAGCGAGGACGACTCGCTCACCCTCGCACGGACCACCGCCGCCGAGGACGCGAACGACGGCGTCCTGGCGGTCCTCGCCCAGGAGACCGGCGGCAACCCCGGCGTCCTGCGCGAGCAGCTCGCGGGCCTCAGCCGCGGCCAGCTCAACGGCACCGAGCCGCTCGTGCTGCCGCTCCGCCCCTCGAAGACGACGGAAGCGATCGCCTCCGCCGTGCTCGACGCCGCTGCGGGACGCGATCTGGACGTCCTCGCTCGGCTCGCCCTCGTGCCGACCGCGACCACCACCGGGTGGGACCGCGACGCCATCGACGACCTCGCCGACGCGGGGCTCGTCACGGTGCGCGGCCAGCAGGTGTCGGTCACGAACCCGCTCGTGCGCTCGTCGCTGTACTGGGGCACCGCCTCCCGGGACCGCCGTGCGGCACACACCGCCCTCGCGGCGATCACCGCGGACACCGACCAGCGCGCCCAGGCCTGGCACCGGAGCTTCGTCGACGACGTCCCCGACGCCGTCGCCCTGCTCCGGGCAGCCCGGTCGTACGTGGTGGACGGCAACACCACCGCGGCGACCGCGCTCACCGAACGAGCCCTGCTCGTCGGCGGCGGCACCGAGGACGAGCACGAGGCGCTGCTCGGCGTGGCCGAGGTCATGCTGGCGAACCGGCTCCTCAGCGGCGCGGCGCGGTACCTCGCGGCGATCCGTCCGTTCCGCGCCACCGTCACCGAGGTCCGACGACTGCGCCTGCAGTACTCCGTCGAGTTCCTCAGCGGTGACGCCGTGCACGCCGACGAGCTGCTCGTCCCGGCGGACACGACGGACCCCGCCGAGACGGACGCCGTCGCGGGGCTGCTCGCCACGGTGGCCTGCTTCCGCGCCGAGGTGTGGGAGCTGGACCAGGCGCGGGACCTCCTGCACCGAGCCGAGCCGTACCTCGACACGGCCTCGCCGCACACGCTCGAGATCGCGTCGACGGCCCGTGACGTGATCGCGGCCGTCGACGGAACGCTGCCGGCCGACGCGGAGCTGCACGACGGGCTCTCGGCGACCGTGCTGCTCGGCATGTCCGACCCGGCGCTGCTCCTCCTCGCCCACGCCCTGAGCCTCGGCGAGCGCTACCGCAGCGCACGTCGGGTGTTCGCCCTGGTGCTCGCCCGTGGGCCGCAGACGCCCCTGGTGTGGACCGAGGCGGCGCGGTACCTGTCCGCCGACAACGAGGTGCGCTCCGGGAACTTCCGGCAGGCGCTCCGCGCGATCGACGTGTGGGAGGCCGGCTCGGCGGCGGCGGAGCGGCTGCGTGAGCCGTCGCGGGTGATCGCCATCGCGTGGCGGCACTTCGCCGAGGGTCGTTCCGCAGAGGCGCTCGACGTCCTCGACGCCTGCCTGGCGCAGCGGTCGACGAACCGGCTCTGGGGCGCCACGGCGAAGCTGCACGCCCTGCGTGGCCAGGTGCTGCTGCTCGACGGCCGGCTCGAGGAGGCGGCGGTGGCCCTCGAGGCCGCCGACGCCATCGGCCGCCCGCTGCGGAACCCGGTCCTGCTCCGGCACCTCGCCGACCTGGTGGAGGCGTACGTGCGCCTCGGTCGGGTCGACGACGCCCGGGCGATCACGGCCCGCCTCGCGGCGGACCACCACGCCCGACCGTCGCGGTGGGGTGCGCTCGTCCTCGCGAGGAGCCTGGCGCTCGTCGCGGACGACACGACGCGGGAGACCGCACGTCGCCGCGCGCTCGAACTGTTCCAGCCGCACGACTCGCAGTACGAGCGGGCTCGGACGTTCGCAGCACTGGCCGCGGTCGGGACACCGACCGAGCGTCCGCGCCTCGGTGCGGCGGCTGCGGCCGCCTACGAGGCGGCGGGCCTGCGCCGACCGCTCGTCACGCCGGCTCCGTCGGTCGCGATGCCGTCCTTCGGCGCGTCGCTGGTCCGGTCGGGTCCGACGGCCTCGGGGCCCGTCCCCGGGACGCCGCGGAGCGCCCCGGACGCGTCGGCGGCCTTCACGTCGCTCACCGCCGAGGAACGCGCCGTCGTGCAGAAGGTGACCGAGGGGTACCGCAACCGCGAGATCGCCTCGTCGCTGTTCATGTCGCAGCGGACGGTGGAGCTGCGGCTCACGCAGATCTACCGCAAGGTGGGTGCGCGGTCGCGCTCGCACCTGGTCGCGCTCCTCACCTGATCGAGGTGACCGCGCGGTCGTGACGCGACCACAGGACGGACGGGAGGCCCGGTACCAGCTGGTACCGGGCCTCCCGTCCGTCGTCTGCGTGCGCCGCGCCGGGGGCGAGTGACCCCCGGATGCGGGGTTCCGCACGGCCGCACGCGCGGTGCGGTCGCCGCGCGGGGAACCGCAAGAGCGGCCGGACGTGGTTGCCCTGGCCACCACGCGCGGGTGACGCTTCTCCTGCACCGACCGCCGTGCTCCTCCGGGAGCCCGACCGCGGTACCCCGTTCGGTACCCGAACCGTCGGCTCACCAGACCGCCGTCGTCCGTCCTCGCCTGATCCGGGGACGGGCGGCGGCCCTCGAGCCGGCGGACCGAGCGCGCGGCAGACCCGACGGCGGTCGGTGCCGATCCCCCAGCACCACCCCCAGCAGTGCCCGACCCGAAGGGACGCCCGATGTGCGGCATCATCGCGGCCCGCGTCAGTGACGACGCGAGCCCCTACCTGCTCGACGGTCTCGAACGCCTCGAGTACCGCGGCTACGACTCGGCCGGCATCGCGGTCCGGACAGCTTCCGGTGGTACCGAGACGATCCGGTCGGTGTCCCGCGTCGGCGACCTCCGGACGCTCGTCGCCGCGCGCTCGGGCGACGCGCTCACCGGGGTCGGCATCGGACACACCCGCTGGGCCACCCACGGTGCCGTCCGCGAGGCGAACGCGCACCCGCACGCCGACTGCGGCGGCCGGGTGAGCGTCGTGCACAACGGCATCGTCGAGAACGCCGACGAACTGCGCGCGACCCTGGAGCGTCAGGGCCACGTGTTCCGGTCCGACGTCGACTCCGAGGTCATCGCGCACCTCGTCGAACGAGCCCTCGCGGTGGACCCGGACCTCATGCTCGCGGTGCAGATCGCGACCGCACAGCTCGAGGGGTCGTGGGCCGTCGTCGTGCTCGACGCCCGCGACGGTCGGATGGTCGTCGCCGCGGACCGCTCCCCGCTCGTGGTCGCACGGTCGGCCCGTGGCGACTTCGTGGCGAGCGACGTCGGCGCCATCGCGGAGTGGTGCGAGACGTTCGTGGCGCTGCGGGACGGCGACGTCGTCGAGCTCGGCGAGGCGTGGACGTGGTCGTCCGGTGGCGTCACGGTGCCGGTGCCGTTCCCGACGCCGTCCCCGTTCGCCGCGACGGCGCTCGACCTCGGCGACCACCCGGACCACATGGCGAAGGAGATCGAGGAGCAGCCCGCCGTCGTGTCGTCGATCCTCGAGCGGGTCGCGCGGCGTGCCGTCGACGGCAGCATGTGGGTGGGTCTCGGGCTGCCCGGGTTCCACCGGCTCGCGATCGTGGCGTGCGGGACGTCCCTCAACGCCGGGCACGTGATCGCCACGGCGCTGCGCGGCATCGGCGGGGTCCCGACGGACATCGTCGTGGCGAGCGAGGCCGACCAGGCGGTGCTCGGCGCCGGGACGCTCGTGGTGGCGATCAGCCAGTCCGGGGAGACCGCCGACGTCCTCCGGGCGCTCGACCGGTTCGACGACCGGCACCCGGTGCTCGCGCTCACGAACAACCTGCACTCGTCGCTCGCCCGTCGGGCGGACGCGGTGCTCGACTGCCACGCCGGCCCGGAGATCGGTGTGGCGGCGACGAAGACGTTCACGGCGCAGGTCGTGGTCGGTGTGGCGGCGATGATCTCGGCGATGGTCGCGTCCGGGCGGATCGGCACCGCCCGTGCGGCCGCGCTCGTCGGCGAGCTGTCCGAGCTGCCCGGGCGGGTGGAGCACGCCGCGGCGATCGCCGCCGACCGCATCCCCCTCCTCGTCGCGAGCGTCCGGGAGGCGTCCGGCTTCCTGTTCCTCGGACGTGGTCAAGGCCTCGCGTACGCGGCGGAGGGTGCCCTGAAGCTCAAGGAGCTCAGCTACCGGTGGGCCGAGGCGTACCCGGCGGGCGAGCTGAAGCACGGCCCGCTGGCGCTCGTCGACGAGGGCACCCCGGTCGTCGTCGTCGACCACGGCGAGCACCGGCTGCAGGCGAACATCGCCGAGGTCCGTGCCCGCGGCGGCTTCGTGATCACGATCGGCGGTGAGGGCTCGGACATCCCGGCGCTCGCGGGTCGGGCGTCGAGCGGGCTGACCTGGGGCGCGAGCACCGCGCCGTGGGGTCCGCTCGAGGCCGTCGTGCCGCTGCAGATGCTCGCGCGCGAACTCGCCCTCCAGCTCGGGTGCGACGTGGACAAGCCCCGGAACCTCGCGAAGTCGGTGACGGTCGAATAGCCAGGCACCGGCCCGTGAACCGTCTGACGGTGTTCCTCGCTGTCCTCGCCGGGCTGACGATCATCGCCACCGTGGTGGTCGTCGCCTGGGTGCTCTCGCCCTGATCACCGTCGCTCGGCTGATCCTCGGCCTCCTCGGCGGCGGGGCTGTCATGCTGGTCGCTTGACCACCGCAGCCCCGCCCCTCGTCTTCGTCGCCCTGCTCGTCGGCGCCGTCCTGCCGTTCGTGCCCGTCGTGGGGCGGGTGGCACGCATCGCGGCGACCATCGTGCACGAGGTCGGACACGTCGTCGTGGTGGTGCCGTTCGGCGGGCAGATCCGGCGCATCGACCTGCACCCGGACGGCTCCGGTGAGGCCTGGGTGCAGCTCGGACGGGTGCCGGGCGCGATCCGCTGGCTCGTGCGGGTGCTCAACCTGTACGCGGGCTACAGCGCGCCGCTCTGGGCGGGTGTGCTGCTCGTCACGGGGGTGCTGCACGGGTCGCGGTGGCTGCCGGTCGCCGTGCTCGGGGTCGTGGGGATCGTCGCGCTGCTGTTCGTGCGGAACTGGTTCGGGCTGCTCGTGGTGGTCGGCTTCGACGCGCTCGCGCTGTGGGTGGCCGTCCGTCCGTCGGACCTCACCGTGCTCGTCGTGGCCGCGGTCGGCGCCCTCTTCGTGGTCGACGGACTGCGGTCGGTGGCGCAGGTCGCTCGGTGGTTGCTCACCGGTGCCCGGGTGCAGACGGACTTCCACATCGCCGCGGCGGAGATGCGGGTGCCGGCGTCGCTCTGGTTCGTCCTGTTCGTGGTCGTGAACGGCGTGGCCGTGTGGCTCGCCCGTGTCCCCCTCGCCGAGTCCTGGGCCACGGTCGCCGCGGGCGTCCGCGCCCTGTTCTGACGCGGGGGGCGCAGCGCCGGCGCCGGGCGGGCCGGCGGGGCGGGTCGGCGCCGCTGTCGAACGACACCACCGCTGTCGACCGACGTCGACGATGTCGTTCCCGCGCGCGTGCAACAGTTGCACGCGCGGGCGAGCGACACCACCGCAGTCGTACGACGACGACGGTGTCGTCCCGCCCGCAGCGCAGCGACACTGCCCGGACCACGCCCGACGAGGCACACGACGCCGCGCCCGACGAGACACGGCCCACTCCGCCCGACGGCACCCGCCCGCGCGACCTGGGACGATGGGCCGATGCGCCTCGCCGACGTCACCACCGCCCTCGCCCGCACCGACGACGACGTGCCCGGGGTCGTCGCGGCACGGCGGTTCGTGGCGGAGCACGGTGACGCGGCACTCCGGCGCGAGGGCGGTCCGGAGCACCTCACGGCGTCGTGCTTCGTGTTCTCCCCCGACCTCGGCCAGACCCTGCTCTGCCTGCACCGGAAGGGCGGCTTCTGGGTGCAGGTCGGCGGGCACGCCGAACCGGACGACGGGGACCTCGCGGACACCGCCCGACGCGAGGCCCGCGAAGAGTCCGGCATCACCGACCTCGAGCTGCTCGACGGCCGCGTCGTCGACGTCGACCGGCACGACCTCCACAGCGGCTTCGGGGCGTGCACGGCGCACTGGGACGTCGGGTTCGTGGCACTCGTCGACCCGTCGAGCGGGACCGCGGTCAGCGACGAGAGCGACGACGTCCGGTGGTTCCCCGTCGATGACCTGCCGGACGCCATGCCGTCGACGTTCCCCCACCGACTCCTCGCCGCACGCGAAGCCGCACGCGAAGCCGCACGCGAAGCCGCGCGCCCTGCCGCGCGCAACGCCGCCAGTGAAGCCACACGCGACGCGACGCGCAACGCCGACAGCGCCGGCTGATCACCCCGCCCGACGCGCCTCACTCCCAGGGGTGCTGCTCCAGCGCCACGGGGTCGAACACCTGTCCGCCGGCCACGACGAGCGACCGCGGGACCCGCCGCACCAGCGCGTCCATCGGGTTCTCCGCATCGACGAGCACCACGTCCGCCCGCGCCCCGGTCACGAGGTCGTGCACCTCGTCCGTGACGAACGCCCCGCCGTCCCGCGACGCGAGTTCCACGACCCGCAGCAGGCCCTGGTCGTGGACGACGCCCCCGGCGCGGGCGTACTGCCACGCGATCCCGAGCAGGTCCCCGTCACCGTAGGGGCTCCACAGATCGCGGATCCCGTCGGTGCCGAGGCCGAACCGGACCCCGGCGGCGTCGAACTCGTGCAACGGCAGCTGGCGCATCCGCACCGGTGCCACGGTGGTCATCGTCACGCCGAGTCCTGCCATCCGGGCGAGCAGGTCCCGCCGCCGCACGGGTTCCACGTCGACGATCGCGAACCCGTGTGCGATGTTCACCTTCCCGGGCGCGATCCCGTCGCGTTCGACCCGGTCGAGCACGAGGTCGAACGCGAACGCTCCGAGCTCGGCCGGCTCGTGGAGGTGCAGGTCGATGCCGCAGCCGGTGTCGGCGGCGATGGCGAACAGGCCGTCGAGCTGGCCGACCGGGTCGCGGTCGATGAGCGACGGGTCGAGCCCACCGATGTGCTCCGCACCGGCGAGCGCCGCCTGACGGAGGAGGTCGAGGACACCGGGCCGACGGAGCACCCCGTCCTGCGGGAACGCCACGATCGCGACCTCGACGGCGTCGTCGAGCGCCTCCGCGGCCGCACGGACGGCGTGGATGCCGCGGAGCCCGACCCCGAGGTCGACATCGACGTGTGTGCGGACCCGCGTGGTGCCGGTCCGGAGCCCTTCGCGCAGCACTCGCGTGGCGACGTCGACGCCCGGGATGCCGAGGGCGTCCCGCCGGGCCCGCTCGTGGGCGATGCGGCCCTGGGTGCCGGCCTCTCCGCCGTAGGACTCCCACGGCCGACCCCACCAGCTCTTGTCGACGTGCGCGTGGGCGTTGACGAGCCCCGGGAGCGCGAGGTGGCCGTACCCGTCCACGACAGCCGCTCCCTCGGGCGCCGACGAGCCGGTCGGGACCACCGCGGCGATGCGGTCGCCGGCCACGAGGACGTCGGACGGGTCACCACCCCAGGGTCGGACGTTGCGGAGGACCAGGTCGACGTCGTCGTGGAGCATGCCCCCAGCGTGGCAGAGGTCCCGCGGCACCGCCCCGACGGCTCGGACCGATTGGACCTCCGGTCGTAACCAACCGCAGCAATCGCCTGTCCTCCGAGCGCGGCGTGCGAGGGTACCGACACCCGACGACCGGTGGAGGAACGATGAGCAACGAGGAGCACGGCCACCCGACCGAGCACGGCTTCGCGACCGAGCAGGTGCACGGCGGCTTCGTGCCCGATGCCGCGCACGGCGCACGGGTGCCCGCGATCCACATGTCCTCCGGGTTCCTCTTCGACGACTTCGACCAGGCCCGCGACCGCTTCGCCGGCACCGACGACGGCTACACGTACACCCGCCTCGGCAACCCCACGAACGCGGACGTCGAGCGCCGCATCGCCCTGCTCGAGCGCAGCACCGAGGCGATCCTGGTCGGCAGTGGCCAGGCGGCAGCGACGGTCGCGTTCCTCGGGCTGCTGCAGGCCGGCGACCACGTCGTCAGCGCGCGGAGCATCTACGAGGGCACCCGCGGCCTGCTCCTGCAGAACCTCGGCCGACTCGGCATCGAGGTGGACTTCGTCGCCGACGCCCGCGACCTCGACGCCTGGGCCGCCGCGGTCCGGCCGAACACGAAGGCGTTCTTCGCCGAGACGATCCCGAACCCGAAGAACGACGTCCTCGACATCACGGGCGTGGCCGACGTCGCGCACCGGGCGGGTGTGCCGCTCGTCGTCGACAACACCCTCGCCACCCCGTACCTCGTGCGGCCGGTGGAGCACGGCGCGGACATCGTCGTGCACTCCGCGTCGAAGTTCCTCTCGGGACACGGCGCCGGGCTCGGCGGCGTCGTGGTCGACGGCGGCACGTTCGACTGGTCGGCAGCACCCGAGCGGTGGACGCACCTGACGAGTCCGGAGCGGTCGCTCGGCGGGCAGAGCTACGTCGAGCGCTTCGGCAACCGGGCGTTCGTCGTGTACGCACGGGACGTCATCGCCTCCCGCATCGGACCGACCCCGTCGCCGTTCAACGCGTTCCTGCTCCGCCAGGGCATCGAGACGCTGAGCCTCCGTGTCGAGCGCCACAGCGCGAACGCGCTGGCCGTCGCGGAGTACCTGGACCAGCAGCCGGAGGTGAGGAGCGTCGACCACGCAGGCCTGGCCTCCAGTCCGTTCCACGACCTCGCCCAGCGCTACCTGCCGCGCGGTGCCGGCTCCGTCTTCGCGTTCACGCTCGCCGGCGGCGAAGCCGCCGCACGCACCTTCATCGACGCCGTGCAGCTGTTCAGCCGGATGACCCACCTCGGCGACGTGCGGTCGCTCATCCTGCACCCCGCCACGACCACCCACGCCGGCCGCACGCCCGAGGAACGCGCCGAGCAGGGCATCTGGGACGGCCTGATCCGACTGTCGGTCGGCATCGAGGACGTCGCGGACCTGGTGCGCGACCTCGACCGCGGCTTCGCAGCGATCCGCGAGGGTCGCGCCGACGCGCGCCCGGTGACCGGCCTGGAGGCACGGGTCGACCCCGCCTCGGAGGCCGCCTCGCTCGCGCACACCGTCCCGCAGGGGCACGTCATCGCCGAGGAGGTCTGAGCATGGCGGACCTGCAGCACTTCGGGTACTTCTTCTCGCGCGGGTTCGGTCCGCAGGCATGGGGTCGGGACGACTGGCACTGGGGCCACGACTGGACGAAGCCGGACCTCTACCAGCAGTCCGTCCGTGCCCTCGAGCAGGCCGGCATGGACCTCGTGATCGCCGAGGACGCGATCTCGCTCGGGAACCCGTCGACGCTCGACCTCCGCATCCGACAGGCGTACGGCGGACCGAAGCACGACCCGCTGATGCTCGCGCCGTACCTGTTCGCCGCGACCTCGCACATCGGCATTGCGCCGACGATCAACGCCGGGTTCACGCCGCCGTACCTCGCCGCACGGCAGGCCGCCACGCTCGCGCACCTCTCCGGCGACCGGTTCGGCCTCAACGTGGTGACCGACACCGGCAGCGCCCGGCACGCCGGCCTCGCGCCGCTGCCGCACGACGCCGCGTACGACCGCGCCGAGGAGTGGCTGCAGCTCGTCCGTCGGCTCTGGCACTCGTGGGGGTCGCACGGCTCCGACGGGGGTGCCGGCTACGTCGGGGACCCGTCCGACTGGCACTTCGCGAACGGCGACGCGCTCGACGCGTTCCACCACGAGGGCGCGTACTTCACCGCCGACGGGCCGCTCAACGCGCTCCCCCTCGACAGCGACCCGGTGATCGTCTCCCCCGGCGGCTCCGGCCGTGGGCTCGGGTTCGCCGGAACGCACTCCGACGTGCAGCTCGCCCTCGCGCCCCTGTCCGCGGCGGCGGTCCGCGACTACCGCTCCCGCGTGCTCACGGCTGCCTCGGACGCCGGCCGCTCCGCCGACGACATCCGCGTGCTCTTCGTGCTGAAGCCCGTCGTGGTGTCCTCGCCCGAGGAGGCCGACCGGATCGTCGCCGCCTCCGCGCACCCGACCGACGAGGCCCTGCGCGCCGCCGCGGTCGCGTGGTCGAGCGACTCCGAGACCGACCTGCTCTCGCTCGACCTCGACGGGCCGATCCCCGCCGGGACCTTCGGCGACCACGTCTCGGCCGGCACGATCCGCGGCCTCGTCGGGGACACCCCGGACGCGCCGCTCCGGGAGCTGCTGACCCGCAAGGCCCGACTCGGCCGGATCAGCACCCGGGACGGCTTCGTCGGCACGGCGGACGAGTTCGGCGACTTCGTGGAGGAGCTCGGCGCGGACGCCGAGAACGACGGCTTCATCTTCTCTGGCGACCTGCACCCGGCGCAGGTGTACCGGATGCTCGGCGACCTCGTCCCGGTGCTCCGGCAGCGCGGGCTGCTCCGTCGGGAGTACGGCGACGGCGGGATCCGCGGCAACCTGTTCGACTTCTGACCGGTGCGGCGGCTCAGGCCCCTGCGCCGCCGTCGACCGGGACGATCGCTCCGGTGACGGCGGATGCTCGGTCACTCAGCAACCAGCACGCCGCCTGCGCCACCTCCTCCGGCTCCGCCATCCGACCCAGCGGGATCGACGCGTCGATCTGCGCCCGGATCCCGGGGGTGGCAGCTTCCCACTCGTCGATCATCCGTGTCGCCGTCCCGCCCGGGGTGAGGCCGTTCACCCGGATGCCCTGCGGCGCCCAGGTGACCGCGGCCGTCTCGGTGATGCTGTTGAGCGCCCGCTTCATCGCACCGTAGGCCGGGAGCGCCGGGTTGGCGCGTCGGCTGCCGATGCTCGAGGTGTTCACGACGGCGCCGCCGCCCGTCCGCCGCATGAGGGCCGCTTCGGCGACCATCGCCCGCCAGTGCCCGCGGAAGTTCACCGCGAACTGCAGGTCGATGTCTTCGTCGGACGTCTCGTCGAGCGGACCGGGTGCCTGGATCGCCGCGCCGTTGTTGAACGCCCCGTCGAGCCGACCGTGCAGCCGGTCGACCGCGGCCACGGCGTCGACGATGCTCGTGGCGTCGGCGAGGTCGAGGCGCACGGCGTCGGCCGTGCCTCCGTCGCGCCGGATGTCGGCCACGACGGCGTCGAGCGCCGCGGTCTGGCGCGCGGCAAGCACGACCCGAGCGCCCTCGTGGGCGAAGAGCCGCGCGGCCGCTTCGCCGATGCCGCGGCTCGCGCCGGTCACGAGGACGACGCGGTCCTGCAGGAGTCCGGCAGTGGTGTGGATGGTGGTGTCGTTCGTCATGTCTCGACCCTCGCCGCTCCCGGACGTTCGGTTCCAGGTACGAGCGGTACCAGGATCCGGACGGGGCACGGCGACACAATGTCGGTGTGGACAGACCAGAGCTCGCCGCGTTCCTGCGGTCCCGTCGTGAGCGGCTGCGGCCCGAGGACGTGGGACTCCCCTCGGGCCCGCGTCGCCGGACACCCGGGCTCCGGCGTGAGGAGGTCGCGGTGACCGCGCACATCTCCACCGAGTACTACGTCCGCCTCGAGCAGGGTCGGGCGCCGCGTCCGTCGGCCGAGGTGCTCGCTGCGCTGGCCTCCGCCCTCCTGTTGACGGACGCGGAACGATCGCACCTGCACGTGCTCGCCGGCACCGCTCCCGCTCCGGCGCCGCACCATCGACGCGACGTGCACCCGACCGTCCAGGCAGTGCTCGACGGGCTCCCCGGGGCGGTCGGGTTCGTCGTGTCCGCGGCGTTCGAGGTCCTCGCCTGGAACGAGCTCGCAACGCTGCTGATGGAGGACTTCGGCGCGCTGCGGCCCGAGGAACGGAACCTCGCTCGCCGTGCCTTCGCGGACGGTCGGTCCCTGTACGGAGCGGCGGACGGTTCGGCGTTCCGGCACGAGGTCGTCCACGGCCTCAGGGGCGCTGCGGCACGGTACCCGGACGACCCGGACATCGCGATGCTCGTCGCCGAGCTCCGGGGCGGCAGCGACGTCTTCATGCGCCTGTGGGATCGCCACGACGTGCAGGTCGCCCCGGCGCTCACGAAGTGCTTCGACAACGCGGTCGTCGGGCGGGTCACCGTCGACTGCGTCGCCCTGGACGTGCCGGACCGTGACCAGCATGTCGTCCTGTACACGCCGGTCGGGCCGACCGATGCCGAGAAGCTCGCGCTGCTCGCCCTGGTCGGGAAGAACACGCCGGTGTCGGCCTGAGCCCCGTCCGTCCTGTCGCCGGTCAGTGACGGACCGGCTCCACCACGTTGGACTCCTCGACCTCACGGACGTCCTCGGCGGTGCGGAGGATCTCCTCGCGGGAACTCGCCGAGTTGACCGCCCAGTAGTAGATCACCAGCGAGAAGACGGCCACCACCACGATGTCGACCCACAGCGGGAAGATCGGGTTCTTGAGCGGCCCGAAGTCGCTGAGGAACACGATCAACCCCATGCCGATCAGGTAGGGCAGCAGCCACTGCGCCGCCTTCCAGTCCCAGCGCGGCCGGACGCTCGATGCACCGCGGAACACGTTGTTCAGGACGATGACCACGGCACCGATGAGGATCGCGACGCCGAGCTTCCAGTCGGTGTCCCACCCGGTCCAGAGGATGATGAGGTTCGCGACGATGAACGCGATCGGTGAGAACACCGCCGCGGCCGGCATGCGGTAGGGGCGCTCGATCTCGGGGATGCGCTTCCGGAACGCCCCGAGTGCCAGCGGCGCGCCGGCGTACATGAGCACGGACGCGCTCGTGATGAGGCTGACGAGGCCCTGCCACGACGGGAACGGCGCGAAGCAGGCGCAACCGACCACGAACGCGGTGACCAGTCCGACCCACGGCACGCCGGCCTTCGTCGTCCACTCGAACGCCTTCGGGAAGTACCCGTTCCGGCTCAGCCCGTAGGAGATGCGGGTCGTCGCCGTGACGTAGATCAGCCCGGTGCCACCGGGAGAGATGATCGCGTCGATGAAGATGATCACCGCGAGCCAGGTGATCCCGGCCGCCATGGCGATGTCGGCGAACGGGCCGGTGTACTTGGTGAAGTCCGCGGTCGCCCACGAGCCCTGGATCGCGCCGGACTGCAGCGCGCCGAGGAACACGACCTGCAGCAGCAGGTAGATCACCAGGCCGATGACGACCGACCCGATGACGGCACGCGGGATGTCACGCTTCGGGTTCTTCGCCTCGCCGGCGAGCTGGTCGGCCTGCTCGAACCCGAGGAACGCGAAGATGATGCCCGACGTCGACACGGCCGCGAGGATGCCCTTCGCGCCACCGGGGAGGAACCCGTCCGCTGCCGTGAAGTTGCGGCCGTGGAAGCCGCTGAACGCCAGGACGATGATGACGAGCAGGGGGATGGCGACCTTCCACCAGGTCGCGGCCGAGTTCGTGTTCGCGAGGATGCGGACGCTCAGGAGGTTGACCACCGTGACGACCGCCATGAGGACGATCGCGACCGCGATGCCCGACCCCGTGAGGAGTTGCTGCGTCTCGCCGTTCACGAGGACCGTGTGGAGCCAGGGGTGCGCGAACTGCCAGTGCTGCGCGTACTTGATCATCGCCTCGACCTCGATCGGGGCGACGGTCACGGACTGCAACCACGAGAACCAGCCGAAGGACGCTCCCGCGATGCCGCCGAAGGCGATGTGCGGGAAGCGCGCGGTGCCGCCGGCGATCGGGAACATGCCGCCGAGCTCGGCGTGCACGAGCGCGAGGACGAGGACGGCCACGCCGCCGATGAGCCACGAGATGATCGCGGCGGGGCCCGCCGTCTTCAGGGCTTCCTGCGAACCGAAGAGCCACCCGGATCCGATGATGGACCCGGTCGATGCCCAGATCAGGCCGATGAAGCCGACGTTGCGCTTCAGGCCGGAGTCCGGCAGCGCCTGTGTCGTCGTTGTTGCCACTGTTGCTCCTGTCGAGTGACGCGAGCCCCGCGATCGTGGGGAGCGCGTGCATCGACAATGGCACCGGACAGGAGTCTCGCCGGATTATTTAACGAGGTGGAAACATTTCCCCTGTACAATCCCTCAGGCTATTTCCCGCCGGACTTCTTCTTGCCGTCCTTCTTGTCGGACTTCTTCTTGCTGTCCTTCTTCTTGTCCGACTTCTTCTTGCCGTCCTTCTTGTCGGACTTCTTCTTGCCGTCCTTCTTGTCGGACTTCTTCTTGTCCGACTTCTTCCTGCGGTCTTGGTCCTGGTCCTCGGCCTGGGTCTCGGCCGGCTGCTCCGGTGCCGCGGACTCCGATCGGGGCGCGGGTTCGTCGTCCACGACGCCGTCGACCGGCTCGACCACGACCGCGGCCCCCGTGTCCGCCGCGACGTCGACCACCTGCTCCTCGACCACGGGCGCGAGCGCGTCGTCCACCCGCTCGACGATCAGCTCGGCGCCGTCCTCCGCCAGTCGGAGCAGCCCCTGCGCAGCACGCACCCGGGTCGTCGTGCGACGCCCGAGCACGTCGGCGCGGGCCCCCTCGAGGAGCGCCCGGAGCGACCGTTCCGCGACCGAGCGGCCCCGCGGCGCGGATCGGTCGAGGCGGTCGAGTTCCCCGGCGACACCGGCGACGTCGTCGGCGACCCGTTCGTGCCGGACGGACTCGATGAGCGCGGCGACGACGGCCGCGGCGCGCTCGACGGCCGCCGATCGCTGGTCGAGGACGACGAGCATCTCGAACACCGCGCCGTAGGTGACGGTCTCGACACGGACGGGCTCCGCACCGCGCCCGCGGAGGACGAGCTTCGCCTCGGGGTCCGGCAACCACGGGATGAGCGCGGCGACGGTGGCCACGGAGCCGACGATGCGCTCGTACTCCCCCAGGCCCAGACGCTCCTGCTCACGCAGACGGACTCGGATCGCGATCTCCTGCACCACACTCGCACCTCTCGTCAGGGCGCGGGCGTGTCTCCGCGCCGATGGGTCCGAGCGTATTCGGTGTGCCCGGAAGGACGACGAGTGCGGGGCGACACGACGAACGCCCCACTCGTGCGAGCGGGGCGTCCGGGTGGAACTCGGCGTGACAGTGGCCCGACGACCGGCAGGTGGTGGAGATGGGGGGAATCGAACCCCCGTCCATCGCTGCAATTCGACGTCTTCTACGGGCGTATCCGGATCAGGCGTTCTGCTCGGCCCCGTCCATTGCTACCGGCTTCTTGGACGACGGGCCCAGTCCCAGTGCAAGTCCCGCACGGCCCTGAGGCGCAACCGTGCAGCAAGTCCTCTGGATGACGCCGGGATCAGGTTAGGGGACGGTCACCTGGCCGACGGACTTCATGTGCTGGGCTGCTTACGCAGCGAGAGCGAAGTCAGTGCGCTTGGAATTGGCACTTGTTGTTTTCCACGGATCGTTCACGAGATGACCGTGGGTCCTCGGCCCGCTTCCCGTCGGCACACAGGCAATGTCGAAACCGATCATCCCCATGCAGGCCGGACGTGCGAGCCACTGTCACGCTGTTGAGTTACCAGTCCGCCGTCCAGGCGGTCCCTCAGTCTAGTCGACCGAGGTGCGTCGCGCTACTCGCCGACGCGGTTCCGGGTGCGCATGGCCCGCTCGGCCTCGCGCTTGTCGGTCTTCTCGCGCAGCGCCTGACGCTTGTCGAACTCGCGCTTGCCCTTCGCGACCGCGATCTCCACCTTGGCGCGGCCGTCGTGGAAGTAGATCTGCAGCGGCACGAGCGTGTAGCCGCCCTGCGCCGTCTTGTGCGAGATCTTGACGATCTGCTGCTTGTGCAGGAGGAGCTTGCGCTTGCGCCGCGGCGAGTGGTTGTTCCAGGTCCCCTCGGTGTACTCGGGGATGTGCACGGCGTCGAGCCAGGCTTCGCCACCGTCGATGAACGCGTACCCGTCGACGAGCGAAGCACGCCCCTGCCGGAGCGACTTCACCTCGGTGCCGGAGAGCACCATGCCTGCTTCGTACGTGTCCTCGATGAGGTAGTCGTGGCGGGCGCGACGGTTCGTGGCGACGATCTTCTCACCGCGTTCCTTGGCCATGACGACTCCTCTCGTGGGTGTGCGGTCCGGACCCGGTGTCCGGCGCAGCCCTCCAGCGTACTGAACACCGCGGTGGTGCCGCACCTTCCCGGCGCGTCGGACGCGCTCGAGGCGCACGCTCCGGGGCCGAGACTCGGCTCCGCGGACAGTTTGAGGGAACGGAGACCGCGGAACTGTCCGCCAGGCCGAGACCCGCGTGCGCCGGTACTCGCGTGCGCCGGTACTCGCGTGCACGGAGCGCCGCGGTCAGACCTTCAGGTAGCGCCGGATCGCGACGAACGCCGACAGTCCGGCGAGCAGGACGCCGATGACGACCACCGCCGGGACGACCACGGCCGCGTCCCCCATGCCGATGAACGCCGTCCCGGAGAACCGCACCGCGAGGTAGTTCCGGACGAAGAACCACACCACGGCCGTGATCGCCCCGCCGGCGAGGACCGCCCCGATGGCCGCGGCGATCACCCCCTCGAGCACGAACGGCGTCTGGATGAACCGGTTCGACGCACCGACCAACCGCATGATGCCGAGCTCCCGCCGTCGGCTGAAGGCCGAGAGCCGGATCGTGGTGGCGATGAGGAGCACGGCCGCGACGAGCATCAGCGCGGCGATGCCGATCGCCGTGTACGACGACGCGTTCAGCAGGTTGAAGATCGGCTGCAGGTAGCCGCGCTGGTCGACCACGCTCTGCACGCCGGCGACCTTCGACAGGCTCTCCACGAGGACGTCGGACTGCGACGGGTTCTTGAGGTTCACCCAGTACGTCTCGTTGAGGTACTCGGGCTTCACGAACTCCGTCGCGGGCGAGTCCTTGAACTGCTGCTTGAACCGGGTGTAGGCGTCCTGCTGGTTCTCGAAGTAGAACTTCTCGATGTAGGGCTTCAGCGTCGACGACTCGAGCTGCGACTCCACCTGCTGGCGCTGGTCGTCGGTGGCCTTGGCTCCCGTGCAGTTGCCGGTCGTGTCGGTGTCGGTGCACAGGTAGACGGCGACCTGCGCCCGGTCGTACCAGTACCCCTTCATCTGGTTGATCTGCATCTGGAGCAGGATCGCGGTCCCGACGAAGGTCAGCGAGATGAACGTCACGAGGACGACCGACACGACCATCGACGCGTTGCGCCGCAGGCCAGAGCCGACCTCGGACATGACGAGCCCGAGCCTCATCGGATGATCCCCGGGATGGTCTGGATGCCGGTGGTGTTCGACACGGTGTTGCCTCGCTGGATCGGGACGGCCTGGGTCTGGTAGCCGCCGGACTGCTCGTCGCGCAGGATCGTGCCGTTCGACAGCTCGATCACGCGGCGCTGCATCTGGTTCACGATGCTGGCGTCGTGCGTCGCCATGAGCACGGTCGTACCGCCCTGGTTGATGCGCTCGAGGAGGGCCATGATGCCGGCCGACGTGGTCGGGTCGAGGTTCCCCGTCGGTTCGTCGGCGAGCAGGATCGCCGGCTTGTTCACGACGGCGCGGGCGATCGCCACGCGCTGCTGCTCACCGCCGGAGAGCTCGTGCGGCATGCGGGTCGCCTTGCCGGCGAGGCCGACGAGCTTGAGCACGTCGGTGACGGCCTCGCTGATGAACCCCTTGCTCTTCCCGATGACCTGCAGCGAGAACGCGACGTTGTCGAAGACGTTCTTGTTCGGGAGGAGGCGGAAGTCCTGGAACACCACGCCGAGGTTGCGGCGGAAGTACGGGACCTTGCGCGACGACAGGGAGCCGAGGCGCTGCCCGAGGACGTGGATCTGCCCGCGGGAGGGCTTCTCCTCCTTGAGCACGAGGCGCAGGAAGCTGGACTTGCCGGAGCCGGACGCGCCCACGAGGAAGACGAACTCGCCCTTGAGGATCTCGAGGGAGATGTCGTCGAGCGCAGGACTCGGGTTGCCCGAGTACACCTTGGTGACCTGGTCGAATTTGATCATGACCGGTTCAGGGTAGGTCGCCCGGGGCGGAATCGGGTCGAGGCGCGCGGCTCAGGTCCCCGCGGATCCACTCAGTCGTCGTCGGACTGCTTGCGCCAGCGGATGCCCGCGTTGATGAAGCCGTCGAGGTCGCCGTCGAAGACCGCGGACGGGTTGTTGACCTCGTGCTCGCTCCGCAGGTCCTTCACCATCTGGTACGGCGCGAGGACGTACGAGCGGATCTGGTCGCCCCAGCTCGCGGTGATGTTGCCCGCGAGCTCCTTCTTCTTCGCGTTCTCCTCTTCCTTCTTGAGGAGGAGCAGGCGCGACTGCAGGACACGCATGGCGGCGGCGCGGTTCTGGATCTGCGACTTCTCGTTCTGCATCGACACCACGGTGCCGGTCGGCAGGTGGGTGATGCGGACGGCGGAGTCGGTCGTGTTGACGGACTGCCCACCGGGGCCGGACGAGCGGAACACGTCGACCCGGATGTCGTTCTCGGGGATGTCGATGGCCTCGGTCTCGGGCATGAGCGGGATGACCTCGACCGCGGCGAACGAGGTCTGTCGCTTGCCGGCCGCACCGAACGGCGACATCCGGACGAGCCGGTGGGTGCCGGCCTCGACCGAGAGGGTGCCGAACGCGTGCGGCGCGTCGACCTCGAACGTGGCGGACTTGATGCCGGCTTCTTCCGCGTAGGAGGTGTCCATCACGGTCGTCTTGTAGCCGTGCTGCTCGGCGTAGCGCAGGTACATGCGCAGGAGCATCTCGGCGAAGTCGGCGGCGTCGACGCCGCCGGCGCCGGCGCGGATCGTGATGACGGCCGGCCGATCGTCGTACTCACCGTCGAGGAGCGTCTGCACCTCGAGGTCGCCCATGGTCTTCTGGATCGCCTTGAGCTCGGCCTCGGCCTCGTCCGCCGAGTCCTGGTCGTCGGCCTCGTTCGCCATCTCGACGAGGACCTCGAGGTCGTCGATGCGCTGTTCGGTGTCGGTGATCTTCCGCAGCTCGGCCTGGCGGTGCGAGAGCGCACTCGTCACCTGCTGCGCGTGCTCGACGTCGTCCCACAGGTCGGGTGCGCCGGCCTGCTCGCTGAGCTCGGCGATCTCGCGCTGCAGGCGGTCGACGTCGACCACGGAGCGGATGTTGCCGAACGTCTCACGGAGGGCGGAGAGTTGCTCGGAGAAGTCCAGTTCGACCATGATCGTCGATCCTACCGGCGCGGCCGGGCCGGGAGGCACGCCCCACCCCGGTCGGTGGGCGACCGTGGCCGCGTGGTCGGCTGTGCAGGAACGGCGGTCAGCGCCCGAGCGCCGGTTCGCGCGACGCCATCCCGGCCGCGCCGGCCCGCGCCACCGCGTCGGGCAGCGCGGACAGGAACGCGTCGACGTCGGCGTCGGTCGAGGTGTGCCCGAGCGTGATCCGGAGGGCACCGCGGGCGTCCTGCTCGTCGAGCCCCATCGCGAGGAGCACGTGTGAGGCCTCGGGCACGCCGGCCTGGCAGGCGGAGCCGGTCGACACCGCGACCCCCGCGGCGTCGAGGAGGAAGAGGAGCGAGTCGCCCTCGCACCCCGGGAACGTGAAGTGCGCGTTCCCCGGCAGCCGGTCGACCGGGTCGCCCATGAGCACCGCGGACGGCACCGCCGCCCGCACGCCCGACACGAGCCGGTCGCGCAGTGCCCGGACGGTGTCGTCCCCGGCCGCGGCCACCGCCGCCGCTGCCGTCGCGGCCACGCCGAACGCCGCCGCGGCCGGAGCGTCCTGCGTCCCGCTCCGCACCTGACGCTGCTGCCCTCCGCCGTGGATGAGCGGCTCGACCGTGGCGCGCCGCCCGAGGACGAGCGCCCCGATGCCGACCGGGCCGCCGACCTTGTGCGCCGAGACGCTCAGCGCGTCGAGTCCGGAGTCCCGGAACGACACCGGGACCTGCCCGTAGGCGGCGACCGCGTCGCTGTGCACCGGCACGCCGGCGGCGTGCGCGGCCTCGACGATCCGCCGCACCGGCTGGATGGTGCCGACCTCGTTGTTGGCCCAGAGGAACGTGACCAGGGCCACGTCGTCCGCGGAGGCGAGCCGTGCCTCCAGGGCGGCAGTGTCGACGCGACCCTCCGCGTCCAACGGGACCACGTCGACGACCGCGCCCTCGTGGCGCTCGAGCCACTCGACCGTGTCGACCGTCGCGTGGTGCTCGCCCGCCGGCACGACGATGCGGGGGCGCGGGCGGTCCTGCTGCCGTGCCCAGAACAGCCCCTTCACCGCCAGGTTGATGCTCTCGGTCCCGCCGGAGGTGAAGACGACCTCGACCGGGTCCGCGTCGAGCGACCGCGCGACGGCGGCACGTCCGTCCTCGAGCAGCATCTTGGCCCGCTGCCCGGCACTGTGGATCGAGGAGGGGTTGCCGACGGTCTGCAGCGCGGCGGTGAAGGCGGCGAGCGCACCGGGCGTGATCGGCGTCGTCGCGGCGTGGTCCAGGTAGACGCTCACCCTGCTCTCCCATCGACGGATCGTGCCCCCTGATCGGGCGTTTCCAGGATACCTGTGGGCCCTCGTACCCTTGTCGTCATGCACGAGACCGCGACCGAGGCCCTCCCGGGGTTCGTCCTCGGCGACGGCGGCGGCCGCTTCACGGTGCGTTCGGCGTCCGCCACCGCACTCATGCTCGTCGTCGAGGGCCGCGGCACGCACGCGCTGACCCGCGACCCGGACGGTGACCGCTGGTCGGTGGAGGTCCCCGGTGTCGTCCCCGGAGACCGGTACCACCTGCTCGCCGACGGACCGACCGGCCCACGGCACGCGTTCGACCCGGCGCTCCCCCTGCTCGACCCCGCAGCGCGCGGCATCGTGGCGGTCGGCGCCGGGTCCGGCCCCGGCGCCCGGTGGAGCGCCGAGGTGGTCGACGAAACGTTCGACTGGGGCGGCTCGGTGGCGCCGTGCACCCCGCGTGACCGGGTGGTCGTGTACGAGGCGAACGTCCGCACCCTCACCGCCGCGAACCCGCACCTGCCCGAGGACCTCCGCGGCACGTACGCCGGCATCGCGCACGAGAGCACGATCGCGCACCTGCACCGGCTCGGCGTCACCACGCTCGAGCTCCTGCCGGTGCACGCGTTCGACACCGAGCGGTGGCTCCGGGACGCCGGACGTGAGAACGCCTGGGGCTACAACACGCTCGGCTTCTTCGCGCCGCACGCCGCGCACGCCTCCCCCGCCGCCCGGGCTGCCGGCGCCTCCGCCGTGCTCCGCGAGTTCAAGGGCATGGTGCGGCTCCTGCACGAGGCCGGCATCCAGGTCGTCCTCGACGTCGTCTACAACCACACCGCGGAAGAAGGGCTCGGCGGGCCGACGTCGTCGCTCCGCGGCCTGGACGGCGCGAACCACTACCGGTGGGCGGCGGACGCGGACGCCTACTACGACACCACCGGCTGCGGGAACACGCTCGACACCTCCGTCGCGGCGAGCGCCGACCTCGTCGTCGACAGCCTCCGCTACTGGGCGAAGGAGGTCCGGGTCGACGGCTTCCGGTTCGACCTCATGGCCTCGCTCGCCCGTGACGCCCGGCACGTGTTCGATCCGGCGCACCCGCTGCTCGAGCGGATCCGGGAGCACCCCGACCTGCAGGACGTGCTCGTGGTCGCCGAGCCGTGGGACGTCGGGCCGGACGGGTGGCGCACCGGGTCGTTCGGCGGCGCCGGCTCGGGCACGAGCGAGTGGAACGACGGCTTCCGGAACACGGTCCGGCAGTTCTGGCTCACCGACATCGCCGAGGAGCGCCGCAACGGCGCACCGCGCACCGGCATCGGGGCGCTCGCCGGAGCCCTGACCGGCTCACGCCACGTGTTCGGCGCGGAGCGCGGGCCGCTCGCCGGCGTCAACTTCGTCACCGCCCACGACGGCTTCACGCTGCTCGACCTCGTGTCGTACGACCGCAAGCACAACACGGCGAACGGCGAGGAGAACCGCGACGGCTCGGACGACAACCGCTCGTTCAACCACGGCATCGAGGGAGACACGGCCGACCGGGGCGTCCGCGCGGCGCGTGGTCGGAGCATGCGCAACCTCCTCGGGACGCTCCTGCTCTCCGCCGGCGTGCCGATGCTCACCGCGGGCGACGAGCGGAGCCGCACCCAGCACGGCAACAACAACGCCTACGTCGTGTCGGAGGACCTCACCCCGGTCGACTGGTCCGACGACGAGGACGCCGAGTCGACCACGAACACCGTCGCCGAACTGACCCGGCTCCGCGCGGCGCACCCGGCGCTCCGGCCGACGCGCTTCGGCGTCGAGGGTCAGGAGACCCCCGGTGCCTCGCGGATGACCTGGTACGGCCCCGACGGCGGCCCGATGACCCTCGAGGGTTGGGACCAGCCGATCCACCGGGCGCTGCAGTACTTCGTGGAGTCGACCCCGGACCACGAGCCGTACGACCGCGTGCTCGTGGTCGTGCACGGGAGCGGCCGGACGCGGGACATCACGCTGCCGGCGCGCGACGACGTCCTCGGCTACCGGTTGGCGTGGTCGAGCGAGAAGCACCGCGACCACGAGCGTCTCCGGCCTGCGGGTCAGGTGTTCACGGCGTACGGGCCGGGCATCCACGTCTTCGAGATCGCCTAGGGCAGCCCCGCTTCGTCGGCGCGCACGCCGGTGCGGACGGGCCGCCGTGCGCGCGCCGGTGCGGACGGCCGCCCTGCGCGCGCCGGTGCGGACGGGCGGTCGTGCGCCTGTCGGCGCGCGACCGGACGCCGGACGGGAGGCGCGGTGCGGGGCCGCCACGGGCCTCCCGTCCGTTGCGGCGCACCTCCAGGGCCGCTCCTCCACAGGCGCGAAGCACGCGCTCGTCGTCCACACGACACGCCTTCCGGAGAACGCCGTCGCGGCTTCCGGGTAGCGTCGGCTCCGTGGCCACCGCAGACCGACCCCGGCGACCGAAGCCCGGGCGCATCCCCATCACCGAACTCGCACCCGCGACGCCGAACGGTTACCCCAGCAAGGCGTTCGACGGCGAGGTGATCACGTTCGGCGCGACCGTCTTCCGCGAAGGGCACGGCATCATCGGCGCCGACCTCGTGCTCGAGCGTCCCGACGGCGGCACCAGGACCGTCCCGCTCACCCTCGTCGCCGCCGGGACCGACCGGTACGAGGCGACCGTGCAGGTCGACCACGTCGGCGTCTGGTCGTGGCACGTCGAGTCGTACTCCGACGACTGGGCCACGTGGGTGCACGCCGCGCGCCTGAAGATCGCGGCCGGCGTCGACACCGAGGCCACGCTCCTCGACGGCGGCGTGCTGCTCGACCGACTCGCGACGGAGACGGACTCCCCCGCCGCCACGCGCGCCGCGGCCCGCATCCGCGACACCTCGCTGGACGCTGCCGAACGCCTCGCCGCGATCGACGACCCTCGGATCACGAGCGAGGTCGAGGACGCGCCGCTCACCTCACTGCGGACCCACTCGCCGACGCAGCTGCTCGACGTCGAGCGCACCCGCGCCGGTGTCGGTGCCTGGTACGAGTTCTTCCCACGGAGCGAGGGTGCGAAGAAGAACGCCGACGGCTCCTGGAAGAGCGGTGACTTCCGCACCGCAGCCCGTCGCCTGCCCGCGGTCGCCCGGATGGGCTTCGACGTGGTCTACCTCCCGCCGATCCACCCCATCGGCACGACCGCGCGCAAGGGCCCGAACAACACGCTGACACCCGGCCCGCACGACCCCGGCAGCCCCTGGGCCATCGGATCGGCCGAGGGCGGCCACGACGCGATCCACCCCGACCTCGGCACCGAGGACGACTTCCGCGAGTTCGTCGAGACCGCCAAGAACACCGGGATGGAGGTCGCGCTCGACTTCGCTCTCCAGTGCTCCCCCGACCACCCGTGGGTCACCGAGCACCCGGACTGGTTCACCCAGCGCGCGGACGGCTCCATCGCCACGGCCGAGAACCCGCCGAAGCGCTACCAGGACATCTACCCGATCCAGTTCGACGCGGACCCCGAGGGCCTCGTCACCGAGGTGCTGCGCGTCCTGCGGCACTGGATGTCGTTCGGCGTGCGGATCTTCCGCGTCGACAACCCGCACACGAAGCCGCTCTGGTTCTGGGAGCGGGTCATCCGCGAGATCCGTGACGAACACCCGGACACGGTGTTCCTCGCCGAGGCGTTCACCCGCCCGGCGATGATGCGGGCGCTCGCCGAGGTCGGGTTCCAGCAGTCGTACACGTACTTCACCTGGCGGAACACGCGCGAAGAGATCGAGTCCTACTTCGAGGAACTCAGCCACGAGACGAGCGCGTACCTGCGCCCGAACCTCTTCGTGAACACACCGGACATCCTCACCGAGTACCTGCAGTTCGGCGGCCGAGCGGGCTACAAGGTCCGTGCCGCCCTCGCCGCGACGGGTGCGCCGACGTGGGGCATGTACTCCGGGTACGAGCTCTTCGAGGACGTCGCCCGACCGGGGTCCGAGGAGAACATCGACAACGAGAAGTACGAGTACAAGCCGCGCGACTTCGCCCTCGCCGAGGCCGAGGGTGCGAGCCTGGCGCCGTACGTCACGATGCTCAACCGCTTCCGTGCAGCGCACCCGGCGCTCCGGCAGCTCCGGAACCTGCACGTGCACCACTCCGAGGACCCGGCGATCGTCGTGTACTCCAAGCACCTGCCGGGGCGGTTCGTCCGTTCCGGCCGCGACGACACCGTGATCGTCGTCGCCAACGTCGACCCCCACTCGGCCCGTGAGACCACGGTGCACCTCGACCTGGCCGCCCTCGGGCTCGCCACCGAGGAGCCGTTCGACGTCCGCGACGTCGTCACCGGGCAGCGCTGGGTGTGGGGCTCGTCGAACTACGTACGCCTGGACGCCTTCCAGGAGCCCGTGCACCTGCTCGTCGTGGAGGGACCGCACCGATGACCGACGCCGACAAGACGCCGAAGGACAGCGGGACGGAGGCACAGCCCACCCCGCCGCAGCCCGGTCGTGGTCAGGGGCCGAGCGTGCCCCCCGTGCCGCCCCCGCCGCCGCCCGTGCTCCCGCGTCGGATGCCCGAGGACACCCCTCGGCCGACCCACCCGGCGCAGCACGTCGCTGCTCCCGCGACGGACGGCCCGACGGTGCCCGCCGCCGCGTCAGGCGCGTCGCGTCCTCCCGAGCCGCGCTACGAGCCCCGGGTCTCCGGACCCGGCGAAGACCTGCCCGGTGCCCCCGCACCGGCGAAGGAAGCGCCGGACCGCGGTGTCCCCGAGTCCGCGACGCTCGCCGGCCACGCTCCCGACGCGGCGCACCCCCGTCACCTGACGACCGCGGTCGACGACGGTGCCGACGCCCCGACCTCCGAGGGCGGTGCACCGCTGGCCGACGCCCAGCCGGGCGCCTCGACGTCAGCACCGGCCCCCGTGGCGAGCGGTACCACCTCGGCGCCGTCGCCCGACGGCCCGCGTCCGGCCCCGGTCGAGGACTGGCTCCGCCAGCAGGTCGCCGAGGCCCGCTGGTCGCAGCCGCACGACGTCCTGGGCCCGCACCCCGTCGACGGCGGCACGAGCGTCCGCGTCGTCCGGCACCTCGCGAGCGCGGTCCGGATCGTCCGACCCGACGGCGACGACATCGAACTGGTGCACGAGGGAGACGGCCTCTGGGCCGGCGCGACCGAGGGCACCCTCGGCCGCTACCGGGTCGAGGCCGACTACGACCCGGACCCCTCCGGTGACACGGACGACATCACCTGGACGACCGACGACGCCTACCGCTTCGCCCCCACCATCGGCGAGCTCGACCTGCACCTCTTCGGCGAAGGCCGCGACGAGCAGCTCTGGCACCACCTCGGCGCGCACGTGCAGACGGTCGACGGCGTCGACGGCGTCGCGTTCACCGTGTGGGCGCCCCGCGCCACCGCCGTCCGGGTCATCGGCGACTTCGAGGGCTGGGAGGGCCGCACGACCGCGATGCGCCGGCTGAACGACCTCGGCGTGTGGGAGCTCTTCTGGCCGGGCGCCCTCGAGGGCCAGCGGTACAAGTTCCAGATCCTCACCGACTCCGGGTGGGTGGAGCGCGCGGACCCGTTCGCGCGTCGCACCGAGGTCCCGCCGGCGACGGCGTCCGTCATCACGGCGTCCTCGTACACGTGGTCCGACGGCGACACCGCCTGGATGGAGCACCGCGCGCGGACCACGACGCACGACCGTCCGATGAGCGTCTACGAGGTGCACCTCGGGTCGTGGCGTCCTGGGTTGTCCTACCGCGAGGTCGCCGACCAGCTCATCGGCCACGTGCAGTTCCTCGGGTTCACCCACGTCGAGTTCCTGCCGCTCGCCGAGCACCCGTTCGGTGGGTCGTGGGGCTACCAGGTCACCGGGTACTACGCCCCGACGGCACGGTTCGGCTCCCCCGACGACCTCCGGTACCTCGTCGACCGACTGCACTCGGCCGGCATCGGCGTGATCATGGACTGGGTGCCCGGGCACTTCCCGAAGGACGAGTGGGCCCTCGCGAAGTTCGATGGACACGCCCTCTTCGAGCACCCGGATCCCCGGCGCGGCGAACAGCTCGACTGGGGCACCTACGTGTTCGACTTCGGTCAGCCGCAGGTCCGCAACTTCCTGGTCGCGAACGCGCTGTACTGGCTCGAGGAGTTCCACATCGACGGCCTCCGCGTCGACGCCGTGGCCTCGATGCTGTACCTCGACTACTCCCGCACCGACTGGCTGCCGAACATCCACGGCGGACGCGAGTACCTCGAGGCGATCTCCTTCCTGCAGGAGACCAACGCCACCGCGTACAAGCGCTACCCGGGCATCGTCATGATCGCCGAGGAGAGCACCTCGTGGCCGGGTGTCACCCAGCCGACGAGCGCGGGCGGCCTCGGGTTCGGGCAGAAGTGGAACATGGGGTGGATGCACGACTCGCTCGAGTACATCGGCCGCGAGCCCGTGCACCGCAGCTACCACCACGACGAGATCACGTTCTCGCTCGTGTACGCGTTCAGCGAGCAGTTCACCCTGCCGATCAGCCACGACGAGGTCGTGCACGGCAAGGGGTCGCTGTTCGGGAAGATGCCCGGGGACGAGTGGCAGAAGCTCGCGAACGTGCGGGCCTACCTGGCGTTCATGTGGGCGCACCCGGGCAAGCAGCTGCTGTTCATGGGCCAGGAGTTCGCCCAGGCGCAGGAGTGGTCCGAGGCACGAGGGCTCGACTGGTGGCACCTCGACGACCCCGGCCACCGTGGCGTGCAGGACCTCGTCGCCGCGCTCAACCGCGTCTACCGCGACACACCGGCGCTGTGGACCCACGACTCGACCCCGGACGGCTTCGAGTGGATCGAGGGCGGCGACGCTCCGCACTCGACGCTCGGGTTCCTCCGCAAGGACGGCGACGACCGCCTCGCGGTGTTCGTCAACTTCTCCGGGGTGCCGGTCGAGCGACGGTTCGGTCTCCCCGCGGCCGGCCAGTGGCACGAGGTGCTGAACACCGACGCCGCCGAGTACGGCGGGTCGGGCGTGGGCAACCTCGGCGTCGTCACCGCCGAGGACACGCCGTGGGCGGGCCGTCCGGCATCGGCGAACCTCGTGGTGCCGCCGCTCGGCGCGGTCTGGCTGAAGCTCGCCCGCTGACGCCGACCGCGACCGAGACGCGACCGCGAGACGGACGGGAGGCCCGGTGCCAGCTGGCACCGGGCCTCCCGTCCGTCCGTGGTCGCGTGTCGCGGGTGGTCACGCGAATCCGCCGGTCCACAGGTCGCGAACCACAGAAGCGACATCGAACCAGCGCGAGAGCCTGGTTCGATGTCGCTTCCACGGTGTGACAGCGCGTCCGCGCGCGGACGCGCCCGGCGTGCTCGACCGCGCGTCAGTACAGCGCGCTGGCGAGGCGCCTGCGGGCGGCGACGACCCGCGGGTCGTCGGTCCCGATGAGCTCGAAGTACTCCACGAGTCGGACGCGCACGGCCTCGCGGTCGGCGCCGAACACGGTCGGCACGAGGTCGAGGAGCCGTCCGAACGCGTCGTCGACGTGCCCGCCGCTGATGTCGAGGTCGGCGACGGCGAGCTGCGCCTCGACGTCGGTCGGTGCCGCGGCCGCTGCGCTCCGGACCTCGTCGGCGGTCCGGCCGTTCAGCCGGTCGAGGAGCGAGACCTGCGCCAGCCCGGCGACCGCCATCTGGTCGTTCGGGTCCTGCGCGATCGCGGTCTTGTACTCCTGGATCGCCGTCGCGTAGTCGCCCTGCTCGATCGCGTCGTACGCGGCCTGGTGGTGCGGCGGCAGCGGCTCCGGCTCGGGCTCGCCCTGCTCGGCGGCGTCCGCCGGCACGGCGCCGTCGACGGTGACCCGACCGGAGACGCCGTTCTGCTCGGCGGCGGCGAGGACTTGCTCGTAGACGTCGCGCACCTGGGCCTCCGGGAGCGCGCCGACGAAGAGCCCGAGGGGGCGGCCGCCGATGAGGGCCGCGACGGTCGGGATCGACTGCGCCTGGAACGCCTGCACGAGCTGCGGGTTCGTGTCCGCGTCCACCTTGGCGAGCAGCACCCGGCCGTCGTACTCGGCGGTGAGCTGCTCGAGGATCGGCGAGAGCTGCTTGCACGGCCCGCACCACTCGGCCCAGATGTCGACGATGACCGGGACGACGGTCGAGAGCTGCAGGACGTCCTGGAACGTCTGGTCGGTGACGTCGAGGACGAGGGACGGGACGGTCAGGTCTGCGCTGCCTTCGGCACCGCTGCCGGCAGCAGCGACACTGCCCGTCGCATCGCTGCCGGGCGCACCGGGCCCGGCCGGGGCGGGCGCTCCCGGGGCCGTCGCCGGACGCTGCGCCCGGTCGACGAGGGACGACAGATCGACCGCGCCGCGGAGTCCGGACGGGGTCGGGGGGACGTTGCTCATTGCACCTCACTCGCGGCGGTCAGGCCCTGCGTGAAGCCGAGCAGGACCGCCTTCTCATCGGAGCCGACGGGCGGCACGTAGAACAGGACCTGCACGCCGTAGGTGGCGCTGATCCCCTTCTTGCTGGAGTCGACACCGGAGAGCGCCTTCACGGCCCCCTCGGTGTTCACCTCTGCGCCGGACGCCGTCGGCGTGACCTTCTCGACCTCGTCGAGGTCAGCGGAGACCAGTGCGCCGGCCTTGTCGGTGGCGAACGCGACCGCGCTGTCGTCGGGGATCTCCGACGAGTAGTCGATCTTCGCGGTGTCCGGCAGCGCCTTGGCCTTCTTGTCCTTGTACGCCTTGCCGATCGTGGACCGGAGGGCGTCACCGTCGACGTCGAACAGGTCGGCGTACTCGCTCTTCGTGTCCTTCGCGAGGACGTCGGCGTAGGCGGTCGCGACCTGGTCCGGCTCGATCGTCAGGAGCTTCGTGGTCGGTGCGAGCAGCGCGGCACCCACCGAGGTCGGCGCGAGGGTGGGGATCTGCGCGTCGGCCTCGAGCGAGACGTCGTACGCGACCTTGTACGGGTCACGCGCGGTCTCCTGGGTCAGGGTGAGGGCCTGGGGCGCCGCCGTCTTCGCCGAGCAGTCCGCTGCGGTGATCGCGAAGATGGTGCGCGGCCAGGTGTCGGTCTGCTGCGGGAGCGCCACGCACACCTCGTCCGCGGAGATCTTCGGCGGGGCGTCGACGTCGGAGTCCTTCGCGCGGATCGTGTAGTTGGCCTCGCGGAGCTCCAGCGCGGCGCCGGTGAAGCGCTCGGCCGCGAGCTTCGCGTCGCGGGCGGTGTCGGCCTTCCGTGCGGTCGTCGCCACGCGCTCGACGATCCGCTTGATCTGCTGCTTCGTCGCCGCGACCGGCTCGGACTGGTCGGCCGTTCCGGAGGCGGTGGGCGTCGGGGTGGGCGTCGTGTCGCCACCCTGGGGCCAGTACTCGGCGGAGCAGCCGGCGAGGGTCAGCGCGCCGACGAGCACGACCGGGCCGGCGACGAACGCCCGACGACCACGACGGCCGCGGCTCGGCACCTGCGCGCCGGCGGCGGCGGCACGGCGCGAGGCACGCACGCGCGGCGGACGCGTCCCCCCGCTGCGACGACGCGGACCACGGCCGCGGCGCTGGTGCACGATCGCCCAGACCAGGAGCGCGATCCCGCCGAGCAGGAACACCCCGCCGGCGACGAGCAGCGGCCCGACCGACGGCGTCGCGGTGTCCCGGGGCCAGGTGACGGAGACGTCGCTCGGAGCGGCGTCCTTGCCGTCGCCGACGATGACGACCGAGACGTCCTCGGGGAGCCGCACGGTGAACTGCCCCGCGCCGTCGTACTCCTGGTACCAGAGGTCGCTGCCCGCGGGGTCCGGCACGCTCGTGCCGGAGCCGGTCGTGCGGCCCTGCAGGGTGCCGTCCTCGGCGTCGAAGCGCAGCGTCGTGTGCGCGGCGTCACCGACCCACGCGAGCACGTCGGAGGTCTTGCCGTAGGCGGCGAACACGTCGCCGGAGCCCTTGACGTTGATCTCCTGGTAGCCCGGGTTCGCGTTGAGGGTCGTGCCGGGGATGACGGTCACCGGGGCGGAGGTCTTCGCCGTGGAGGCGGCGACGAGCGAGGACGGGGGCGCGAAGACGGTGCGCTGACCGACCGCGAGGCCGACCAGCAGCAGGCCGACCACGAAACTGACGATCGCCAGGACGAACCGCACGGAACTCTCTCCCTACCGCGCCGGGGTGGGGAATCGGCGCCGGATCAGCGGTCCACGATACCGAGCATCCCTGTGGAGTGCATCCTGCGCGGTCCTCCCCGCCCCAGACTCCCAGGTCAGTGGTCTCCCAGGTCAGGCGCTCCCGGGCCAGGGAACTCCAGGTCACGGCCACGCTACGATCGACCCGCGGGCCGCACGGGTCCGCCGGCGAGCACCAGGAGCGACACGTGGCGAACGACGAGGCAGAGTTCGGTTCGGAACTGCGGGGGTACCGCCGCGACGAGGTGGACCGCGCGCTCGGCGACCTCCGGCGTGAGCTCATCAAGTCGAACAAGGACCGCGCGGACGCCGCCAAGGAGATCCGTCTCCTCCAGTCCCGCGTCTCCGACCTCCAGGGCGAGCTCGACGAGGCGGGCACACCCACGTACAGCGGACTCGGTACCCGCCTCGAGTCCACCCTCCGCGTCGCCGAGGAGCAGTCGACCCGCCTCATCAGCCAGGCCGACATCGACGCCCAGCGGCTGCGCGCCTCGAGCCGGGCCGAGGCCGACCGCCTGGTGCGCGAGGCCCAGGACGAAGCCCGCGACACCCTCGAGGACGCCCGCACCCGCGCCACCGACGAACTCGCCCGTGCCCGCGCCGAAGCGGCCGACACCGTCGAGCGCGCCCGCGCCGAGGCCGGGCTGCTCCTGCAGGACGCCCGGAACGAGGGCGCCGCCGTCCGCGGAGCCGCGGTCACCGAGGCCGCAGAGGTCCGCTCGGTCGCCATCCGCGAGACGAACGCCCTGCGCGCCCGGGTCGAGCACGAGGTCGCCGAGCTCCGTGAGACCGCGCACCGTGAGTCCGCCGACGCCCGCGCCGCCGCCGCCGACCTCGACCGCGAGACCGAGCACCGCCGCGCCGAGTTCGAGGCGGACCACGCCCGCCGCGTCGAGGACCTCGACCGGACCGAGACCGAGCGTCGTGCCGCACTCGACCGCGAGGTCACCGAGGGCAGGGCAACCTGGCACCACGAGCGGGACGAGCAGCAGCGGGCCCACGCGCTCGAGCTCGAGACCGGACGCGCCGACCTCGCCGCCGAGGTCGACCGACGTCGCGCCGAACTGGACGCCGAGCTCGCCGACCGCCGCCGCGAGACCGCCGAGGAGCTCGCCGCCGCACGTGCCGAGTGGGACCGGGAACTCGCCTCAGCCCGCACCGCCCTCGCCCAGGAGGTCGAAGCGGCCCGCGCGCAGCTCCGTGTCGACGAGGAGCAGACCCGCACCGAGAACGAGCGCCTCGTGCAGGAGACCGCGGACCGCACCGCCCGTGAGCTCGAGGAGCACCGGACGCGCATCGAGCGCGAGCGCGCTGAGGCCGACGCCACACTCGAGCGCGCGGTCGGTGACCACGAGGCCGAGCTCGCCGCCCGCCGCGACCGCGAGCACGGCGAGCTCGACACGGAGATCGCCGACCGCCGTGCCGCGGACATCGGAGCCCTGGAGGCCGAGCGCACCGCACTCCGACAGGAGATCGACACCGCCCGTGCCGCGCTCGCCCGTGAGCGTGACGAGGCCGCGGCAGACATCGCCCGGATGCGCGACGACGCCCGGACCGCACTCGAGTCCGAGCTGGCGGCCCGCCGGGACGACGCCGAGCAGGAGTACCTCCAGAAGCACCACGAGACGGTCACCGAGACGCAGAAGTACCTCGACGAGGCGAACCTGCAGCTCGCCGAGGCCACCCGTCGCGCGAGCGAGGCCCGGGAGCGTGCCGAGCGGCTCCAGCAGGAGGCCGACGACCTCGAGCGGACGAGCACGGCCGAGGCGCAGGAGCACGCGCGCACGATCGTCGCGGACGCGCAGGAGCGGGTCCACCGCATGGTCGAGGACGCCGAGAGCCGCACCGCCGGCATCGTCGCGGACGCCGAGGACCGACTCGCCGCGATCCGCACCGAGCGCGACGCCGTCGCCGGCTACCTCGAGAACCTGCGCGGCGTGCTGACGCACGCGACGGGCCTCCTGGGCACCCAGGACGGGGTTTCGGACCAGGGCACGGCAGATGCCGACGCGACCGAGGACGCGGCCGCGCGCTGACACCACCGGACGGACGGGAGGCACGTGGCGACGCCGCCACGGGCCTCCCGTCCGTCACGACGTCCCGTCCCTGACCCGGGGGCGCCCGGCGAGGACCGCCGACGGTCGTCAGACCGGCCAGCGGGTCGGGAGCGGCGCGCTGCCGGGGACGACGAGGTCGGCGATGCGGTCGAGCACGATGCGGACGTACCGCTCCCCCACCCAGAGGTGCTTCGCGCCCTCGACCGGCTCGACCCGGATGTCCGGCGCGACGGCGAACCGCGCGCGGGCAGCGTCGGGCTGGAGGAAGTCGTCGTGCTCCGGGACGAGGGCGACGACCGGGACGCCGGCGTCGGTCCACGCGGCGAGCTCCTCGTCGGTCGTCCGGTGGAGCGGCGGCGACAGCAGCACCACGCCTGCGATGCGACCCGCGCGCACGTGCTCGAGGGCGTGCTTGAGGATCACCTCGGTGCCGAACGACCACCCGACGAGCCAGGGCGTCGGCAGACCACGTTCCACGACGTCGGAGACGGCGGCGCGGAGGTCGAAGCCCTCGGACACGCCGTCCCCGAAGACACCCTCGGAGGTGCCGCGCGGCGAGGACACCGAGCGGAAGTTGAAGCGCTGCACCGCGATGTCGGCGAGCGCGGGCAACCGAGCGGCGGCCTTCTTCAGGACGTGCGAGTCCATGAACCCCTGCGCGGTGGGCAGCGGGTGCAGGGTCACGATCGTGCCGCGGGCGGGACGCTCCAGGGGTTCGGCGAGCTCGCCGACGAGGGTCAGGTGGTCGTCCGTGACGAGCTCGATGTCGGTCCGCCGTGCGGGCAGCTCAGTGCCCGACCGGATCTCGACGGGCTCGGGCCGGTTCTGCTCGTGCCGGGTCTGCTCGGTCATGCGATGCTCCAGCAGTGGTTGTGCCAGTGACGGCGGGACGCGAGGTCGGCTTCGTCGCCGAGCACCCCGTCGGCACGCCAGACGACGACGTGTGCGGTGCCGGGCAGCACCGTGCCGCCGCAGCCCGGGCAGACGTACTCCTTCTGCGCAGACGCTGCCGAGACGGGCTGGACCGTGTACTCACGGCCGCGACGGAACTCGGTCCGCTTCCACCCGCTCATGAGGCGGTCGAGGCCGGCCTCTTCCTCGGCTTCGGGCCCGCGACCGCGAGGTCGCCGCGGCCGGTTGCTCCGCGGCACCCCGGCAGCCGATCAGTACCAGTTGTTGGCGACGCTGTGCCCCCAGGCGCCGCAGGGGGTGCCGTAGACGCCGGCGATGTAGTTCAGGCCCCACGTGATCTGGGTCGCCGGGTTCGTCTGCCAGTCGGCGCCCGCGGTCGCCATCTTGCTGCCGGGGAGCGCCTGCGGGATGCCGTAGGCACCGCTCGGGTTGTAGGCGTTGACCCGCCAGCCGGACTCCTTGTTCCACAGCGACACGAGGCAGCTGTACTGGTCCGAGCCCCATCCACGGGCCGTCACCATCTGCTGGGCGATGGCCTGCGCGCTGCCCGGGTCGGGCGTCGCGGCCGGTGCGGCGAGCGTGTTCGTGGCGGAGACCTGCGTCGTCGAGCTGTCGTCCGTGCTGTCCGCGTCGGCGGTGGAGTCGTCCGTGGGTGCCTTGGTGACCTTCGGCTTCGGGACGCTCACGTCGTACCCGTCGCGGTCGGCGTCGAACGCGGCGTACGTGCCGTGCGGCGAGTACTGCTGCGGCGCCGCGGCCGGAGCCTTCGCGAGCACGGCGGTCTGCACGGCCGCCTGTGCAACGTCGGGCTGCATCGGGTTGAAGAGCGAACCGCCCACGAACCCGAAGACGGCGAAGAACGAGAGCGCGGGGATCGTCGCACGCTTGCGCATGAACGAGTTGACGCCGCGCATCGGCTGCTCGTGCACCGGCTTCGACCGGATCGCCGCGGTCGTCACGCGGGCGCGACGCTGCTTGACGATGCGGGGGTCGGCCGGGGTGCTCGGCACCGCGTGCGCGACCGCCGCGTCGGACACCCGGTTGGCCGCGACCGACTTCGGTGCGACGAGCACCGGACCCGTGACCTCGGGGATCGTCTGGGGAGCGGTCGCCCGGGTGGACGGGTCCGCGGAGAGGACCGAGGTGCCCGTGGTGCGGGTTCGGTTCAGTGCCGCGCGGCGTTCACCCGAGACCGTGCGGTCGAGGTGCTCGCGAGGATCGCGGTCGGAGCTGGAGTCTGCCGTGTGCCTGCCCATGAGTCCGACCAGGATAACGGAAGCATCACGGAAAGCGAAGCACTTCCGGCGCGCGCGTCGTCAGCGGACGGCGAGCATGACCTCGACCACGGCGTCGAGGACCGCGTCGACCTGGGCTTCCCGGTAGCCGCCGTGCTTCGGCCGGAACACGACCGACCGCACCTCGGTGAGGCTGAGGGGCTTGCCGTCACGGAAGTACCCGGCGAGCCGTGCGGCGAAGGCATCGACGTCCTTCGGGTGGTACCCGGTGCCGAGGAAGCTGACGCGCGAGAACCGCTGCCCGTCCGGACGCTCCAGCCGGGCGACGACGTCGGAGGCCTTCGTGCGCGCCTCGGCGTACCAGGCCTTCTTGCCACCGTCGGCGATCTCGCGCTCGCGCTCGCGTGCGGCGAAGGCGTCCTCGAGCCGCTCGAGCGCGGCGTCGACGTGCGCGGTCGAGTAGCCGCCCTTGCGCATCGAGAAGGCGGTCGCGCGGATCTTCGCCGCCTCGAGCCCCGGCTCGGTGTCGTTCGCCGTGTAGGCACGACGGGCGTCCTCGAGGAAGCGCTCGACCTCGTCGACGTCGTACCCGAGGGTCTTGCGTGCTGCGTTCGGGAAGGTGGTGGCCACGGCGACATTCTGCCAGCACCGTTCCCTGGTGCGACCTGGACGCGCGGGCACACCCCTCAGGGAACGGGCACGACGGACCTCAGTGGTTGACGATGAGGAACAGCACGTACGCCACGGCGGCCGACGGCAGGATGCTGTCGATCCGGTCGAGCAGTCCCCCGTGCCCGGGCAGGAACGAGGAGATGTCCTTGATCCCGAGGTCGCGCTTGATCATCGACTCGGTGAGGTCGCCGAGGGTCGCCGACCCGGAGATGAGCACCCCGAGGACGACGCCCGTCCACCAGGGCAGCCCGAGCAGCAGGATGCTCACGACGATGCCGACGATGATGCTCGCCGCCACCGAGCCCGCGAAGCCCTCCCACGTCTTCTTCGGGCTGATCCGCGGCGCCATCGGGTGCTTGCCGAGGTTGAGCCCCGTGGCGTAGGCCCCGGTGTCCACCGCGACGACGACGAGGATGAACGCGATCACCCACAACTGCCCCCGGTCCTCGCGGGAGAGCAGGACGACGCACGCTCCGAGCAGGGAGATGTACGCCTGCACGAACAACCCGTTCGTGAGGTCGCGCGCGACGTTGCCCGCCGGGGGCTTCGTGCGCGCGAACGCCACCTCCACCAGCCGCCACGCGCTGATGAGCACGATGCCGCCGAGCAGCGTGAACAGCGCCGGGACCTGGCCGCCGATGAAGGCTGCCGGGACGATCGCGATCGCGACGGCGACGCTCGGGATCCGCGGGACGTCGCGGCCCGCGAAGCGCATGGCGCTCGCGAGTTCGTACACGCCGACGCCGAGGAGGAACGCCGCGACCACCATGAAGGCGGGCTTCCAGATCAGGAGCGCCGCGAGCATGACGACCGCGAACGCGAGCGCGATGCCGATCGCTGCCGGCAGGTTGCGCCCGGTCCGGGCCGTCAGTGCTTCGTTGCGGGCGTCGAAGTCCGCTCGACGCCGCTGGATGGAGGCCTCGAAGTCGGACCGCGCTGCGCGGGCCCGAGCGTCGAAGTCTTGGCGGAGACCCCGTTTGGCGGGTTCCTGGGTCGTGGGGCGGTCACCGCCCTGGTCGTGACGACGCATCAGACCTCGAGGAGTTCGGCTTCCTTCTTCTTCAGCGCGTCGTCGATCTGGTCGACGTGCTTCTTCGTGATGACGTCGAGCTCCTTGTCGCCGCGGGCGATCTCGTCGTCCGAGATCTCGCCCTTGAGCGCGTCGAGGTCGTCCTTGGCCTTGCGGCGGATGTTGCGCACGACGACCTTGTGGTCCTCACCCTTGCCGCGGACGAGCTTGACGAACTCCTTGCGGCGGTCCTGCGTGAGCTCGGGGATCGTCACGCGGACGACGTCGCCGTCGTTCGACGGGCTGGCGCCGAGGTTCGGGAACGTCGCGATGGCGCGTTCGATCTCCTTGAGCGCGGACTTGTCGTAGGGCGTCACGACAAGCGTGCGCGCCTCCGGGGTCTGCAGGCCGGCGAGCTGCGCGAGCGGCGTCGGCGTGCCGTAGTAGTCGACCGGGATCTTCTGGAAGAGCGCGGCGTTGATGCGTCCGGTACGGACGGTCGCGAAGTCGTCCTTGGCGACGTCGACGGCCTTCGCCATCTTCTCGGTGGCTTCGGTCAGGACATCACTGATCACGGTGGTTCTCCTTCGGTACTGCGTCGAGTCTAGTCAGCGGTCGGGGTCAGTTGCTGACGACCGTGCCGATCCGCTCACCACGGATCGCCGCAGCGACGTTGCCCTCGCCCTCCATGCCGAACACGTGCATCGGCATGCCGTTGTCCATGCAGAGCGAGAACGCCGTGGCGTCCACGACCTTGAGTCCCTTGAGGAGTGCGTCCTGGTAGGTCACGTGGTGCAGCTTCTCGGCGGAGGCGTCCTTCTTCGGGTCCGCTGTGTAGACGCCGTCGACGCCGTTCTTGGCGACGAGGACCTCGTGCGCGTCGATCTCCAGCGCTCGCTGCGCCGCGACGGTGTCGGTGGAGAAGTAGGGCAGGCCCGCACCGGCGCCGAAGATGACGATCCGGCCCTTCTCGAGGTGCCGCTCGGCGCGTCGCGGGATGTACGGCTCGGCGACCTGAGTCATGCTGATCGCGGACTGCACGCGCGTGGCGGCCCCGGCCTGCTCGAGGAAGTCCTGCAGCGCGAGGGCGTTCATCACCGTGCCGAGCATGCCCATGTAGTCCGCGCGGCCGCGGTCCATGCCGCGCTGGGACAGCTCGGCGCCGCGGAAGAAGTTCCCGCCGCCGACGACGATCGCGACCTCGACCTCCTGCGCCGCCGAGGCGATCTCCTTGGCGATCGTGCTGATGACGTCCGGGTTCACCCCGAGGGACCCGGCACCGAACGCCTCCCCCGACAGCTTCAGCAGGACGCGGCGTCGCCCGGTCTTCTCGTTCGTCATGTGGTCGGACCCTTCGTCGAATGTCTCGTGGGAATCTACTCGCGCACCCGACGGCGCGCGAAAAACGGGGCCCGGAACCAGATGCTGGTTCCGAGCCCCGTCACGGGTTCGTTACGCGCCGACCTTGACGCGGGCGAAGCCCTGGATCGTGATGCCGGCGTTCTCGGCGGCCTTCGCGACGGAGATCTTGTTGTCCTTCGCGTAGTCCTGCTCGAGGAGCGCGACCTGCTTGCGGTACGCGTTCAGGCGACCCTCGACGATCTTCGGGAGGGCGGCCTCCGGCTTGCCCTCCTCGCGCGTGATCGCCTCGACGGTCGCGCGCTCCTTCTCGATGTCCTCGGCCGGGATCTCGTCGCGCGTGAGGTACGTCGGGTTCGCGAAGGCGATGTGCTGCGCGATCGAACGGGCCTCGGCGGCGTCGTCACCCTCGTAGGCGACGACGACGGCGATCTGCGGCGGGAGGTCCTGCGAGGTCTTGTGCAGGTAGATCTCGAAGGCCGAGCCCTCGACACGGCGGACCGTGCGGATCTCGATCTTCTCGCCGAGCTGCGCAGCGGCCTCGTTCACGACGTCGAGGACGGTCTTGCCGTCGGCCTCGGCGGCGTTCGCGGACGCGACGTCGGTCGCACCGGCGGCGGCGACGGCCGCGAGGACCTTGTCACCGAGCGCGACGAAGCGCTCGTTCTTCGCGACGAAGTCGGTCTCGCTGGCGAGCTCGACGACGGTCGCGGCACCGTTCTCGGCCGAGGCCACGACGATGCCCTCGGAGGTGGCGCGGTCGTCACGCTTGGCGACGGCCTTGGCACCCTTGATGCGGAGGAGCTCGACGGCCTTGTCGTAGTCGCCGTCGGCCTCGACGAGCGCGTTCTTGGCGTCCATCATGCCGGCGCCGAGGTCGTCACGGAGCTTCTTCACGTCAGCAGCGGTGAAGTTTGCCATTGACTGGAGTCCTTTCTGGACTTGCGTGTGTGGGACGTGGAGCGGGGCGCCGGACCGACACGGTCCGACGCCCCAGGAGGTCACTCGGCGGAGGTGGCGTCCGCGTTCTTGGAGGCCTCGGCGATCGGCTCGCCGATCTCCTTCTCGGCGACCTGCGCGTCGGCGTCGTTCTCCTCGACCGGGGTCTCGGCGACCGGGGCCTCGGCAGCGGCCGGCGCGGCCTGCTCGCCACCGAGGAGCTCCTGCTCCCACTCGGCCAGCGGCTCGGCCTCTTCCTCGTCGCCGCCGTTGTGGCGGGTCTTGAGGCCCTCGGCAGCGGCGTCGGCGACGATGCGCGTCAGGAGACCGACGGAGCGGATCGCGTCGTCGTTGCCCGGGATCGGGTAGGTGATCTCGTCCGGGTCGCAGTTGGTGTCGAGAATGCCGATGATCGGGATACCGAGCTTCTGCGCCTCGTCGACCGCGAGGTGCTCCTTCTTGGTGTCGACGATCCAGAGCGCGCTCGGGGTCCGCGTGAGGTTGCGGATACCACCGAGGGTCTTGTGGAGCTTGTCCAGCTCGCGCTTCTTGATGAGGAGCTCCTTCTTGGTGAAGCCCTTCGTCGTGTCGTCGAAATCGATCTCCTCGAGCTCCTTCATGCGCGCGAGGCGCTTGGAGACCGTCTGGAAGTTCGTGAGCAGACCGCCGAGCCAACGCTGGTTGACGTACGGCTGGCCGACGCGGGTCGCCTGCTCGGCGATGGAGCCCTGCGCCTGCTTCTTGGTGCCCACGAAGAGGATCGTGCCGCCGTGCGCGACCGTCTCCTTGACGAAGTCGTACGCACGGTCGATGAAGGCCAGCGACTGCTGCAGGTCGATGATGTGGATGCCCGAGCGCTCGGCGAGGATGAATCGCTTCACCTTCGGGTTCCACCGACGGGTCTGGTGTCCGAAGTGGACGCCGCTGTCGAGCAGCTGGCGGATGGTGACGACGGCCATGCCGTCCCTCCTTGTTCTCGGCGCGCGGCTGTTCGAGCCGCGTGCACGGTTGCGGTTGTGTCGGTCACGACCGGTGGTCGTGGCCCCTGGTGCCCCACCCCGGACGGCCGCCCGCTCGCGAGAGCGGGACCGGTGGCCGTGGGGTGCGTGTGGACACGCGAAGTCAGCGCGCTCAGCGCGCTGCTGGACAAATGCTAACAGACCGGAGGCCCGGATCACGCACGCCGACCGGCGCGAGTGATCCGGGCCTCCAGGCCGACGACCGGACGATCAGGACTTGGCGTCGACCGTCTCGCCCTCGGCCGTGATGCCCATCTCCTCGAGCGAACGGCCCTTGGTCTCCGGGATCTTCTTGATGACGAAGAACAGGGACAGGAGCGCGAAGAGCGCGTAGATGCCGTAGGTCACGGTGAGGTTGAAGCCGGAGAGCACCGGGAACGAGATCGTGACCACGAAGTTCGCGATCCAGTTCGCCGCCGACCCGACACCGAGCGCCGTCGCACGGATGCGGTTCGGGAACATCTCGCCGAGCAGCACCCACATGAGCGGGCCCCACGTGGCGCCGAACGACACCACGAACAGGTTCGCGAAGATGAGGGCGATGAGGCCCCACGCGCCGGGCAGCTGCGGCGCGCCGTCCACGATGGTGGCCTGCGAGAACGCGATCGCGACCATCGCCAGCGACACGAACATGCCCGTCGAACCGGCCACGAGGAGCGGCTTCCGGCCGAGCTTGTCGACCGTGAAGATCGCGATGAAGGTGACCGCGACGTTGACGACCGAGGTGATCGTCGAGATCAGGAAGGACTGGTCCTCCTTGAAGCCGACGGCCTGCCAGAGCGTCGTCGAGTAGTAGAAGATCACGTTGATGCCGACGAACTGCTGCAGCACGGCGAGGATGATGCCGACCCAGACGATCGGCTGGAGGCCGAAGCGGTTGCCCCGGATGGAGCCCTTCTTCTCGTTGGCCTCCTTCTCGATACCGTCCTGGATCTCCTCAAGGCTGGTGTTCACGGTGTCGCGGGGGACGATCTTCTCCATGACCCCGCGCGCATCGTCCTTGCGGCCCTTCGCGAGGAGGAAGCGCGGCGACTCCGGCAGGGTGATCGCGAGCACGCCGTAGACCACCGACGGCACGACGCCGACGAGGAACATCCAGCGCCAGGCGGCCAGCCCGAGCACCTGCTCCGAGGCACCGCCGGCGGTCACCGCGAAGATCTGGTCGGAGAGGAGCGCGGCGAAGATACCGAGGGTGATCGCGAGCTGCTGGAACGAGGCCAGGCGACCGCGGATGGCCTTCGGCGAGACCTCCGAGATGTATGCCGGCGCGATGACCGACGCGGTCCCGATGCCGAGGCCGCCGACGAGGCGCCAGATCACGAGGTCCCACGTCGCGAACGCGAACGCGCTCCCGATCGAGCTCACGAAGAAGAGCACCGCCGCCCAGAACATGACGCGCGTGCGGCCCCAGCGGTCGGCGAGCCGGCCGGCGAAGTAGGCACCGAAGGCGCAGCCGATCAGGGCGGAGGCAACGGCGAAGCCGCTGGCGGCCTCGGACAGGCCGAACTCGCCCTTGATCGCGTCGACTGCTCCGTTGATGACGGAGGAGTCGAATCCGAAGAGGAACCCACCGACCGCCGCCGCGATGGCGAACAGGGTGACCTTCCCCTTGAACGCACGGTCCTCACCGTGCTGGGTGGACGTGTTCGACACGGTGCTCCTGGTTCTTGCCGCCGTGCTGGGTGGCGCACGGTGCTCCGGCGGTCGGCTGGTTCGCCGTCCGAGCGGCGTTGCGTGTTCCGGAGCGGCCCCGACTGTACTCCTCGGACGACGTGTGGTCATAACCGGTTCGTTCCGCTGCGGTCGGGCGGTGGGGTTGCGTGCTCCGGGCCGTGGGGTCGCTTCCACGGAACGTGCGCGGTTCGACGCCGCGCGCGTCGATCGACCGGTGCGGGGTCGGAACGCGCGCGGTTCGTGGTCTCCGCGACTCCTGCACCGGCCGGGAGGCACGGCTCACCGCCCACAGGTGGGCTGCGGTCGCGTGCATGGCCGGGTGGTGGACGCGACGATCGGGCGCATGGACGTTCTGGTGAGGACCACGGTCGGAGTGGTTGCGTGCGTGGCCGTGGCGGCGGCTGCGCTGGTCGGCCCGGAGGTCGGGCGCGCCGGGGTCGGGCGCGCGGTGGTCGAGCGCGCCGGGGTCGGGCTCGTGGCGGGCGGTGCGGACAGTGCGGACGGCGCGCCGTGGGTGTGGCCGACGGGTTCGCGCGTGGTCGTGCGGCCGTGGGAAGCGCCGGCCGACGACTACGCGGCCGGACACCGGGGCATCGACGTCCCGGCGTCGATCGGCACCCCGGCGGTCGCGGTGGCGGACGGCACGGTCTCGTTCGCGGGTGCGGTCGCCGGCAGGTCGGTGGTGTCGGTCGAACACGGCGGCGGGCTGGTGAGCACACTGGACTCGGTCACCCCTGACGTGACGACCGGTGACGCCGTCTCGCAGGGTGAGGTGGTCGGGCGGGTCGCCGTCGGTCACTGCCCGGCGACCGATCCGTGCGTGCACCTCGGCGCCCGGCTCGACGACCGGTACGTCGACCCGACACCGTACCTGCCCGCGGCGGCGTGGCCCGTGCTGCTGCCGGAGTCCGACTGGCGCGGATGAACGGTCGGTGCTCGGTGCGCGGTGCGCGGTGCTCGGGCGCTCGGTGCGCGGGCGCTCGGCGTCAGGCGCGGGGGTGCGCCGTCCGGTAGACCTCGCGGAGTCGGGCCGAGGACACGTGGGTGTAGATCTGCGTCGTCCCGAGGCTCGCGTGACCGAGCAGTTCCTGCACCGCTCGGAGGTCCGCTCCCCCGTCCAGGAGGTGCGTCGCCGCGGTGTGCCGGAAGGTGTGCGGGCCGCTCGGCCCCTCCCCGGGCAGGTCCTGCAGGAGGCGGGCGACGACACGGTAGGCACTCCGCGTCCCCAGCCTGCCGCCCCGGTCACCGAGGAAGAGTGCTCGCTCGGTACCGTCGCTCGCACTCGCACTCGCGCTCGCGCTCGCGCTCGTCGACCGTGCCGTGCCGCTCGCTCCACCCGTCGCCGTGCGCCGCGCAGCGAGGACGGGGCGTCCCCGGTCGAGCCACGCCTCGAGTGCATCCCGCGCCGGCACCCCGAACGGCACCACCCGCTCCCTGCCGCCCTTCCCGAGCACGCGGACGGTCAGCCGGCTCCTGTCCACGTCGACGACGTCGATGCCGACGAGCTCACTGACCCGGATCGCCGCTGCGTAGAGCAGCTCGACGACGGCCAGGTCGCGCAGTGCACCGGGGTCGTCGGTGCCCGCACGGGCCGCGAGCCCGTCGAGCAACGCCCGCACCTGGTCGGTCGAGACCACGCGGGGCAGGTGCGACGCTCCCTTGGGCGCTCGGAGTCGGACACCGGGGTCGGACGCGAGGAGCCCGGTCTCGCTCGCCCACCTGGTGAAGGCCCGGACGGACGACGACCGCCGGGCGATCGTTGCCCGCGCCAACGAGCGCTGGTCCGCCTCCCACAGCCAGTCGCGGAGCAGTTCGAGCGAGACACTCCCGACGTCCGCCACGCCCCGTGCCGCAGCGAAGCCGACGAACTGCTCGAGGTCGTTCGCGTACGCACGGAGGGTCTGCTCGCTGAGTCCGCGCGCGTGTCGGGCGTGTCCGAGGAAGCCGTCGACCACCCGGTCGAGGTCCCGCGCGTCGCTCGTGCCGTCCACGGCCCCAGGCTACGACTCACCGCTGCGTCACCCTCGACCACCCGCCGACGCCGTGCTGCACCAGCCCCTGGACCTGCGCGAGTGCCAGGGCATCGGTCGCGTCGGCGATCGACAACCCGCTGCGCCGTGCGACCTCGTCGACGGACAGGGAACGACGACCCAGGGCGTCGAGCGCCCGCAGGACGTCCGGGTCGTCGTGCACGAGCAACGGTGTGCCCGTCGACTGCAGGACCACTCCGCCGCGTTGCTCGATCGCGGCGGCGGCCGCCTCGTCCGGGTGCACCATCAGCTGCGCACGCCCCTGCGCCACGAGCCGGTGACACCCGACGGACGCGGCCGAGGAGAACGCCCCGGGCACCGCGAACACCGTCCGTCCGAGCTGCCCGGCGTGGTGGGCGGTGTTGAGCGCTCCCGAGCGTGCCCCCGCCTCGACCACCACGGTCACGTCGGCCAGCGCGGCGATGAGCCGGTTGCGGGCGAGGAAGCGCCAGCGCGAGGGACGGGTCCCCGGCGGCGACTCGGCGATCACCGCTCCGCGCTGCGACACGTTGCGGAGCAGCTCGACGTTGCCGGTCGGGTAGAGCTGGTCGACCCCGCCGGCGAGCACCGCGACCGTGGTGGCCCCCGCGGCGATCGCCACCCGGTGCGCGGTGGCGTCGATGCCGTACGCTCCCCCGCTGACGACGACGCACCCGGCATCGACGGCCCGCGAGCTGATGTCCGCCGCCGCCTCCGAGCCCGCGATCGTGTTCGCCCGCGATCCGACGACCGCGACGGCAGGCGGCTCGAGCACCGAGGGCGACGCACCGAGGGCCGAACGGCTCCAGAGCACGAGCGGTGCATGGTGTCCGAGGTCGTCCACCCGCTCCGGCCACCCGGGACCACCCGGGACGAGCAGCCGCGCCCCCACCGCCTCCGCCGCGGCCAGGACCGCACCGACGTCGGCGGTCGCGAGTCGTGGCCGCCACCGATCGACGGCCTTCGTCAGCGCTCGGGCGTAGGCCGAGGGGTCGTCGGTGCCCGCGACACCGCGCTCGACACAGACCCCGAGGAGGCCGTCGATGCCGTCGTCCGACGCGGCGAGGACCGACTCGAACGCCGGTGCCGCGCCGAGGCCGTCCACGAGCCCCCCGGCGATCGCGTCGCCGGGTTCGGCGACGACGGACCACGCGACCCGCGTGGCGACCTCGACCGCGTCGAACGAGCCGCGAGCGCCGCGACCGCCGACCCCGTCGCCCTCACCGCCGCTGCGCCCCGCCGCCCGTGCCCGGCCCGTGGCGCGTGCCACCGCGTCGAGGAGCTCCGGCCGCCCGTGCCGGCTCACAGCGCGCTCCGCAGTGCCAGGGCTCCCGCCACGTGGTCCGCGGTCGGCCGGTCTGCCTCGGCGAGGTCCGCGAGCGTCCACGCCAGGCGCATGACACGGTCCCAGCCGCGCATCGTGATCGCGCCGCGGTCGAGCGCCTTGTCGATGACCGTGGTCGACCCGGGATCGCCACGACCGTCGCGTCGGAGCCACGTGCCCGCGACGTCGGCGTTTCGGGTCCACCCGGTCCCGGCCAGTCGCGCGGCGGCTCGTGCGCGGGCAGCGGCGACGAGCGCCCGGGCCTCCGCGGTCGTCGGCGCCCGATCGGCGGCGCCACGCACCGCTGCCGACGTGACCCGCGGGACCTGGACCCGGATGTCGATGCGGTCGAGCAGCGGCCCGGACAACCGTGCGAGGTACCGCCGGACGGTGCTCGGCGAGCACTCGCACGGTGCGCTGTGCGCGATGCCCGCGTGCCCGCACGGGCACGGGTTCGCCGCCAGGACGACCTGGCACCGCGCAGGGAACTCGACGGCCCCGGCCGACCGGTGGATGCTGATCCGCCCGGACTCGAGCGGCTGCCGCAGCGCGTCGAGCACGGCTCGCGGGAACTCGGGGGCTTCGTCGAGGAACAGCACGCCGTGCGTCGCTCGGGAGACGGCGCCCGGCCGGATGACGCCGGACCCGCCACCGATGAGCGCGACGGCCGAGGCGGAGTGGTGCGGCGCCTCCCACGGTGGCCGTCGCGTCCATGACCGCACCCCGTGACCGGCGACCGACCGTACGGCGGCGACCTCGAGCGCCGCAGCGTCGTCGAGGTCCGGCAGGATCCCGGGGAGCCGCTCGGCCAGCATGGTCTTGCCGGCACCGGGCGACCCGAGCATGAGGACGTGGTGTCCACCGGCGGCGGCCGCCAGGACCGCTCGCACGCCGACCTCGTTGCCGACGACCTCGCCGAGTTCCGGCACCGGTCGGGCCGAGGACTCGGGGCCGGGTGCAGCGGACACCACCGGGTCGACGTCGACCGGTGGCAGGACGGCGCCGGCGTCGATCGCCGCGGCGCGGAGCGAGTCGACCCCCGTGACGGCCAGGCCGCTGACGATCTCGGCTTCGTCGACGTTGCCGGTCGGGACCACCGCGCGACGGATGCCGGCGTTCCGCGCGGCGAGGAGCATCGGGATGATCCCGACCACGGGGCGCAGCCGGCCGTCGAGCCCGAGCTCGCCGAGGTGGACCGTCGCCGGTGACACGTGCGGAGCCGTGCCGGCGCCGGCGAGCACGGCCATGGCGATCGCGAGGTCGAACCCCGACCCGCGCTTCGGCACCGCCGCGGGTGTGAGGTTCACGGTGATGCGTCTGGCCGGCAGCGGACACCCCGCGTTCGCCGCGGCCGAGCGCACCCGCTCGCGGGCCTCACCGAGGGCGGTGTCGGGCAGCCCGATGATCCGGAACGCCGGCAGCTGGCTGGTCAGGTGCGCCTCCACCTCCACCAGCCGCCCGCTGACCCCGAGCAGGGCCACCGCCGCTGCCCGTCCGATGCCGGTCACAGGACGCCCGCCACGTGCTCGACGGCGCTTCGAGGACCGTCGACGTGCACCGCGATCGCGTCGATCCGGATCGAGCGTGCGCGCACGTCGGGGTGCTCGGAGAACCACGCGGGCACGAGACGGCGCAACCGCGCGACCTTCGCGTCGGTGATCGCCTCGAACGGGTGCCCGGTCGATCCGCCTGCGCGCGTCTTCACCTCGATGAAGACGAGCGCGTCACCGTCCCACGCGATCAGGTCGATCTCGCCCCGAGCACACCGCCAGTTGCGTTCGACCAGCTCGTAACCGCGTTCCGTCAACCACTCCGCCGCGATGGATTCGCCGTGCGCGCCGAGTGGTGTCGTCGTTCCGTTTGCCATGTTCCGCCTCCGACGCCAGGTTGCGGCATCGTCGGCACTGCCCAGTTCGGAAGAGCGGAGATTGTGGACAGAGAGGGAGAACGAAAATGCTGTGCAGGAATGACGAACGGGCCCGGACGATCACTCGCCCGAGCCCGTTCGACGCACGGTCAGTGCGCGGCCGCGTAGGCCTCCTGCACCTGGGTCGAGATACGCCCACGGGACGAGACCTCGTACCCGTTGTCCTTCGCCCATTCGCGGATCTTCGCGAGCTCTTCCGAGTTGCCACGCTTGGGGGTCGGCTTCGACGCGCCACCGCCGCTGCTGGAGCGACGGCCGCTCACCTTTCGTGCGGCCGCCACGTAGTCCGAGATCGCCTCGCGGAACTTGTCGACGTTGTCGTTGGAGAGGTCGATCTCGTACGTCGACCCGTCGAACGCGAACTCGACCGTACGGCCTTCTCCAGCGGTGATCGGCGAATCGTCGAGGTCGTCGACGAGCTGGACGGTGACCTTCTGTGCCATTGCGACTCCTTGATCGGGGAAAGTCTTCGCGATCAAGGTATCGTACGGAAATGCATTCCGCCGCTCCCGTGACGGTGATTCCCAGAAAGAATCACTCGTCGAGTGCGAGTTCCTTCGGCAATTCCAGTTCGCGCGCCGTCAGTTCTTCGACGTTCACGTCCTTGAAGGTGAGCACCCGAACAGATTTCACGAACCGATCGGAACGGTAGACGTCCCACACCCAGACATCCTTCATCGACAACTCGAAGTAGAAGTCGTGTTCGGTGTCCCGGCGGACGAGTTCGACCTCGTTCGCCAGGTAGAAACGTCGCTCGGTCTCGACCACGTACCGGAACTGCGACACGACGTCGCGGTACTCGCGGTACAGGGCCAGTTCGACCTCGCGGTCGTAGTCGTCGAATTCGTCGTCATCCATCGCGCCCCACAGTCTACGGCGATGCCGTACGCACGTCCCACACCGAGGCCACACCTCACCCGACGGCGTCGAGCTCCGCGAACCCGTCGAGCGTGACCGTGGACGCCTGGTGCAGCCACGACTTCCGGTGCAGTGCGTGTGCCCCGACGCTCCGGATTCCGTCGTAGTGCGCCGTCGAGCCGTAGCCCTTGTTCGACGCCCAGGCATAGTGCGGCGCGTCGTCGTGCGCGGCCACCATCAACGCGTCGCGGGCGACCTTCGCGACGACCGACGCGGCCGCGACGGACGCGCAGTCCCGGTCCGCCTTGACCCGGACGACGACGTCGATCGGGTCGACCCCGGCGACCGACGCCGCCGGCACCGCGCGGGAGAGCCAGTCGAACGACCCGTCGAGCACGACCACCGCGCCGTCGAGCGACACCCCGCCCGCCACGAGCCGCGCGAGCGCCGCAGCACCCGCCTGCCCGAGCGCCGGCACGATGCCCTGCCGGTCGACGACCTCGGCGGACGCCATGCCCACCGCCGTGGGCGCCCAGCGCTCGACGACGGGCACGAGGGCGTCCCGTCGGGCGGCGCTGAGGAGCTTCGAGTCCGCGAGGCCCTGCGGCACGCGGCCGATGTCGATCGTCACCGCCGCGACACCGACGGCGACGGGACCCGCGATCGCGCCGCGCCCGACCTCGTCCATGCCGATCACCGTGACCCGCCCGTCACCGAGCAGGCGCTTCTCGACGCGCAGGGAGGGCCGGACCGCGGTCACTCGTCCCGCTCCTGGACGCCGGCGAAGACGTCGGGGTAGTCGTCGAGCCACGTCCAGCGGCTGGTGGGCCACGAGATCACGAACGCTCGTCCGGTGACGTCGGACAGCGGCACGAAGCCCTTGGACGGGGTGTCGCCGTTGTACCGCGAGTCCTTCGAGTCGTTGCGGTTGTCGCCCATCACCCAGATGGTGCCCTTCGGCACCGTCACGGAGAAGTTCGTCGCCGACGCCGGCGCACCCGCCGGGAGCTTGAGGTACGGCTCCTTGATCGGCACACCGTTGACGGACATCTGCCCGAGGTCGTTGCAGCAGGACACTGTGTCACCCGGCAGGCCGATGACCCGCTTGATGAGGTGGTCGTCGCTGTCGCCGGTGCCCAGACCGATCTGCGTGAGGACCCAGTCGGCCGCCTTGCCGACAGGTGTCGTCGGGGTCACGTTCGGCACGTCCGAGCCGGTGAGCCAGCCACCCGGGTCCTTGAAGACCACCACGTCGCCACGCTTGAGCGAGACCACGTCGGGCACCAGTTCGTTGACGATGACCCGGTCGTTGATCTGCAGCGTGTTCTCCATCGACGCCGACGGGATGTAGAACGAGCGGATCAGGAACGTCTTGACGAGGAACGACACGAGCAACGCCGCGATGAAGATGATGACGAGGTCGCGGATGAAGGTGAGGACGCCGTTGCGCTTCTTGCCCGAGCGTGGCCGCAGCGTCGGTTCCTTCGTCGTGTCGGTCATTTCCACTCTCGTTCGTGCACGGCTCCCCCGCGGACGGCGACCCCGTGCCACGGGATGCGTCCGGGAACGGGAAGAGCCCCCATCCACGCACAACCGTACATGGACGAGGGCTCGTCAGCGGCGTCCGGCTCGCGGCCGCCCACTGCGAAGGCGATCAGGCGTCGCGCTTCTCCTTGATCTTGCGGCGGGCCGCCTTGCCGCGGAGCTCGCGCAGGTAGTAGAGCTTCGCACGACGGACGTCACCGCGGGTGACGACCTCGATGTGGTCGATGATCGGCGAGTGCACCGGGAACCAGCGCTCGACGCCGACCTGGAAGCTCACCTTGCGGACCTTGAAGGTCTCGCCGAGGCCGTGGCCCTGGCGCGCGATGACGACACCCTGGAAGACCTGGATACGCGAGCGGGTGCCCTCGATGATGTTGACGTGCACCTTGATGGTGTCGCCGGGGCGGAAGTCGGGGACGTCGGTGCGCAGCGACGCTGCGTCGACGGAGTCGAGGAGCTGGCTCATGATGGGTCTACTCTCTGCGGACGCACACGGGTCGCCGCGGATCGGTTTCGGAAAGTGTGTGGTTCGTGCCCGGTGTCGGCGACTCCCCCGTGGCAGAGTCCAGCCAGGGCACAGCGATCAATCTTGCCACACGACGTCCAGGACACAAAACGAACGCGGCTCCCGGCAGGATGGTCGCATGATCGAACTCCGCACGCCCGCCGAACTCGACGGCCTCCGCGTCACCGGCCGCTTCGTCGCCGACGTCCTCGACGAACTGCTCGAGACGGTCGACGTCGGGGTGAACCTGCTCGACCTCGACCGGGTGGCCGCCAGCATGATCGCGGACCGCGGCGCCGAGAGCTGCTACGTCGACTACCACCCGTCGTTCGGCAAGAGCCCCTTCGGCAGGAACCTGTGCACCTCGGTCAACGACGCCGCCCTGCACGGCCTACCGTACGACCGCGTGCTCGTCGACGGCGACCTGGTCAGCCTCGACTTCGCCGCGAGCGTCGACGGCTGGGTCGCGGACTCGGCCGTGACGGTGCAGGTCGGCACACCGCGCGACGACGACCAGCGGCTCGTGGACACGGTCGAACGGGCGCTGGCCGCGGGCATCGCGCAGTTCCGTGTCGGGAACAAGCTCGGCGACGTCTCGTACGCCATCGGCCACGTCGCGCACGAGGCCGGCTACGCCGTCAACACACAGTTCGGTGGCCACGGTGTCGGCCGGACGATGCACGGCGAACCGCACGTCCCGAACGACGGTCGACCCGGTCGCGGGCTGAAGCTCCGTCCCGGCCTGGTGGTCGCGATCGAACCGTGGCTCATGCAGGGCACGGACGAGCTGTACCAGGACGACGACGGCTGGACCCTGAAGAGCGCCGACGGCTCGCGCGCCGCGCACGTCGAGCACACGGTGGCCGTCACCGAGGCCGGCCCCGAGGTCCTCACCCTGCGGCGCGCCCAGCGCGCCGAGGCCGCCTCCTGACGGGCGGAAGGCGTCACCGCCCGGTTGCACGACATGCCGCGTGCAGCGCGCTGGTCGCAGGACGGGTCGGCTCGGCGGGCCATCCGCGACACTTCCTGCGACCAACGCGACCAGCCGACCGGCAGGACGGGCGCGGCCGCCAGCGTGCCCGGTAGACGGACTGGAGGCACGGTGCGGGCCCGCACCGCGCCTCCAGGCCGGGACGGCGGAGCCGGCTACTCCGGTTCCGGCAGCAGGTCCGGCCGCACGCGTCGCGTGCGCTCGACCTGCTGCTCGTGCCGCCACGCGGCGACGCGGGCGTGGTGCCCGCTGAGCAGGACGTCGGGCACGTCGAGACCGCGCCACGACGAGGGCTTCGTGTACGAGGGGTACTCGAGCAGGCCGTCCTCGTGGGACTCCTCGACGAGCGACTCCGGGTTGCCGACGACGCCCGGCACGAGCCGCCCGACGGCTTCGATCATCGCCATCGCCGCGACCTCGCCGCCGTTCAGCACGTAGTCACCCAGCGACAGCTCGACGACGTCGGCCCGCTCGGACGCCCACGCGAACACGCGCGCGTCGATGCCCTCGTACCGCCCGCAGGCGAACACGAGGTGGTCCGAGGTCGACGCGAGCGACCGAGCGATCGACTGGGTGAACCGGGTGCCCGCAGGTGTGGGGACCACGAGCGTCGACGAGCCGTCGGACCGCAGGACCGACTCGAGCGCCAGCGCCCACGGCTCGGGCTTCATCACCATGCCGGCACCGCCGCCGTACGGGGTGTCGTCGACGGTGCGGTGCCGGTCGGTGGTCCAGTCACGCAGGTCGTGCACGTGGAGGTCGAGCAGTCCGTCGACGCGCGCCTTGCCGAGCAGCGAGACGTCGAGCACCGAGAAGAACTCGGGGAAGATCGTGACGATGTCGATGCGCACGGCGCTACCCCTGGTCGGACGGCGAGACCGTCTCGGGACGGGAGGTGTCCTCGGGGTCCTCGAACAGCCCGGTCGGCGGGGTCACCGTGACGGTCCCGGCGGCGATGTCGACCGCGGGCACGATCGCCGAGACGAAGGGCACGAGCACCTCGCCGCGGTCCGGGGTGTCGATGGCGAGGAGGTCCTGCGCCGGGAGGTGGTCGACGCGTGCGACGGTGCCGACCTCGACGCCGTCGCGGAGCACGCGGAGTCCGACCAGCTGGTGGTCGTACCAGGCGTCGTCCTCGCCGGTCTCGGCGTCGGTGTCCTGCTCGACCCAGAGGATGGCCCGCGCGAGCGTCTCAGCGGCGGTGCGGTCCTCGATGCCCTCGAAGAAGGCGACCGGGTGGCCGTTGTACCAGCGGAGTTCGTCCAGCGTGATGGTCTTGCCCGACCACGGGGAGTCTTCCGGGACCTGGAGCGTGAAGGTCGCTCCGGACGTGAACCGACGATCCGGGTCGTCGGTGTAGAGCTCGAGCTTGATGCCGCCCTTGAGCCCGTGCGCCTTCGTGATGCGACCCACCCGGAGCTGGGTCGTCTCCCTAGGAATCGGTGTCGACCACGTCGACCCGCACCCGCTTGCCGTCGGCGAGAGCCGAGACGAGGGTGCGGAGCGCCTTTGCGGTCCGTCCGGCGCGACCGATCACGCGGCCGAGGTCCTCGGGGTGCACACGCACCTCGAGGACCTCGCCCCGCGCGGAGGTGGAACTGGCGACGCGCACGTCGTCCGGGTGATCGACGATCCCCTTGACGAGGTGCGTCAGCGCGGATTCGAGCAAGGAATTACGCCTCGGTCGTCTCGGCTGCGTCGTCGGCCGGAGTCTCCTCAGCGGCGGCCGGGGCCTCCGCCTTCTTCTCCGACTTCGGCTTGAGGACGGCCTTCTTCGAGGAGTCGGCGACGAAGGCCTGCTTCGGCTCCGCGACCTTCACCTTGGAGGCGGTGTCCTTCTCGCCCTTGAACTTCGCCCAGTCACCGGTGAGCTTGAGCAGCGCGGCGACCTGCTCGGTCGGCTGCGCGCCGACGGAGAGCCAGTACTGCGCACGGTCCGAGTCGATCTCGATGACCGAGGGCTCCTCGGTGGGGTGGTACTTGCCGATCTCCTCGATCGAACGGCCGTCGCGCTTGGTGTGCGAGTCCGCGACGACGATGCGGTAGTACGGCGCACGGATCTTACCGAGACGCTTGAGACGGATCTTGACAGCCACAAATGCTCCTGTTGCGTGTTGTTGTGGTTGAACCGGACCGCGGGCGTGGGGGCACACACGGTGGAAGCTCGATGAGAGTCGTGCACAGCTGGATAGAGGGTCGAGCAGGCACGATTCGACCGTTCATTGTTGCAGATTCCGCGTCAGGGCGCGAGTCGACGCACCGCTTCGAGTGCCTCGCTCGTGGCACGGACGGCGTCGACGCTCCGTGCGTCGCGTGCACCACCGACCACCTCGCACGGGACGCCCGCGGAGCGCAGGCCCTCGACGAGCTCGTCCGCGTCGCCTCGACGCTCCTGTCCGGCGCACACCACCACGGTGTCCGCCGGGACCGATCGCTCCTCACCGTCCTCGTCGCGGATCCACAGGGCACCGGGCTCGATGCGCAGGTACTCCTGCACGCCTCCCACCATGCGGACCCCGGCGTCCCGGAGCCGACCGATCGCCACCCATCGGGAGGTGATGCCGATGCCGGCGCCGAACTTGCCGCTGCGGCGCAGCACCGTGACGTCGGATCCCGGACGCAGCACGCGTGCCGCCGCCGGGAGCCGCTGCGGCACGTCACCGACGATCTCGTCGCTGACGTCGACGTCCCAGCGCTGCCCGAACTCCGTGGCGCGCGCCGCTTCGTCCGGCGACTCGACGAGGAACGCCGCCGTGTCGACGCCGATCCCGCCGCCGCCGACGATCGCCACGGTGCCAGCGGGCACGCCCTCCCGGAGCGCCCGCTCGTACGACACCACGTGCGGCAGCGACGCCCCGGGGACGTCGACCTCGCGGGGCACGACCCCCACGGCGACCACGACCGCGTCGCTCCCGGCGAGGTCCTCGGCGGTCGCGGCGCGTCCGAGGTGCACGGTCGCCCCGCGCTCGGCGAGTTCGGCCCTGGCGGCACGGACGGTCGCGGCGTAGTCCTCCTTGCCCGGCACGAGCGATGCCAGCTCGAACTGCCCGCCGAGTCGGTCGGAGGCCTCCCAAACGGTCACGGCGTGTCCTCGGCGGGCGGCGTCGACGGCCGCGGCGAGCCCGGCGGGTCCACCGCCGACGACGTCGACGCGCTTCGGGGTGGTGGTGGGACGGAGCGGGAACGCGACCTCGCGCCCGGCGCGGGGGTTCACGAGGCAGGACACGGGCGCGCCGACGATCGACCGGTCGAGGCACGCCTGGTTGCAGCCGATGCACGTGTTGACGAGGTCGTACGCGCCGGCGAGCGAGCGCTGCACGAGCGCGGGGTCGGCGAGGAACGGGCGCGCGAGGGCGACGGCGTCGACCAGGCCGTCGGCGAGCACGGCCTCCCCGTCGCGGAGGTCCGTCATCCGGTTCGACGCGATCACCCGCACGTCCGGGTACCCGGCGTCGCGGACCACGCCGGCGATGCGGTTCGCGTACGACAGCCAGGCGCCGTGCGGCACCGCTGCCTGGACGGTCGGGGTGCGGGACTCGTGCCACCCGATGCCGACGGAGATCCCGTCGAGCCCGAGGGGCAGCAGCTCGTGCACGAGCGCGTCGACCTCGTCGTCGCTCGTCGACCCGGGCATGAGGTCCGCACCGGACAACCGGATCGTCACCGCGAGGTCGGGCACCGCGGCACGGACGGCGCGCACGACCGCCACGGCGAAGCGCCGACGACGTTCCGGCGAGCCGCCCCACTCGTCGTCGCGCAGGTTCGTGAGCGGCGACTGGAACTGGTTGATGAGGTACCCCTCGGACGCCATGATCTCGACGCCGTCGAAGCCGATGTCCCGAGCCGACCGCGCGGCTGCCGCGAAGTCCTCGATCGTGCGCTCGACCTCGGCGGCGGTCAGCTCCTCCGGGACCACGCCCCGCGCGGCCGCCCACGGCAGGGCCGACGGAGCCACGGCGCGCTGTGGCCGGCCGTGCCGGTCGACCATGCCGCCCACGAGCGCGTAGCGACCGGCGTGGAAGAGCTGGGCGAGCACGGCGCCACCGGCGTCGTGCACCGCGTCGACCGCGACGCGGAAGCGCTCGTCGGCGCCGTCCACGCCGAACACCGCGAAGTCGGGGCCGCCCCGGGCCTCGTCGCTCACGGCGATGCCGCCCGTCACGATGAGCGCCGCTCCGCCCTCTGCACGCTCGCGGTAGAACGCCGCCATGCCGGCCCCGCCGTCGTCGTGCACCTCGAGCCCGGTGTGCATCGACCCCATCACCACCCGGTTCCGGAGGGTCAGCGGGCCGAGGCTCCACGGCGAGGAGACGACGGCGAGGTCGGGCATGGCGACGGTGCTCATGCCCCCTACTCTGCCGCAGGCAGGACGGCGTCACGCAGGGGCGACGTCGTGTCGGCCCAGAAGGGCGGGGCGATCACGGTCAGCCCCCCGTCGACCGACAGCGTCTGCCCCGTGATGTACGACGCCTTGTCGGACAGCAGGAAGTCGACCGCGTCCGCCATGTCGTCGGCGGTGCCCGGCCGCTGGAGCGGGAGCTTCTCGATGACCGACGACATCGGCGCCATCCCCGGCACGGCACCGTAGAAGTAGTCGAGCGAGTCGGTGTCGATGAGGCCGCCGTTGACCGCGTTCACCGTGATCTGCCGCGGTCCGAACTCGACCGCCATGTACTTCGTGTACGCCTCGGTCATCGCCTTCGCAGCGCCGAGGGCCGCGTAGGTCGGGAACGCCCGGAGCGACCCGTACGAGGTCACGACGACGATCCGGCCTCCGCGGTCCATGAGCTCGGCCGCCCGCTGCGCACCGAGCACGAACGAGCGGGCGTTGGTCGCGTAGCTGCGGTCGAGGTGGTGCAGCTTGAGGCCCGCGACGGGCTTGAACGCGCTCGCGGCGGCGTTCGCGACGAACATGTCGAGCCGGCCGTAGGTGTCGCGGACGAGGTCGAACAACGCGTCGATCGACTCCGGCTGCTCGATGTCGACCTGGGCGGTGATGCCGTCGCCACCGGCCGCGCGCACGTCGGCGAGCGACTCCTCGGCCAGGTCGGCGTTGCCCTTGTACGTCACCACGACGGTGACGCCGCGCTGGCCGAGCTTCTGTGCGAGGAGGCGGCCGATGCCGCGGGAGGCTCCCGTGATGAGCGCGATGGGTGCGGTGGTTGCAGCCAATGTGTTCCTTGCGTTCTCAGGGCCTGGAGGCGCGGTGCGGGCCCGCACCGCGCCTCCAGGCCGTCGTGTGGTTGCGGATCAGAACCCGGCCTGGCCGGTGACGATGGCGCGGCCGACGACCAGCTTCTGGATCTCGTTGGTGCCCTCCTCGAAGCGCTGCGCGCGCGCGTCGCGGTAGACGCGCTCGATCGCGTTGCGCTTCCAGTAGCCCTGGCCGCCGTGCACCTGCAGTGCCTTGTCGGTCACCCGGGCGAGCATGTCGACCGCGACCATCTTCGAGGCGCTCGAGAGCGTGCCGGCGTCGGGACGGCCCTCCTCGTAGGCGCGAGCGGCCTCGAGCACGAGGGCGCGGGCGGCGGCGATGTCGGCGTAGTTCTCGGCCAGGTAGAACTGGATCGCCTGGCGGCTGGAGAGCTTCTTGCCGAAGGTCTCGCGTTCGTTCGCGTACGCGACCGCGAGTTCGTTCGCCCGCTCGGCGAGGCCGACGGCACTCATCGCGACCGAGACGCGGCTCGGCAGGAGGAAGCCGCCGAGGGCGACCTCGAGGCCCTGGCCCTCCGCGCCGAGGCGGGCGGAGGCGGGGATCGGGGTCTCGGTGAAGCGGAGGATCGCGTGGTCGGTGCCGCGGATGCCCATCGTGTCGGAGTCGTCGATCACCTCGGCGCCGGGCAGGCCGGAGTTCGGCATGAGGAACGCGACGGTGCCGTCCTGGCCGGAGGTGCCCTCGAGGCGGGCGGCGATGAGCCAGTGGTCGGCCTTGACGCCGAACGTGATGAGGTGCTTCTCGCCGTTCATCACGTAGGTGTCGCCCTCGCGGCGGACCGTGGTGCGGATGTCCGCACCGGTGCCGGCCGTGGCCTCGGTGAGCGTGAACGCGACGAGGGTGTCCCCCGCGACGCTCGGCTTCACGACCTGCTCGATCTGCTCCGGCGTCGCGTAGGGCTCCATGGCGCGCCAGGTGCCGTTGATCACGTGCACGAGCATGCGGATGGACGCGTGCGAGCGGGAGACGATCTCCATGACCTCGAGGTACTTCGAGAACGGGATCCCCGCGCCACCGAGCTCCGGCGGTGCGGCGAGGCTGAGCCAGCCGTTCTCCTTGAGCTCCTGGAACAGCTCCGGGGCGACCCGGCCGGTGCGCTCGATCTCCTCGGCCCACTCCTCACCGCGGCCGCGCACCCACGCGGTCACCTCGGCCTTGAGCTGCTCGAAGGCCGCTTCGTCGAAGGCCTCGGTCGTCTGCTCGACGATCGTCATCGTGTCTCGTTCTCCTTCGTGGTGGTGGGGGCGTCCGCGACGAGTTCCGCAGCGCGGTCGCGCAGCACGTTCTTCTGCACCTTCCCGACCGCGTTGCGCGGCAGCTCGTCGATGTACTCGAGCCGCTCCGGCCAGTAGTACTTGCTCACGCCCGCGTTGTCGAGGTACCGCTGCATCCCCCGGTGGTCGAGCCGCTCCCCCGCCGCCGGCACGACGAACGCGCAGGCACGCTCACCGAGGCGCTCGTCGGGCATCGCCACGATCGCGACGTCGGTGACGAGGGGGTGCTGGTAGAGGAGGTTCTCGATCTCCACGACCGGGATCTTCTCGCCACCGCGGTTGATGACGTCCTTGACGCGTCCGGTGATCGAGAGGAAGCCCTTCTCGTCGACCGTCGCGAGGTCGCCCGTGCGGTACCAGCCGTCCTCGGTGAAGACGTCGTCGGTGAGGTCCGGACGGTCGAGGTAGCCGTCGAACATCGTCGGCGAGTGCAGCTCGAAGTTGCCCTCGGTGCCGGCGGGGAGCTCGTGGCCCTCGTCGTCGACGATGCGGATCCGGATCCCCGGGAGCGCCCGGCCGTCGTGCCCGTACGCGTCGGCTGGGTCGTCGGACGGGCTGGACAGTGCGCCGAGGCAGGTCTCGCTCGTGCCGAACGCCCCGAGGATCGCGCTCCCGAGCACCGTGCTCGCCCGCTGCGCGAGCGCCCGTGGGACCGCGGCGCCCGTCGGGACGAAGACGCGCAGGCTCTCGGGTGCGGGTGCTCCGCCCTCGACGAGGTCGACGAGGTCGGTCAGGAACGGTGTCGCGCACTGCACGAACGACGCCTTCGCGACACCGAACGCCTGCTCGAGCGCGACCCGGCCGTCCCACACCGGCTGGATGACCTGCGGAGCACCGAGCCGGAACGCGAGCAGCATGCCGTACAGGAACCCGGTCTGGTGGGCGAGCGGCGACGGGATGTAGATCCGGTCGTCGGCGGTGAGCCCGGACTGCGCGACGTGCATCGCGGTCGCGAGGCCGAGCGTCCGGTGCGGGTGCTGCACGCCCTTCGGCTCACCGGTGGTGCCGGACGTGAAGAGCAGCTGGCAGACGTCGTCCGGGCCGGGAGCGCGGGAACGGATCTGGTCGACGTCCACGTGCACCGAGCCGAGCGCCGCGTCGAACCAACGCCAGTTCCAGTCACTCGCCGCGACCCGCTCGGCAGCGTCGGCCGGTAGGGGCGCCTGGTCGTTCGGCACGTCGCCCTGGCCTCGGGCCTCGGCGCGGAGGACGACGACGTGCTCGACCGACAGTCGCCGGCGCTGCGCCCGTGCCTCGTCGACGACGTCGAGGAGTTCCAGCGCGGGCCGGCGCTTGCGGAACACGTTCGGCAGGAACACCACGCGGGCCTTCGACCGGGCGAGGGTCATGGTGGTCTCACGGGGACCGAAGACCGGCATGATCGGGGTCGCGACGGCACCGATCTGGACCGCGCCGAGCGTGATGGAGACGAACTCGCGCCAGTTCGGCAGCTGCATCGCGACGGACTCGCCCCGACGGACGCCGAGTTCGAGCAGCAGCGCCGAGACCCGGTCGGCCTCGTCCTGCAGCTGCTTCCAGGTGGTCTCGACGGGGACTGCGCCGCCGACCTCGATGACCGCGAGGCCGTCCGGGTCCTGCTCGGACAGCGCCCGGACCTTCTCGCTGAGGACGAGCGGCTCGGCGTCGACCCCGACGACCTCGGGGACGTCGGGAGCCGTCGCGGGCGCGGCGTCCGCTGGACCCTGCATGTCGGGCGTGTCGGTGTCCTCACCGAGATCGGTCGGCTCGGACGTGGCGGCGTCCATCCGGTCGTCCCGGTCGGCACGGGCCAGCAGGGCGTCACCGACCTCCATGTCGAGACCGACGCCGTTCATCGCCTCGAGGAAGGTCGGGTACGAGATGCGGTAGGCGCGCGGGTACGTCAGGGAGCTGGTGCCCTCGGCCTTCGACGCGGCGACGGCGAGGGACATGAGCACGCGGTGGTCGTTGAAGGACGACATCGGGGAGCCGTGCAGCCCGCCGGGGCGGACTCCGGTCACGCGCAGTTCGTCGGCACCCTGCTCGGCGCGACCGCCCATGCGGTTGAGCTGGAGCATCGCGGCGACGCGGTCGGACTCCTTCAGCCGGATGTGCGCGACGTTCCAGAGGCGGGTCGTGCCCTCGGCGAAGGTCGCCATCGTGGACAGGACGGGCAGGAGGTCCGGGATCGGCCGGCAGTCGATGTCGAGGGCCCGGAGCGGCGACCCGTCGTGCTGGATCCGCACGAAGCCGGTCGCTTCGTCGATCCGCATCGGCACCCCCATCGCGGCGGCGAGGTCGAGGAACTCGCTCTCCGGGTGGTCGGTCTCCGCCGTGGTGGTCGCCCGCATGCCCCGGAGCAGCAGATCCGACTCGCGGATGCCGGCGGCCGCGATCCCGAACGCCGCCGAACCGATGTCCGGCGGGATGACGTAGTCGTGCGGGGTCGCCTGCTGCCCGGCCGGGATCCGGTACTCGAGCCAGTCGTCGGAGACCTCGACGGTGAGCCCGAACTCGCGCATCATCCGGACGGTCAGCTCGACGTACGGCTGCTCGTTCAGCCGACCGCCCGTGACGTGGATCCGGGTCTCCTGCTCGGCGAAGGGCGCGACGAGGAGCAGCCCGGAGATCCACTGCGACAGCGTGCCGGCGATCGAGACGTCGCCCCCTCGGGGTCGCCTCGGCTGGACCGTGACCGGTGGGCAGTCGTTCGTCGCCTCGAGGTCGATGCCCATCTGCGTGAGCGAGGTGAGCAGCGCCTTGATCGGTCGGCGTTGGAAGTACTTCATGCCGACGAGCGTCATCGGGCGGTCGGCCAGCGAGGCGAGCCCGGTCATGAAGTACAGCGTCGTACCGGAGGACCCCATGTTGAGGATCCCGTCCGCGCCGCGCGAGCCGTGGTCGACGACGTCCGTCGCCGCGTAGCGGCCGCCGAGGCCGGTGACGTGGTACTCGTCCCCTCGACGCTTGACGTCGACGCCGAGGGCCCGGAGCGTGCCGACGGTCCACTCGACCTGCCGGGTGGAACTGATGCCGGAGACGACGCTCGTCCCCTTCGCGAGTGATGCCAGCACCAGCGCTCGGTGCGCGTGGTACTTGGAGACCGGGACGTCGATCTCCCCGACGAGTGGTGCGGACGAACCGCGCACGACCAACTGCATGCGGACCTCTTCCCTGTGAGCGATTCCACGGTAGTACCGTGATGGAACAACTTGGTGGAGCGAGGTGCACGACCGGTGACGGCGTTCCTTGTGCATGTCCGACAACCGACCGGCAGGATGGCCGCATGGACATCCGCTTCACAGAGTCCCACCCGTCGACCATCGGTGTCGAGTGGGAACTCCCCCTGGTCGACCGGGACACCGGCGACCTCACCCCCCGGGCCCCGGCGGTGATCAGGGCGGTGCAGGAGCGGCTCGGTGACCCGGACAAGGTCACCGAGGAACTCTTGACGAACACCGTCGAGGTCGTCACCGGCGTGCACACCACCGTCGAGGGCGCCACGTCCGAGCTCTCCGGGATCATCGGCGAGGTGATCGACGCCGCCGAACCCCTGGACGCCCAGGTCATGTGCTCCGGCACGCATCCGTTCGCACTGTGGGACCAGCAGGAGATCACGGCGGACAGTGAGCACTACAACACGCTCATCGACCGCACGCGCTGGTGGGGCCGGCAGATGCTCATCTGGGGCGTGCACGTGCACGTCGGGATCGACGACCGCGACAAGGCGGTGCCGATCATGAACGCGATGCTCGCCTACGTGCCGCACCTGCAGGCGTTCACCGCGTCGAGCCCGTTCTGGGCCGGCACCGACACCGGCTACGCCTCGAACCGTGCACTCATGTTCCAGCAGCTGCCGACGGGCGGACTGCCGCCGGGCATCGACGACTGGAGCGGCTTCGAGACCGTCGTCGACGACCTCACCAAGACCGGCGTGATCGACGGGTTCAAGGACCTCCGCTGGGACATCCGCCCCTCACCGGGCTGGGGCACGCTCGAGAACCGGGTGTCCGACGGCATCTCGACCCTGCACGAGGTCGGCGCGGTCACCGCCTTCGTCCAGTGCCTCGTCACCGCGCTGTCGGACCGGCTCGACCGCGGCGAGGTCCTGCCGTCGATGCAGCAGTGGTTCATCCGCGAGAACAAGTGGCGCGCGGCCCGCTACGGCATGGAGGCGGAGATCATCACCAACGCCGCCGGTGACGAACGGCTCGTCACCGACGAGGTGCACGACCTCGTCGAGCGCCTCGACCCGATCGCGGAGCGGCTCGGCTGCCAGCAGGAGCTGCACCACCTCGACACGATGATCGAGCAGGGGGCGTCGTACCAGCGGCAGCTCCAGGTCGCGCGCGAGAACGGTGGGGACCTCCGCGCGGTCGTCCGCCACCTGGTCACCGAGCTGCGCGACTCGCTCTAGTCGCCACCAGACAGACGGACGGGAGGCGCGGTGCCAGCTGGCACCGCGCCTCCCGTCCGTCTGGTGGTCGCGTCAGCGACCTCGCGTCAGCGACCGAGGAACTTCTGCAGCGACTGCATCTCTTCCTCGGTGGGCGCCTTCGGGTTCTTCGCGTTGGCACCGCCGAACCCGAAACCGGAGCCCTGCGGCGCCTGCTGCTGCGGCTGCGCCGCCGCACCCGACGCGAGCGCGGCGCGCTTCGCGGGGTTGCCGACCTTCTTCTTCTTCGCACCGCCCTGCTGCTGCTTCTTCTTGCCGCCGTGCATGCCCGGGATGGGACCCATGCCCGGCATCTGCGGAACGCCACCGCGGGCGACGGTCTTCATCATCTTCGCCGCCTGCTCGAAGCGGTTCACGAGGGCGTTGACCTCGGTCACCGTGGTCCCCGAACCCTTCGCGATGCGGAGACGACGCGAGCCGTTGAGGAGCTTCGGGAGCTGGCGCTCCTGCTTCGTCATCGACTGGATGATCGCCTCGGTCCGGACGATCTCGCCCTCGTCGAAGTTGTCGAGCGCCTCGCGCATGCCCTTCGCGCCCGGGAGCATGCCGAGCATGCCCTTGATGGAGCCGGCCTTGCGGAGCTGCTGCATCTGGCCGAGGAAGTCGTCCAGCGTGAACGAGTCGCTCGCGATCTTCTCGGCGACCGCGCGGGCTTCCTCTTCGTCGAACGCCTGCTGGGCCTGCTCGATGAGCGAGAGGATGTCGCCGAGGTCGAGGATGCGGCTCGCCATGCGGTCCGGGTGGAACGGCTCGAAGTCGTCGAGCCCCTCACCCGTGGACGCGAACATGATCGGGCGGCCGGTGATGCTCGCGACCGAGAGGGCCGCACCACCGCGGGCGTCACCGTCGAGCTTGGACAGGACGACGCCGGTGAAGTCCACCCCGTCTTGGAAGGCGCGGGCCGTGGCCACGGCGTCCTGACCGATCATCGCGTCGATGACGAACAGGACCTCGTCCGGATCGACGGCCTTGCGGATGTTCGCGGCCTGCTTCATCAGCTCGGCGTCCACACCGAGGCGACCGGCGGTGTCGACGATGACGGTGTCGTACTGCTGGTCGACGGCGGCCTTGATCGCGTTCTTCGCGACCTTCACCGGGTCGCCGACGCCGTTGCCGGGCTCCGGCGCGAAGACGTGCACGCCCGCCTGTTCACCCACGACCTGGAGCTGCTGCACCGCGTTCGGACGCTGGAGGTCGGCCGCGACGAGCATCGGGGTGTGGCCGTCCTTCTTGAGCCACTTGCCGAGCTTGCCCGCGAGCGTCGTCTTGCCCGCACCCTGGAGGCCCGCGAGCATGATGACCGTCGGCGGACGCTTCGCGAACTCGAGGCGGCGCTGCTGCCCGCCGAGGATGCCGACGAGTTCCTCGTTGACGATCTGGACGACCTGCTGCGCCGGGTTGAGCGCCTTGTTCACCTCGTCCGAGAGCGCACGCTCGCGGATGGAGGCGGTGAAGGACTTGACGACCTCGAGCGCGACGTCGGCGTCGAGGAGCGCCCGTCGGATCTCGCGGACGGTGCCGTCGACGTCGGACGGGGACAGGCGACCCTTGCTCCGCAGGTTGCGGAAGGTCTCTGTCAGCCGGTCGGAGAGTGAACCGAATTGCGCCATGATCCGTCGATTCTACAAGGCGACCACCGACCGTCCCGACCGCGACCACGACCGCGCCAGCACCATCGGACTACCGTCGGGCTCGTGCGACTGAGGGAGATCGACGCGGGCGGCTGGCTGCGTGCAGCGGGAGCAGCCGTCATCGCGGCCGTCCTGGCGGGCGTGTTCGCCGCGACGTTCCCGATCGCAGCCTGGCTCACGGTCGGGATCGGCGTCGGGTCCGGAGCGGCGATCCTGGTCCTGGTCGTCGCAGCCTGGGCGGGAGCAGGCGGGTACTCGGCGCACCGAGCACTGCGCGACTGGGTGCGCGGCGGCCCCGAACCGGACAGGCTCCCGGTTGGTCAGCGCGTCCGGTACCTGTCGAGCGTGATCGGCCGGACCGGATGGTACGCGTGGGGCGGCGTGGTGTTCAGCCTCGCGTTCCTCCTCCTCGGGATCAGCGACGTCCTCGGCGAGCAGGACCTCCGTCATGCCGTGATCATGTTCGGGACGGCGCTCGTCTGGGGGATCATCGCTGTGCACTCCCTGACCGTGGAGCGGCCGCACCGAGCACGAGCCCGGGAGCTCTACGAGGGACAGTTGGCCACGGCTGACGGAGTCCCGGGATCACCGTAAGCGCACCCCCGGCGCGGGTTCGATGAGCGTGCCGAGCCCGATGTCGACGACCACCGGAGCGGTCGACGCGCGGCGGTCGAGCGTCGGGAACCACTTCCGCTCCGTGGACACCAGGACGAGCAGCCCGTCGACGTCCCCGACCGGCGCGAACCCGGCGTCGGGCGGCCCGCCGTACGGGTGGACACCGTGGTGTCCGAGGGCATCGACCACCCCGAGGACGTCGGGGACGGCGATGCCCACCTCGCTGACCGAGCCGGGCAACCCCTGCCCAGGACCGGGCGGCAGGTCGCGGCGTTCGATGAGTTCGAGGAGCTGCTCGTCCGGGCCGTCGAAGTACACCGAGCGCGAGTTCCATCCGGGCGGGCCCTCGAACACCTCCTCGCCGTCTCGCGCGTGGAGCACCCGGGCTCGCTCGGTGATCCACGACCGCGCGGAGTCGAACGTCCCGGTCGGGATCGTGAACGCGAGGTGGTGCGCACCGGTCATCCCGTCCAGGTGGTCGAACACGAGGGTGGTCCGCCCCACCGAGACGAGCACGGCGGCGCCCTCATCGGAGACCGGACAGCCGAGGCGTCGGTAGAAGTCCGCGACCTCGTTCGGGGCGCGGGTCGTGAGGTGGACTCGTCGAATGTGCATGCAGCCATCTCACGACCTCGACCACGGTTGAGGTCAAGCCCCGACGAGAAACGAGGAGTGGTTGTTGTACGGCGTCCAGAAACTGCCGTACGCTGACGCCCATGCCGGAACTCGAGATCGTCCGGGTGCCGGGGCTGCTCGCCTACGCCGAGGGCCTCGCACTGCAACAGCGCCTCCGCGCCGACGTCGTGGCCGGTCGCTCCCCCGGCGCGCTCGTCCTCTGCGAGCACCCGTCCGTGTACACCGCAGGGCGCCGCACCGAGCCGAGCGACCTGCCCACCGACGGCTCTCCGGTGGTCGAGGTCGACCGCGGCGGCCGCATCACCTGGCACGGCCCCGGCCAGCTCGTGGCCTACCCGATCGTCCGGTTGGCCCGGCCGATCGACGTCGTGGCATGGGTGCGCGACCTCGAACAGGTCCTCATCGACGCGGCCGCCGCCGTGGGTGTCACAGCCGAACGGGTCGACGGCCGCAGCGGAGCCTGGGTCCCCCGATCGGACGGCTCCAACCACGACAAGGTCGGTGCCATCGGCCTGCACGTGGCGGAGGGCGTCACGAGTCACGGGATCGCGATCAACTGCGACAACGCCCTCGACGCCTACGCCGCGATCGTCCCGTGCGGCATCGCCGACGCCGGGGTCACGACCCTGGGTCGCGCGGCCGGACGTCCCGTCGCCGTGGACGAGGTCGCCGGACTCGTCGCGCCGCTCGTGCCGGCGGCTCTCGACGGCATGCACGCAGGCCGACGGATCGCGTCAGCCGGCCACCCCGCCAGCCCGGACCGGTCAGCCGGGGGCGAGCCGCGCCTCCCGTCCGACCCGGACCGCACCACCGACCTGCAGGAGGTCCCCGCATGACGCTCGCTCCCGAAGGCCGCCGCCTGCTCCGCGTCGAGGCCCGGAACGCCGAGACGCCGATCGAGACGAAGCCCGCGTGGATCAAGACCCGCGCCACGCAGGGCCCGGAGTTCCGCGACCTGTCCGCCCTCGTCAGGGACAAGCAGCTCCACACCGTCTGCCAGGAGGCCGGCTGCCCGAACATCTTCGAGTGCTGGGAGGACCGCGAGGCGACGTTCCTCATCGGTGGCTCGCAGTGCACCCGGCGGTGCGACTTCTGCCAGATCGACACCGGCAAGCCGAGCCCGCTCGACCGTGGGGAGCCCCGGCGCGTGGCGGACTCGGTCGTGTCGATGGGCCTCAAGTACGCGACCGTGACCGGCGTCGCCCGGGACGACCTCGACGACGGCGGCGCCTGGCTGTACGCCGAGACGATCCGCCAGATCCACGAGCACTCCCCCGGGACCGGCGTCGAGGTCCTCGTACCGGACTTCAACGGCCGCCCGGACCAGCTCGGCCAGGTGTTCGACGCACGCCCCGAGGTCTTCGCCCACAACGTCGAGACGGTGCCGCGCATCTTCAAGCGGATCCGTCCGGCGTTCCGGTTCGAGCGCTCGCTCGACGTCATCACGCAGGGCCGCGACGCCGGTCTCGTGACGAAGTCGAACCTCATCCTCGGCATGGGCGAGGAGCGGCACGAGGTCATCGACGCGCTCGAGCAGCTGTACGAGGCGGGCACGGACATCATCACGCTGACCCAGTACCTCCGGCCGTCGCCGCGACACCTGCCGGTCGCGCGCTGGGTGAAGCCCGAAGAGTTCGTCGACCTCCGCGAGATCGCCGAGGACATCGGGTTCTCGGGCGTGCTCGCCGGGCCGCTGGTGCGGTCGTCCTACCGCGCGGGTCGCCTGTGGGCGCGGGCGACGGTGGCGCGCGGCGGTTCGGTCCCGGAGCACCTGTCGCACCTGCTGGAGGCCCCGGCCGGCCGTCAGGCCGTCTGAGGCGCGAGCGCGGGGCAGTGCTCGCAGCACGAAAGCGACAGGACCACGCGAACGGTGCAGCGCAAACTGTCGCTTTCGCGAACGCGCGGGACCACAGAACGGACGGGAGGCGCGGTGCCAGCTGGCACCGCGCCTCCCGTCCGTCAGTCGGTCGCGTCAGGCGCGACCGCGGATGCTCCGGAGCAGCCACCCGATGATCGCGAGGATGACGATCACGAGCCCCACCCAGAGCAGGAACTTGAGGGCACCGACGAAGATGCCGCTGAAGAGCAGGACGAGGCCGACGATGATCGCGATGATCAGCAGTGCGGGCATGGGGGTCTCCAATCCCTGGAACGAGACCGAGCGGGTGCCCGGGCCGACCGAGACGCTACTCGTCACCGGGTGACCGCGTTCGCGGACGGGTGTCGCGCAGCCGCGCAGGCGGAGATCCTCAGCCGACGAGGTTCTGCACGAACACGTGCGGCGTGAAGCCCGTGAGGTCGTTGATGCCCTCGCCCTGCCCGATGAGCTTGATCGGGATGCCGGTCTTCTCCTGCACGCTCAGCACGAACCCGGCCTTCGCGGAGCCGTCGAGCTTCGTGATGACGAGCCCGGTGACGCCCGCGCCCTCGATGAAGGCCTGTGCCTGCGCGAGCCCGTTCTGACCCGTCGTGGCGTCGAGCACGAGGAGCACCTCGGCGATCTCGGTCTGCTTCTCGACCACGCGCTTGATCTTCGACAGTTCGTCCATCAGCCCGGCCTTGGTGTGCAGCCGGCCCGCGGTGTCGATGACGACGATCTCGGTGCCCTCGCGCATCGCCTTCTCGACCGTCTGGTACGCCACGGAGGCGGGGTCCTGCCCGGGCTGCGCGGGCCGCACGACGTCGACGCCGGCGCGCTCCGCCCACGTCGCGACCTGCTCCACCGCGGCCGCACGGAAGGTGTCCGCCGCGCCGACCACGACGGTGCGGTCGTACGTCTTGAGGAACTTCGCGAACTTGCCGATCGTGGTGGTCTTGCCGACGCCGTTCACGCCGACGACGAGCACGACGGCCGGCCGGTTACTGAGCTTCAGCGTGGTGTCGAGCTTGGACAGCCGTTCCTCGAGGACCTCGCGGAGCATGCGCTGCAGGTCGGCGGGGTCCGTCGTGCCGTAGCGGTCGACGCGCTCGTGGAGGTCCTCGATGATCGCCTCGGAGATGTCCGGGCCGAAGTCGGCACCGATGAGCGCGGTCTCGAGGTCGTCCCACGTGGTCTCGTCGATCGTCTTGCGCTGGAACAGCCCGCGCAGCCGGGAGGACAGTGACCAGGAACTCGCCATGTTCCCAGCTTAGAGCGCGGCGGGTGTGCGCCGTGCCCGGTATCCTCGACTCCTGAAGGGGAGTATTCCTCCTCGGTGACCTCGTCAGTACGGTGCGGAACGATCCGGACCCGGGGCACCGGCCCCCGGCCCGACACACGGACCGACGGGTGGAAGAGACCTTCAGGCTCCTGCGCGCGCTGCGCGCTCTTGACCTGAAGGGAAACCCGTGGACGTCCCCATCCTCGTCTGGTTGATCACCATCGCCGGCATCCTCGGCCTGCTGATCTTCGACTTCTACTCGCACGTGCGCACACCGCACGTCCCGCACATCAAGGAATCGGCGTTCTGGTCCGCGTTCTACGTCGGCCTCGCCATCCTGTTCGGTGTCGGCATCCTCGTCTTCGGCGGCGGGCAGGCCGGTGGCGAGTACTTCGCCGGCTGGCTGACCGAGAAGGCGCTGTCGGTCGACAACCTGTTCGTCTTCCTCATCATCATGTCGAGCTTCGCGGTGCCGAAGGAGTACCAGCAGAAGGTCCTGCTGGTGGGCGTCGCGATCGCACTCGTTGCCCGCGGTGTGTTCATCGCCCTCGGCGTCACGATCATCGAGAACTTCTCGTGGGTGTTCTACCTGTTCGGCGCACTGCTGTTCTGGCTCGCCTGGTCACAGGCGAAGGGCGGCGGGCACGACGACTCCGAAGGCGACTCGAAGCTCATCCGCACGCTCCGCAAGGTGATCCCGACGACCGACGACTACCACGGCGACAAGCTCACCGCGAAGATCGACGGCAAGCGCCTCTTCACCCCGATGCTGCTCGTCATGGTCGCGATCGGCCTCACGGACGTGCTCTTCGCCCTCGACTCGATCCCGGCGATCTTCGGTCTGACGCAGGACGCCTTCATCGTGTTCACCGCGAACGCGTTCTCGCTCCTGGGTCTGCGCCAGCTCTACTTCCTCATCGCCGGCCTGCTCGAGCGCCTCATCTACCTCGGCCAGGGCCTGGCCGTCATCCTCGCCTTCATCGGCGTGAAGCTCGTGTTCCACGCGATGCACGTCAACGAGCTGCCGTTCATCAACGGCGGTGAGCACATCGAGTGGGCCCCCGAGATCCCGATCTGGTTCTCGCTGAGCTTCATCGCGCTGACGATCGCGGTCGCGACGGTCGCCTCGCTGGTGGTCTCGAAGAAGCGGCAGGAGCGCGGGCTCACCCCGACGGGGCAGCCGAAGGAGGCCGTGGAGGCCGACGCGAAGTAGTCGTCACCACCTGACGGACGGGCGCGCCCCGCTCAGCGGCAACGCGAAGCGTTGGGCGGGGCGCGCCGACCGAGCCTGCGAGGGAGGACGGTGCCAGCTGGCACCGCGCCTCCCGTCCGTCGTCCGGTTCGCGGAAGCGACAGATCCGGCGAGCTGGCCCCGGTTCACTTCGCGAAAGCGACAGATCCGTCGGGCCGGAGCGCGGCGATCTGTCGCTTTCGCGAAAGCGACAGATCGCCGGCGGCGCTACGCGACCGCGTCCGCCGGCTCCGCCGACCGGGCCTGCACGCGCTGCCCGACCACGGCGGACACGCCGTCCTGCCGCATCGACACGCCGTACAGCGCGTCCGCGATCTCCATCGTCCGCTTCTGGTGCGTGATGACGATGAGCTGCGACGCCTCGCGCAGCCGCTCGAACACGGTCAGGAGCCGCCCGAGGTTGGCGTCGTCGAGCGCCGCCTCGACCTCGTCCATGATGTAGAACGGCGACGGGCGCGCGGTGAAGATCGCGACGAGGAGCGCCACCGCCGCCAGGGACCGCTCCCCGCCGGACAGCAGGGTCAGCCGGTCGATCTTCTTCCCGGCGGGCTTCACCTGCACGTCGATACCGGTTGCGAGCAGGTCGTCCGGGTTCGTCAGCGTGATCGACCCCGAGCCACCCGGGAACAGGATCGGGAAGATGACGTCGAAGGCCTCGCGGGTGTCGTGGAACGCGGCCTCGAAGATGGTCTGCATCTTCTGGTCGAGCTCCTCGATGATCGTCATGAGGTCCGTCCGGGTCTTCTGCAGGTCCTCGAGCTGCTCGGCGAGGAACGCGTGCCGCTGCTCGAGCGCCTGGAACTCCTCGAGTGCGAGCGGGTTCACCTTGCCGAGCTGGCCGAGGTCACGCTCGGCTGCCTTCAGCCGACGCTCCTGCTCGGCCCGGACGTACGGGACGGTCTCGACCGCGTCGGGGTCGACGTCGTCGGTGGCGTCGTACTCGGGCAGTGCCGGACCACCGGGGAGGGTGGACTCGGCGTCGACGAGGACCTCATCGGCCTCGTCCTCGTCAGCCACGGCCGGCTCGGCCTCGTCGTCCGCGGTCACCGCAGGGGCTGCCGCTGCGGCCCGGGCGCGCTCGGCCTCCCGATGCCTCCGCGCGAGCATCCGCGGGTCCACGAGCACGTCGACGGGGACCGGCACGTGCGGACCGTACTCGGCCACGAGGACCGTCTCGACCAGCCCGAGTTCGCTCTGCGCCCGGTCGAGGATGCCCGACACGTGCAGCTTCTTCTCGTAGATCTCCATCTCGAGGGAGTGCACGCCGTCGGTCAGGGTCTGGAGGCGGTCGCGGAGCTCGCGTTCCTCGTTCCGGATCGTCTGCAGCTCGGTGTTGCGCTTCGACCGCTCGGACTCCTCGTTCGCGAGGCGCACGCGGGCCTCGGCGAGCGATCGGTCGACCGCACCGAGCACCCCGGGGAGGTCGGCGAGGACCCCCTCGGCGACGGCGATCTGTCCGCGCCGGACGACCGCACGCCGGGCGGCTTCCTCGGCCGCGGCACGCTCGGCCCGGAGCTGGCGTTCGAGCCCGGCGGCCCGGTTCCGTTCGGCCCGCACCCGCTCGCGCACCGTCTCCACCTGGATGCGCTGCTCGATCTCGGCCGCACGGGCCGCCTCGAGTGCGTCCAGCAGGGCCGGGCGTCCGGACGCGTCCACGGTCGGCCGCGGCTGGTCGGTGAACGCCACGAGGGCCGCGTCGGCCTCGGCGAGCACGGCCTCGGCGGACTCGACCGCACCGTCCGTCTCGGCGAGGGCCGCTCGGAGACGCTCGACCTCGGCCGCCGCGTTCTCGGCGCGCGCCCGCGACGACGCGCTGCTGCGGTCGTACTCGGCTGCGGCCTTCGCGTGCGCGCGGGACGCCTGGTCGGCCTCCTCCGCCCGTCGTCTCGCCTCGTCGACGGCGGCACGAGCGGCCTGGAGGCGCGTGGCGGCGTCCTCGACGTCGCTCGCGACCGCGTCCCGCCGGGTCACGGCGTCGTCGCGCTCCGCGACGAGCTCGATGCGGCTGGTCATCCGCTCTCCGCCGCCCGTGACGCGGACGGCCCGGACGACGTCACCGGACCGCGTGACGACCGTGGCCTGCGGGGCGGCGGTGAGCACGGCCTCCAGGTCGACGTCCTCGTCCACCGCGATCAGTGTGGCCCGCAGGACCGCGGCGATCGCCGCGGGTCCCTGCACGAGGTCGACGGCGCGGCGGACCCCGGCGGGGAGCCGGTCGGGCAGCGTCCCCGCGCCGGCGGAGGCGGCCGGGTCGGGGTCGGCGACCACCACGTCGACGCGACCGAGGTCCGCGGTCCGGGCGTGATCGACGGCGTCGAGCGCGACCGCCCGGTCCGTTGCGAGCACGGCGTCGGCGAGTCCGTCGAGGGCGACGGCGACCGCGCCCTCGTAGCCGGGCTCGACGGTGAGGCTGTCCGCGAGCCGGCCGGCGATGCCGGCACGGCCGGCCTCGATGAGGGCCTGCGACCCGTCGCGGACGTCGATCGACATCGCGAGGGCCGTGACCCGGGCGTCGAGCGCGTCCCGCTCGCGTTCGAGGGCGTGGAGTCGGTCGCGGAGCTCGTCGCGCGTCGTCTGGGCTGCCTGCTGCTGCTCGCGGGTGGTCGTGACGGCGGCGGTCAGCGCAGCGTCGTCGACACCCTCGGACGGGTCGGCCCCGATGTCGGCGAGGGCCGCGGCGGCACGCTCGGCGCGGTCGGTCGCCTCGGCCAGCGCGCGTTCGCGGCGCTCCCGGTCGGCCACCGCCGAGCCCCGCTTGGACCGGGCGACGTCGACGGCGGACGCCAGCCGCTGTGCCTCGAGGTCGTGCTGCGAGACCAGGGCGGCCTGGGCGGCGATCTGCTCGTCGAGGGCGTCGAGCGCAGCCCGCGCTTCCTGCACCCGGGCCGCGGCGGCACCGGAGTCGGCGGCCATCTCCTCGGCGCGGGTCTCGAGCCGGTCGGCCTCGTCGCGGACGGACTGCACACGCTCCGGTGTCACCGTCGGACCCTGCTGCGGGGCGTCGGCCTGCTGCGCGAGGAACATCAGGCGCTGGTTCGCGAGGCTCGACAGGCCGCGGAGCCGTTCCTGGACGCTCTCCAGCCGGTGCACCACCGTGCGGGCACGGTCGACATCGTCGCCGACCATGCTCTGCTCGACCTGCTGCTGCCGGGCGCGGGTGCGGTCGAGGCGTTCCTGCAGCACGATGCGCTCGGACTTCCGGCCGGTCTCGACCTCGAGGTGCTCGTGGAGCTCCCGCCGGAGCCGGACCACGTCGTCGGCGAGGATGCGCGCCTTGGCGTCCCGGGCGACGGCCGCGACCGACTGGGCCTTCCGCGCGACCTCGGCTTGTCGTCCGAGCGGCTTGAGCTGTCGGCGGATCTCGCCCGCGAGGTCGGACAGCCGTGTGAGGTTCGTCTGCATCGCCTCGAGCTTGCGGAGCGTCTTCTCCTTGCGGCGACGGTGCTTGAGGATGCCCGCGGCCTCCTCGATGAACCCCCTCCGGTCCTCCGGGGTGGCGTGCAGCACCTTGTCGAGCTGCCCCTGGCCGACGATGACGTGCATCTCGCGCCCGAGGCCGGTGTCGCTGAGGAGCTCCTGCACGTCGAGCAGGCGGCAGTTCTCGCCGTTGATGGCGTACTCGCTCCCGCCGTTGCGGAAGAGGGTGCGGGAGATCGTCACCTCGGAGTACTCGATCGGCAGCAGGCCGTCGGTGTTGTCGATCGTCAGGAGCACCTGCGCGCGACCGAGCGGACCGCGGGTCGAGGTGCCGGCGAAGATGACGTCCTCCATCTTGCCGCCGCGGAGGGTCTTCGCGCCCTGCTCCCCCATCACCCACGCGAGGGCGTCGACCACGTTCGACTTGCCGGAACCGTTCGGCCCGACGATGCAGGTGACACCGGGCTCGAACGCGAACGTCGTCGGCTGCGCGAAGGACTTGAACCCCTTGATGGTCAGGCTCTTCAAGTACATGCGGTCTCCGGGCGGTCTGCTGCGCTGCTGCGGGCTGTGCTGCTGGCTGTGCTGCTGCGGGCAGGCTAACGCCTGCGGGCGCGGGGGCGCGGTTGGCACACGGGGCAGATGTGGCTCGACCGGTTCATGAAGGCCTCACGGACGATCGTCGTGCCGCACCGGGGGCACGGCTTCCCCTGCTGCCCGTAGACGTTGAGCCGCTGCGAGAAGTACCCGGACTGCCCGTTCACGTTGACGTACTGCGCGTCGAAGCTCGTGCCACCGTCCTCGAGCGCCCGTCCGAGGACGCTCCGCACCTCGCTCAGGAGCGCGCGCAGGTCGGCTCGGGTGAGGCGCTCCGCGGGGCGGTCGTAGTGGAGCCTCGCAGCCCACAGCGACTCGTCGGCGTAGATGTTGCCGATGCCGCTCACGACGCCCTGGTCGAGGAGCACGCGCTTGATGCCGCTCGCCCGCTTCCGTGCGACGGCGATGAACCGGTCGTCGTCGAACGCCGGGTCGAGCGGGTCCCGCGCGATGTGCGACACCTGGTGCGGGATGCTCCGACGCCACGGCGCGTCCGGGTCCGTCGCGTCGACGTGCCCGGCGAAGCCGGCGGGAGCGCCGTCGACGGTCGGCACCATCGGATCGAGCGCCATCGACCCGAAGGTGCGCTGGTCGACGAACTCGAGCTGGACGGGGGCTTCGGGCGTGCCGTCGCGGTCCGTGCCCGCGGGCTGCACGTCGATGAGGATGCGGCGGTGCTTCGCGGCCGGTCGGTCCCGTCCGAGGAGCACCTGGCCGGACATGCCGAGGTGCGTCACGAGCGCCTCCGGACGATCGCCGTCGAGCTCGGGGCGCAACGGGAACCAGAGGAACTTGCCACGTCGGACGGCCGCGGCGATGGTCCGGCCGGTGAGCCGGTCGGCGAAGTCCTCCGCCGGGCCGTCGTGCCGGGTGAGTGCGCGGTCGTCGACGACGTCCACGTGGAGCACGCGGGCACCGCTGACGGCGGGTTCGAGGCCGGCGCGGACGACCTCGACCTCGGGGAGCTCGGGCACCGGTTACGCGGTCCGGGCCGCGCTGTCGGCGTCGGCACCCGCGCTCGGCGAGCCGTCGCGGCCGGAGAGCTTCGTCCAGGCTTGGAGCGCTGCAGCCATCTCGGCAGCCTTCTTGCTCGATCCGGCGCCGGCGGAGACGTCCTCGCCCTGCAGCACCACGGTGGCGTGGAAGGTCTTGTCGTGATCAGGACCCTCTTCGGTGACCCGGTACGCGGGGTTGCCGAGCGCGAGCGTCGCAGCGAGCTCCTGCAGGCTCGTCTTCGGGTCCATCGCGGCACCGAAGCGGTCCGGGTCGACCAGGAGCGGCTCGACCAGGCGGAGCACGAGCTCGGTCGCCGGGTCGGGACCCGCGGAGAGGTACGTCGCACCGATCACGGCCTCGACGGTGTCGGCGAGGATCGACGACTTGTCACGGCCGCCTGTCTGCTCCTCGCCCTTGCCGAGCCGGAGGTACTGGCCGAGCCCGATGATGCGGGCGATCTCGGCGAGGGCGACCGTCGAGACGAGGCTCGCACGGCGCTTGGCCAGCTCGCCCTCGTCGAGGTCGGGGAACGACCGGAAGAGCTTCACGGTCACGGCCTGGCCGAGGATCGAGTCGCCGAGGAACTCGAGCCGCTCGTTGTGCCCGATGCCACCGTGCTCGTACGCGTACGAGCGGTGCGTCAGGGCGAGTTGGAGCAGCTCGAGGTCGATGTCGACGGCGAGCTGCCCGCGCAGACGAACGACGTCCGGCCCCACGGGGCGGGACCCCGTGGCGCCGGACGTCGTGGTCATGCGTTCGGTCCGATCAGACGTCGGCGACCTTGCGGCCCTTGTACTCCATGTACAGCGGGGTGCCGGCCGAGTCCTCGACGACCTTCGCACGGTGCGGCAGGCTGTAGGTGACCTTGCCGTTCTCGATCGTCTTCACGAGCTGGACCGGCGCGGCCTTCCACTGCGAACGACGGGCGTGCGTGTTGGCACGGGACTGCTTGCGCTTGGGAACGGCCATGGTGGTTCTCTTTCGGTTGGTCGGTGGTCAGTGGCGAGGGCGGTTCAGGCCGACGTGCGGCCGTCGCCCTCGGGGCTCTGGTCAGGGGTGTTGCTGTCGTCGGTCGGCTGGAAACCGCTCAGAGCGGCCCAGCGCGGGTCCAGGACCTCGCGAGGGGTAAGGTCCTCGAGGTCAGCCAGACGCTCACCCGTCTCCGGGTCGAGGCCTGGGCAGTCCGGTCGGCAGACCGGCTGGAACGGCAGCGACAGCACCACCGCATCTCGAACGACCGGTTCGCAGTCCACGTGGTCATCGCGAACGAAGAAGTCGAAATCCTCCGAGACATCGTACGCGAAGAGCTCCGCGAAATCGACCTCGACGGGTTCGCTGATCTCGATCAGGCACCGGGAACACTCCCCGAACGCCTCGGCCGACGCGTGTCCGGACACGAGGACGCCCTCGTGCAGCCCCTCGAGGCGGACGTCGAGGTGCATCGGCGCGCCCTGACGGACGGAGATGACCCCGGCACCCATCGCGTCCGGCACCTCGACGTCGAGCGAGTGCTCGCGCATCTCGCCCGGACGGTGCGCGAGGTCGCGCACGCGCAGGGCGTAGGGGCTGTTCACGGGGGAAGACACGATCGACAAGCCTAGCGGCATCCGGACGGTACGTCGAGGCGGGCGGTCCGCGTGTCCTCGCCGGATGCCCGGGTCAGCGGCCCGTCTGCTCTGCCAGGGCGCGCGCCACCACCTCGGGCACGTACGGGGTGACGTCGCCCCCGAGGGTGGACACCTGCCGGATGAGCGAACTCGACACGTGGGCGCGTGAGGCCTCGGGCAGCAGGAACACCGTCTCGACGTCGGCGAGGTGTCGGTTCATGATCGCCATCGGGGTCTCGTACGCGACGTCCTCGCCGGAGCGGACACCCTTCACGAGGACCGTCGCACCGACCTGCCGGCAGTAGTCGACCAGGAGCCCGGCGGTCCACTCCCCGACCCGCACGTTGTCCCGCACGCCGGTCTCGACGAGTGACTCCTCGATGAGCCGGACCCGCTCGGCGGCCTCGAACATCGCGGGCTTCTTGTCGGGGTTGTGCACCACGAGGACGTGGACCTCGTCGAACAGTCCCGCCGCACGCCCGATCACGTCGAGGTGCCCGAGGGTCACGGGGTCGAAGGAGCCGGGGACGACCGCGATCTGCGCCATGCCAGCGACCCTACCGGGCGCCCGGCGAACGGCTCAGTTCTTGCCGAGGAAGGCCGCGTCGGACTCGTCCAGGCGGCGGGCGAGGGCTTCCCGGAGCGCCGGGTGCCCCTCCAGCTCCGGGTCCGGCTCGAGGACGCGCTCGGCTTCCTCGCGAGCGTCGACGATGAGGTCGGCGTGCTCGACGACGCGCAGCAGGTTGAGTGACGAACGACCGCCGGACTGCCGCTCCCCCAGCACGTCGCCCTCGCGCCGGAGCTCGAGGTCGACCCGCGCGAGCTCGAACCCGTCGTCGGAGGCGGCCACGGCGTCGACGCGCTCCCGCGACGGGGACTCGAGCTCGGCCGTGGTCACGAGCAGGCACACGCCGGCGTACTGCCCGCGGCCGATGCGCCCACGGAGCTGGTGCAGCTGTGACACCCCGAACCGGTCGGCGTCGAGCACCGCCATCATCGAGGCGTTCGGCACGTCGACCCCGACCTCGATGACGGTCGTCGCGACGAGGACGTCGATGCCCCCGGCGGCGAAGGTCGTCATGACGCGGTCCTTCTCGTCGGCGGTCATCCGCCCGTGCAGCACCTCGATGCGGCGGCCGTCGAGCACCGGCATCTGCCGCATGCGCTCCGCCGTCGCGAGCACCGTCGCCGGGGCGCGCTTCGGCGTGTCGTCGTCGGCCGGGGCCTCGGGTGCGGGTTCGCCGTCGTCCTCGGCGTGCACGTCGTCGATCGCCGGGCACACCACGAAGGCCTGACGCCCGGCGGCGAGCTCCTCGGCCATGCGCGACCAGATGCGGGTCTCCCAGCCGGGGTGCTCGGCGAGCCCGACGGTGAAGGTCTCGACGCCGGCGCGGCCCGACGGCACCCCGGCGATGGTGGAGACGTCGAGGTCGCCGAACACCGTCATCGCGACCGTGCGCGGGATCGGCGTGGCGGTGAGGACGAGGACGTGCGGCGGGGTCTGGCCCTTGGTGCGCAGGGCCTCGCGCTGCTCGACGCCGAAGCGGTGCTGCTCGTCGACCACCACGAGTCCGAGTTCGGCGAAGTCGACCCGGTCACCGAGGAGCGCGTGCGTCCCGACGACGAGCCGTGAGCTGCCGGACGCCGCCGCGAGCAGGGCACGTCGACGCTCGTCGGTCGACTGTGACCCGGTCAGGATCACCGGACGCAGCTCGGCCGCGAGGTCGGGCCCGAGGAACTTCACGATCGACCGCAGGTGCTGCGCGGCGAGGACCTCGGTCGGGGCGATGAGTGCCGACTGCCCGCCGGACTCCGCCACCGTGAGCATCGCCCGGATCGCCACGAGGGTCTTGCCGGAGCCGACCTCGCCCTGGACGAGCCGGTGCATCGGCCAGGTGCCGGCCAGGTCCGACGCGATCTCGGCCCCGACGGCTCGCTGGTCGTCGGTGAGCGTGAACGGCAGGGAGGCGTCGAAGCGTTCGAGGATGCCCCCGCGCGCGGCCGACCGCGGGGTCGACGCCACCGCGCGCGCGGCGATCCGGCGCTGCACGAGGGCGGTCTGCAGGACGAAGGCCTCGCGGTAGCGGAGGGCGTCCTGCGCGCGCTTGAAGTCGGCGACCTTCTCGGGGCGGTGCAGCAGTTCGAGCGCACGTCGGTAGGGGACGAGGTCGAGCCGGGCGCGGACGGACGCCGGGATCGGGTCGTCGAGGTCGGGCAGGGTGTCGAGCACCACGCCGATGGCCTTCGCGATCTGCCACGACGACAGCGACGCGGTGGCCGGGTAGATCGGGATCGGCTGCCGCGACCAGCGGATGGCTTCGTCCGAGCCGGGGTCCGCCAGGGACCGGGGGTCGTCGCGGTCGAACAGCTCGTAGTCGGGGTGCGCGAGCTGCCGGGCGCCGCGGTAGTCGCCGACCTTGCCGGCGAAGACCCCGCGCGCACCGGGCACGAGGTCCTTCGTGCGCCAGCCCTGGTTGAAGAACGTGAGCGTGAGCAGGCCCTTGCCGTCGCCGATCTTGGCTTCGAGGATCGACCCGCGACGGGCACGCATCGTGCGTTCGCGGACGTCGACGACCTCGGCGACGATGGTCACCGACTCGCCGATCGCGAGCGAGTCCAGCGCGGTCAGGGCGCCACGCTCGGCGTACCGGCGCGGCGCGTGCTCGAGGAGCTCCCCCACCGTGCGGTACCCGAAGGCCTTCTCGACGGCGCTCGCGGTCCGGCCGCCGAGCACGCTCGACAGTCGGCTGTCGAGCCCGCCGTCGGCAGACGGAACGGGCGCGGCCGGGGCAGCGTTCGGACCGGTGGTGACCACACGACAACGCTACCCGGCACGGCCGACGCGCACCGTGCCTCCAGGCCGGCCTGTGGAGAACGCCGGGGCGTCGTCCCGGGCCGATACGGTGGCTGCATGACCCGCATCATCGCCGGCGCCGCCGGCTCCACGACGCTCCGGGTGCCGAAGTCCGGCACCCGGCCGACGAGCGACCGCGTGCGCGAGGCGCTGTTCTCGTCGCTCGAGTCGCGGGGGCTGGTCGACGACACGGCGGTGGCCGACCTCTACGCGGGCACGGGCGCCCTCGGGCTCGAGGCGGCGTCGCGTGGCGCGGTCGAGGTCGTCCTCGTCGACCGCGCGTCCGGCGCGGCGGCGGCGTGCAAGGAGAACGCCCGCGCGGTGCAGAAGCGCGTGCCCGGCGTGCGGATCGACGTGCACGCGCAACCCGCGCTCGGGTTCCTGCGGCAGACGGTGCGGACGTTCGACCTGGTGTTCATCGACCCGCCGTACGAGGTCACCGAGCACGAGATCGGCGAGGTGCTCGAGGCACTCGTGCCACGGCTGACGCGCGACGCCGTGGTCGTCGTGGAGCGCAGCAAGCGGTCCCCGGAGCCGACGTGGCCGGCGGGGCTCGAGCCGTTCAGCAAGCGCAGCTACGGGGAGACCGTCGCGTGGGAGGCCGTGGTCGCCGCCGTCTGAGCGTCACGCTCATAGTGTGGCCGGCCTGGAGGCACGGATCGGTTCCGTCAGCTCCGCTCGCCTCCGCCGACGGGGCGGGACAGGTCGCGTGGCAGGTCGTCTCGCGCGCGGTGCGCCGCGGTGCGCGCGCAGCTCAGCCCGTCGCACCGTCCCAGTCCGCGTAGGGGTCCCAGCCCGTCGTCGGGACCGGTTCGCCGCCGCGGAGGACGTCGTGCCCGGCCCGGTCCCGCACCTCCCCGACGCGGCGGAAGCCCCCGGGCAGGACGGCCTCGGCGGGGAACGTCGCGAGGAGCCCGTGGTCCTCGCCGCCGTGCAGGGCGAACGCGTCCGGGACCGCCCGCGGATCGAGGTCGAGCGTCACCCGGCTCGCCCGCGCCAGCCGTCCACCGTCGATCGCCAGCCCGTCCGAGAGGTCCAGCATCGCGGTCGCGCCGGTCTCCGCCGCGAGCACACCGTCACCGATCGGCGGGACCGGGCGTCGCTGCCGGGCGACGTCCGGATCGGCGTCGGCACCGCTCGCGACCGTCGCGGTGCGCGAGGGCTCCCCGGACCCGTCCACCCCGTCGCGGAAGAGCCGTGCGAGCCCGCGGCCGGCGCGGCCGAGCTCTCCGGACACGGCGACGACGTCACCGGGGCGTGCGCCCGACCGGAGCACCGGCGCGTGACCGGCGAGGTCACCGAACGCGGTGACCGCGACCGTGAACGTCGACGAGGTGGAGAGGTCGCCGCCGACGACGCCGCAGCCGGGGGCGAGGGCCTCGACCGCGAGGCGCACCCCGTCGGCGAACCGTTCGAGCACGGTCACCGGCGTGTCCTGCGGGGCCGCGAGCGCGATGACGAGCCCGGTCGGCCGGGCCCCCATCGCGGCGACGTCGGACAGGTTCGTCGCGGCGGCCTTCCAGCCGATGTCCTCCGGCGAGGACCACGCCCAGCGGAAGTCCGGGCCGTGCACCATCATGTCCGTGGTCACGACGTACCGGCCGTCGGGAGCGGCGAGGACCGCGCAGTCGTCACCGGGGCCGACCATCGGGTCGCCGACCGGGAGTCGTCGGACGATGCGGTCGAGGACGTCGAGCTCGCCGACCTCCCCCACGGTCGGTGCGGGCTGGTCCCGGTGCTGCGCGTCCACACGAGAACGGTAGCCTGGACGTCGATGGACACCGCTCGCCGCACCACCCGCACCACCGCGATCGTCGGTGTGGCGATCGCCCTCGCCGCCGGGCTCACCGGGTGCACGAACGCCGTCTCGATGACCGCGGCACCGTCCGCGAACGTCGCTGCGTGCGCCGACGCCCAGGTGCGGCTGCCGAGCGTCGTCGGCCAGGACGCCGCGCTGCGGAACACCGACGCCCAGTCGACCGCCGCGTGGGGCGACCCGGCTGTGGCGATCTACCACTGCGGCGTCGCGGTGCCGACCGTGTCCGACCTGCCGTGCTTCTCGAAGGGGTCGGTCGACTGGATCCGGGACGACCGTGGCGCGCAGATCGTGTACACGACCTTCGGCCGGTCTCCTGCGGTGCAGGTCGTCATCGAGTCCTCGAAGGCGACCGACCAGGTCCTGCAGGACATCGGGACCGCGGTGTCGACGCTGCCGAAGGACGGGCACCGATGCCTCGACCCGTCCGAGGTCAACGGCTGACGCTCTCCGTCGTCGAACGGAGGACGCCCGAGAGCATCCGGTCCGCGAAAGCGACAGTTGCGACCCGTCGCTTTCGCAAGAGCGACAGATCGGCGGCGTCAACGGGCCGCGGACTGTCGCTTTCGCATGAGCGACAGCCGCGCGCGGGCCGCTCGCGGCGCGGCGGCTCAGCGGACGGCGGCGCGGCCCAGCTCGATGAGCTCGGTGACGAGCTCGCCGTACGAGACACCCGTGGCCGCCCAGCAGCGCGGGTACATCGACAGCGGCGTGAACCCCGGCATCGTGTTCACCTCGTTGACCACGAAGCCGTCGTCGGTCAGGAAGCAGTCGACCCGGGCGAGCCCGGCCCCGCCGACGGCCTCGAACGCGCGGGCACCGATGGAGCGGATCTCGTCGGTCTGCGAGTCGGTCAGGGGCGCCGGGCACAGCAGCGACTCGTCGCCGCCGAGGTACTTCGACTCGAAGTCGTAGAAGCCGTCCTCCGGCACGACGATCTCGCCGGGGAGGCTCGTGCGCGGCACTCCGTCGCGGCCCTCGAGCACGGCGACCTCGACCTCGCGGCCGACCACCCGCGGCTCGACGATCACCTTCGAGTCGTGCTCGAACGCCAGGTCCATCGCGGCACCGAGCTGCGACGGCTCGTCCACGCGCGAGACGCCCATGCTCGAACCGGCCCGGGCAGGCTTCACGAACACCGGGAACCCGTGCGCGGCCACCGACTCGGCGACGTCCACCGGGTCGGACGCCCACTGCCGACGGAGCACGGTCGTCCACGGAGCGACCCGCAGGCCGGCGTGTTCGAGCACGGCCTTCGCCACGTGCTTGTCCATCGCCAGGGCGCTCGCGAGCACCCCGTCGCCGACGTACGGCAGGCCGGCGATCTCGAGCAGACCCTGGATCGTGCCGTCCTCGCCGAACGGACCGTGCAGGATCGGGAACACCACGTCGACGTCGGGCACCGTCGTGACCGCGCCGTCGGCGTGCGACACGACGAGGTCCCGCGACGCCGGGGAGGTCGGGAAGGCCACCCGGGTGCCGTTGTCGAGGACCTCGGGCAGGTGGCGGTCGTGGATCGCCCAGCGCGCCGGGTCGTCGACCTGCAGGGTGAACGCGCCGTCCTTCGTGATCCCGATCGGCACGATGTCGTAGGCGTCCCGGTCGACGACGTCCATGATCCCGCCGGCGGTCACGCAACTGATCGCGTGCTCGCTGGAACGGCCGCCGAAGAGGACGGCGACGGTGGTCTTGGCCATGGAGGACCCCCTGGGTGGTCGCGGACCCGTCACTCGCCCTGGGGCTCGTCGGTCTCGGTGAGGTGCGGCGCGATGTTGCGCGGGTCGAGCCTACCGGCGAGGACCTCGCCCACCTGGCTGACGATGGGCATGTCGACGCCGTTCGCGGCCGCGAGCTCGAGGATCGGCGCGACGGACGCGAGCCCCTCGGCGGTCTGGTTCATCTGCCGGACGACCTCGTCGAAGCGGTAGCCCTGACCGAGCAGGCGGCCCGCGGTGTTGTTGCGGGACAGCGGCGACTGGCAGGTGGCGATGAGGTCGCCGAGGCCGGCCAGACCGGACAGCGTCGAGGGCTGCGCGCCGAGCGACACCGCGAACTCGGTCATCTCGGCGAGGCCGCGCGTGATGATCGACGCCTTCGTGTTCTCGCCGTAGCCGACGCCGTCCACGATGCCGATGGCGACCGCGATGAGGTTCTTCAGCACACCGCCGAACTCGGTGCCGATCACGTCGGTGTTGATGAACGACCGGAAGTACGGGTTCGTGGCGACCGCGGCGACCGCGGTCGCGGTGTCGAGCGACGACGACGACACGACGGCCGCGGTGGGCTGCCGTCGAGCGATCTCGAGGGCGAGGTTCGGACCGCTCGCGACGGCGATGCGGTCACGGTCGATGCCGAGTCCCTCGTGCAGGACCTCGCTCATCCGCAGCCCGGTGGCCTTCTCGACGCCCTTCATGAGGCTGACGACCGGGACGTCCTCGGGCAGGAGCGGCGCGATCGCGGCGAGGTTCGACCGCAGCGACTGCGACGGCACCGACACGTAGACCTGCTGTGCACCGTCGAGCACGGCGGACAGCGACGTCGAGGCGGTGAGCGTCCGCGGCAGGTTGATGCCGGGCAGGTACTCCGAGTTCCGCTTCGTCTCGGTGATCTCGCGCGCCACCTCGGGGCGACGCGCCCACACGATGGTGTCGGCCCCGCCCTCGGCGAGCACCTTCGCGAACGTGGTCCCCCAGCTGCCGGCGCCGATCACGGCGACCCGCGGCTTGTCGGTCGTCTGCATGACCACGCGGATCGCTGCGGTGTCGACGGCTCCGGGCGCGGCGACCGCGGGGTCCGGGTGGTCCTCGTGCGGGCGGAGGCCCGGTCCCTGGTCACTCAAACTTGCCGGTCTCCTTCTGGTTGTTCGCGGCCGGGTCCCAGCGGGTCGCCGGCGCCTGCTCGCCGCGGAGCTCCTCGAGCAGCTCGGTGATGCGCTGCATGACGATCCCGGTCGCCTCGACGAGCATCTGCTGGTCGATCGGACGACCGCGGTAGGCCGAGAGGTCGACCTCGTCGCCGACGATGACGTCGACACGGGTCGGCGGGAACAACTTCAGCTTCTTCCCGTAGCGCGCCATGATCCCCTGCGTGCCCCAGTGGGCCATGGGGATGAGCGGCACGTCGTTCTCGAGCGCGATCCGGACCGCGCCGGTCTTCCCGCGCATCGGCCAGAGGTCGGGGTCACGGGTCAGCGTGCCCTCGGGGTACACGATGATCGCACCGCCCTGCTCGATGACGGACTTGCCGCCGCCGAGCGGGTCGCTGAGCCGGGTCCGGCCGGAGCGTTCGACCGGGATCTGCCCCATGCCGGACATGAGCTTGCCGAACACCGGGACCTTGAAGAGCGACGCTTTCGCCAGGAACCGCGGCGCGCGGCGGGACAGCCAGACGGCCGTGCCCACCACGAGCGGGTCGATGTTCGTGAAGTGGTTCGGTGCGAGCACGAAGGCGCCGCCCTCGGGCAGGCGCTTCGGCCCGTGCCAGTGGTAGCGCGCGGAGAACCGGAAGACCGGGATCACCACCGACGCGGTGATGCGGAACGCGGTGTTCAGCTCACCGCGGCGCCACCGGCGCCCAGGGTTGGGCAGACCGGTCGAGACCTGCGAGGCGGAGCCGCGCCGCGCCTCCAGGCCGTCACCCGAAGCAGCCACGACGCTCAGCCGGCGAAGTCGAAGTCGGCGCCGAGCTTGCGGAGCTTCGGGATGAAGTGCTCGTAGCCCCGGCTGATGATGCCGACGTTGGAGATGCGCGACTCTCCCTCGGCGGTCAGGGCCGCGATGAGGTGGCTGAAGCCACCGCGGAGGTCCGGCACGCGGACGTCCGCGGCGTGGAGCGTGGTCGGACCGGTGATGACCGCGGCCTGCTCGAACGGGCGGCGGGCGACGCGACGGTCGTGTCCGGGCAGCCCCTCCTTGTGGACGACGATGTCGGCGCCCATCTCGTTCAGCGCGTCGGTGAAGCCGAAGCGGTTCTCGTAGACGGTCTCGTGCACGATGCTCTGGCCGTCCGCCTGCGTGAGTGCCACGATGAGCGGCTGCTGCCAGTCCGTCATGAACCCGGGGTGCACGTCCGTCTCGACGACCACGGGGCGGAGGACCTCGCGCTCGCGGTAGAAGCGGATGCCGTCCTCCTGGATGTCGAACCCGCCGCCGACCTTGCGGAAGACGTTGAGGAACGTCATGAGCTCCTGCTGCTTCGCGCCCTCGACGAAGATGTCGCCGTTGGTCGCGAGCGCGGCCGAGGCCCAGCTCGCGGCCTCGTTGCGGTCGTTGATCGCGCGGTGCGTGTAGCCGCGGAGCGACTCGACGCCCTCGATGAAGATCGTGCGGTTCGGCTCGACAGTGACGATCGCGCCCATCTTCTGCAGGATCGCGATGAGGTCCATGATCTCGGGCTCGATCGCGGCGTTGCGGAGCTCGGTGACACCCGTGGCGAGGACGGACGAGAGCAGCACCTGCTCGGTCGCGCCGACGCTCGGGTAGGGCAGCTCGATCTTCGCGCCGCGCAGACCGTCCGGTGCCGTCAGGTGGATGCCGTTGACCTGCTTGTCGACCACGGCACCCATCGCCCGGAGGGCGTCGAGGTGGAAGTCGATCGGGCGGTCGCCGATGCGGCAGCCGCCGAGGTCGGGGATGAACGCTTCGCCGAGCTTGTGCAGCAGCGGGCCGCAGAACAGGATCGGGATGCGGCTCGACCCGGCGTGCGCGTCGATCTCGGCGAAGTGCGCCGACTCGACGTTCGACGGGTCGAGGATGAGCTCGCCTCGTGCAGGATCCGTGATGCGCACGCCGTGGACCTCGAGCAGGCCGCGGACGACCTTGACGTCGGAGATGTCCGGGACGTCCTTGAGGATCGACGGGGTGTCGCCCAGGAGTGCCGCCACCATGGCCTTCGTCGCGAGGTTCTTGGCCCCGCGGACCTCGATGCGTCCCACGAGCGGCTTGCCGCCACGGATGACGATCTCGTCCGACTTGAGCCCCACGCGAGCCCCAGCGGCTGCGGCGTCCTGTACGAGAGAGTTCACTACTTCACCGGCAATGTCTTCGGCCGCCAACGGGAGCGGCGGGATTCGAACTCCGTGATCGCGGTCTCGTCACGGAGGGTGAGCCCGATGTCGTCGAGCCCTTCCATCAACCGCCAACGAGTGTAAGCGTCGATCTCGAAGGGCACGTCCACATCGCCCAGCGACACGCGCTGCGCCTCGAGGTCGACCGTCGCGGAGACCCCGGGGTTCCGCTCGATCTCGGCCCAGAGCGCCTCGACTTCCGATTCGGTCACGATCGCCGTGACGAGCCCCTGCTTGCCGGCGTTGCCCTTGAAGATGTCCGCGAACCGGGACGACACGACGACCTGAAACCCGAAGTCGCGGAGCGCCCAGACGGCGTGCTCGCGGGACGATCCGGTGCCGAAGTCGGGCCCGGCGACCAGGACCTTCGCGCCCTGGTACTCGGGCTGGTTCAGCACGAAGTCGGGGTCCTGGCGCCATCCGGCGAACAGGGCGTCCTCGAAGCCGGTCTTCGTGACGCGCTTGAGGTAGACCGCGGGGATGATCTGGTCGGTGTCGACGTTCGAGCGCTTGAGCGGCGCGGCGATCCCGGAGACGGTGGTGATCTTGTCCATCAGTTCGCTCCTTCAGCGGTCGTCGCCGTCGCGGCGTCGTCGGTCACCGATGCGATCGCATCGTCGGTCTCCAGGTCCCACGGGCTCGACAGCGTCCCGCGCACAGCGGTGGCGGCGGCGACGAGCGGCGACACGAGGTGGGTCCGCCCGCCCTTGCCCTGCCGGCCCTCGAAGTTGCGGTTCGAGGTGGAGGCGCAGCGCTCCCCCGGCGCGAGCTGGTCGGGGTTCATGCCGAGGCACATCGAGCAGCCGGCGAACCGCCACTCGGCTCCGAAGTCCGTGAACACCTTGTCCAGCCCCTCGGCTTCGGCCTCGAGCCGGACGCGCGCGGAGCCCGGCACCACCATCACGCGGACACCCTCGGCCTTCGTGCGGCCCTGGATGATCGACGCGAAGGCCCGGAGGTCCTCGATGCGGGAGTTCGTGCACGAGCCCATGAACACCGCGTCGACGGCGATGTCCTTCATCGGCGTGCCGGCCTGCAGGTCCATGTACTCCAGCGCGCGCGACGCGGCGGCCTGGTCGTTCGGGTCGCTGTAGTCGGACGGGTCCGGCACGTTCTCGGACAGCGAGACGCCCTGACCGGGGTTGGTGCCCCAGGTGACGAAGGGCTCGAGCTCGTCGGCGTCGATGAACACCTCGGCGTCGAACACCGCGTCGTCGTCGGTGCGCAGGGTCTCCCAGTACGCGACGGCGTCGTCCCAGTCCTGCCCGGTCGGCGCGTGGTCGCGGCCCTGGACGTAGTCGTAGGTGGTCTGGTCGGGAGCGACCATGCCCGCGCGGGCGCCGGCCTCGATCGACATGTTGCAGATCGTCATGCGGCCCTCCATCGAGAGCGCGCGGATCGCGGAGCCGCGGTACTCGAGCACGTAGCCCTGCCCGCCGCCGGTGCCGATCTCCGCGATGACCGCGAGGATGATGTCCTTCGCCGTCACGCCGGGGCGCAGGGTCCCCTCGACCGTGATCGCCATCGTCTTGAAGGGCTTGAGCGGCAGGGTCTGCGTCGCGAGCACGTGTTCGACCTCGGACGTGCCGATGCCGAACGCCATCGCGCCGAACGCGCCGTGGGTCGACGTGTGGGAGTCGCCGCACACGACGGTGATGCCCGGCATGGTCAGCCCGAGCTGCGGACCGACCACGTGGACGATCCCCTGCTCCTTGTCGCCGAGCGAGTGCAGGCGGACACCGAACTCCGCGCAGTTGCGGCGGAGCGTCTCGATCTGGGTGCGGCTCGTCGGGTCGGCGATGGGCCGGTCGATCGCGAGGGTCGGCGTGTTGTGGTCCTCGGTCGCGATCGTCAGGTCGAGCCGTCGCACCGGCCGGCCGGCCTGGCGCAGACCGTCGAACGCCTGCGGGCTCGTGACCTCGTGCACGAGGTGGAGGTCGATGTAGAGGAGGTCCGGCTTGCCGTCCTCGCCCTTGACCACGACGTGGTCGTCCCACACCTTCTCGGCGAGCGTCTTTCCCATCGGCCCGGCCCTTCCTCGTTGACGTCGGTACGCCGCTGTCGCGGCTCGTGGGGGTCACTCTAGCAGGTTGGTATACCAACGTGCGTCCGCACTGCCTGGAGGCCCGTGGCGGGCCCCGCCATGAGCCTCAGGGCGGGTTGCCCCCACCGCCGGGTGGCACGGCGCGGGTCGGCGACACCCGTCGCGGTGGGAAGATGGGTCACGACATGACGACACCTGCGCACTCGACCCGGACCGTTAACCTCGAGGGCGCAGCACGCGCCGCGATCGCCGGTGGCGCTCCGCTCGCCGTGCTCATCACCCTCGGGATGCCCGGCTATGCGGCGTTCGCGATGTTCGCCGGGTTCACCGCGATCTTCGGTGCGACCGAGCCCTACCGGCAGCGCGCCGTCACGACGGGTGTCGCCGGGGCACTGCAGACCGTAAGCATGCTCGCGGGCGTGGGCGTCGCGCTCCTCGGGCACCCGCTCTGGCTGCAGGCGGTCGGACTCGTGGTCGTGCTCGTCGTCGCCGTGTGCACGCTCACCGTGCTCCGGACGATCCCCGCACAGCCGATCTTCCCGGTGTTCGCGTTCGTGGTGTCCGCGCTCGTGCCGCTCCGGCCGGCCGACGTCCCGACGGTGCTGGTGGTCATCGTCTGCTCGGTCGCGTGGGCGTGGGCGGTGGCGATGTCGGGCGCCGTGCTCCGACGGGTGCTCCACCCGCGGGCACCGCACCGGTTCCGGCCGCTCGCGCCGCGGAAGCACCGCTCCCTCGACGTCCTCCGCACCCCGGCACTCCGCGAGACCGTCGCCCTCAACGTCGTCGGGTCCCTCGTGGCGGGTGGCATCGCCGAGGCCCTCCCCGGGCTCGGGCACCCCTACTGGGCGGTGATCGCGGTCGTGTCGACGCTCCCGGCGCTCCGGCAGCGGCACACGCTCCGCCGTGCGTGGCAGCGTGTCATCGGGACCGTCGGCGGCACGGTCATCGCGGTCGGCATCCTGCTGCTCGAGCCGAGCGTGTGGTGGATCGTCGTGATCGCCGTGGTGGGGCAGTTCTTCGCCGAGATCTTCGTCGCGCGGCGCTATGCCGTGACGCTGCTCTTCCTCACGCCGCTCGCCCTCGCGGTGTCGTGGCTGAGCCTGCCCGAGGCGCCGGAGCTCCTTGCACTCGACCGCATCGCGCAGACCGTGCTCGGGGCGCTCGTCAGCGTGGCGCTGCTCCTCGTCGGACGCGCGATCGAGCGTCGCCGGGGCCGTCCGCTGGGTGCGACGAGCGCGATCCCGACCGTCTGAGGCGGACGCGCGGAACCAGGGTCCGGACACAGCACCGCGCGGTACCACGGTGTGGTGTCCGGACCCTGGTTCCGGCGGGAGCTCAGTCGCGCGGCTCGACGTTCCAGGAGTCGATGACGGGGCGGCCGTGCTCGTAGCCGAGCGAGCTCACCGTCGCGGTGCCGAGCTTGAGCACCGCCCCGTCCTGCGGTGCCAGACGGATCCAGGCGGCCCCGAGCGCGCGGAGGACGTGCCCGTGCGCGACCACGATCGCGTCGTCACCCTCGGCGAGCACCGGACGGACACGGTTCAGGACGCGCTCGACCCGGACCCGGACCTCGGCGGCGTTCTCACCGGGGGTCTCGCCAGCGGGCACCCCGTCGGTCCAGAGGTCCCACGGGCCGTGGCGCAGCACCTTGATCTGCGGTGTGGTCAGCCCCTCGTACGCGCCGTAGTCCCACTCGTAGAGGTCCTCGTCGAGCTCCGGGTCCACCCCGACCAGCTCCGCGGTGCGTCGAGCACGCTGCAGGGGGCTCGACAGCGCGAGCGCGAAGGAGCGGTCCGCGAGGTACCGGCCGGCGCGCTCCGCCTGCTCGACACCGTGCTCGGTGAGCGGGATGTCAGTGCGGCCGGTGTGCTGCCCGCTCTTCGACCACTCCGTCTCTCCGTGACGGACGAGGACGAGTTCGCCGGGGCGTTCCGAGGTCATGTGTTCCTTCCGATGAGCAGGCCGAGCGCGGCTGCGCCGACCGAGACGACGAGCATCCCGAGGCCGTTCAGGACGGCGAGCCGGGGCTTGCCGGATCGGAGGAGCTGCACGGTCTCGACGCTCGCCGTCGAGAACGTCGTGTACCCACCCATCATGCCCGTCCCGAGCACGGCGACCACCGGGAGGGCCAGTGCTCCGGACTGTCCCGCCCCCGTGAGGACGCCGAGCACGAGCGAACCGGAGACGTTGATGACGAGCGTGCCGAGCGGGAACGCGGTCACACGGGCCTTCACGGCACCGTCGAGCACGAAGCGCAGGGCTGCCCCCACCCCGCCCCCGACCGCGATGACCAGGAGTTCGAGCGGGTTCACGAGGCACCCCCCACGCGACGCGGCCGCAGCACCGCGGCGAGCCACAACCCGGCGACCACCGCCGCGAGTCCGAGCACGACCGACAGGAGCGCGTAGCCGCTCCCGGCCGTCCAGCGACCGGCGTCGAGCAGCTGCGCGGTGTCGTCCGCGAGGGTGCTGTACGTCGTGAAGCCGCCGAGCACGCCCGTCCCGACGAACAACCGGAGCCCGCGGCGTCGGCCGACGTCGGGACCGCGGTGCGCGAGGGCCTCGAGCAGCAGCCCGAGGCAGAACGCACCGACGACGTTGATCGCGAGGATCGTCCAGCTGATCCCCTGCCCGGGCGGGAACGCGGCGGCGAGCAGTGCGCGGAGGCCGGTGCCGATCGCACCGCCGACGGCGACGAGGCCGAGGAAGCGCCAGCGGAGGTGGACGGGTCGGTCGTGGGGCACGGGTCTCCTTTCGAGGGACGACGGCGCGGGCGCGGGCGCGGGCACGGGCACGGAATTGCGGCGGGTGCACTGTAGCGCGCCGCGTGCTCGGAGCCGCCACACTGGCGGAGTGCGCATCTCCACCCTGGCCTGGGTCACCACCGCCCCCGCTCGCGGGCTCGACGAGGACGAGGACCTCGCGCTCGCCGCACTCCGACGGACGGGTGTCACCGTCGACGTCGTGGACTGGGACGACCCCGACGTCGACTGGTCCGCCCACGACCGGGTCGTCCTGCGGTCCACATGGGACTACGACGACCGGCTCGACGAGTTCGTCGCGTGGTTGCGCCGGGTGGCGCAGCAGACCGAGCTCGTCAACCCGCTGCCCGCGGTCCTCTGGAGCACCGACAAGCAGTATCTCCGCGAGCTCGCCGACGCCGGGGTCCCGATCACAACGACCACCTTCGTCCGACCCGGCGAGACCCCGGCGTTCCCCGACGGCCGGTTCGTCGTGAAGCCCGCGGTGGGCGCCGGGAGTCGCGGGGCGGCGTCGTACTGGCCGACGCAGCACGGCGTTGCCGCCGACCACGTGCGGGCGCTGCACGACGCCGGCCAGGTCGTGCTCGTCCAGCCGTTCGTGCACTCCGTCCCGGTCGAGGGCGAGTGGCCGGTCGTGTTCCTCGGCGGCGCGTACAGCCACGCGGCGAGCAAGCGGGTCGCCCTGCCCGAGGCCGCGCTCATCGAGGACCTGTTCGCCGCCGAGGTGAACGCGCCGCACGTGGCGACGGCCGAGCAGGTCGAGGTCGCCCGGGCGGCCGTGGCCGTCGTCGCCGCCCGGTTCGGCGTCCTGCCGTACGCCCGGGTCGACCTCGTCCGCGCGGACGACGGGTCCTCGCTCGTGCTGGAGGTCGAACTCGTCGAACCCTCGCTCTTCCTGCCCCAGGCCGACCCGGGCGCCGCTGACCGACTCGCGGCGGCACTGATCGGCTGACGCCGGGCACTGCTCAGTCGACGACCGCTGCGACCGCCTCGATCTCCACGAGCTGGTCGTCGTACCCGAGCACGGTGACGCCGAGCAGCGTGCTCGGCACGTCGTGGTCGCCCATCGCCCGCCGCACGACCTCCCACGCCGTCACGAGGTCCGCCTGCCGCGACGACGCGACGAGCACCCGGGTGCTGATGAGGTCCTCGACCGACGCACCCGCGGCGGCGAGTGCCGTCCGCAGGTTCGCGATGCACTGTCCGGCCTGTCCGGCGTGGTCCCCCACGGCCACGGTCCGGCCGTCGGCGTCGAGGGGGCAGGCTCCGGCGAGGAACACGAGCCGTGCCCCCGCCGGTGCCGTCGCGGCGTACGCGTACTCCGCGACGTCGCTCAGCGCTGCGGACCGGATGAGCTGCACGGCGGAGGGCATGGTCCGACCTTTCCAGGCTCCCGGTGGCAGCGCCAGGCCGACGCCCCGCCGTCAGCGCCGTCCGATCGGGTTCGGCATCCGCCCCGCCCGGATGAGCGACTCCGTCTGCCCGGTCAGGTCGACCATCTGCACGGTGTTCTTCAGCTGCAACCGGTTCAGGCACGAGTGCTCGAAGTCCGGCACGCGGAGGTCGATCGGCCGCGCCCGTCCGACTGCGGCAGCGTCCACGCACTCCCCGACGAGCCGCCAGAACACCACACCCGGCAGCACCCCGTCCTCGTCGAGGATCGCTGCGAGGTACCGGAGCACCCCGTCGAACACGTCGGTGAACACGCCGAGCGCCGCTTCGTCGTCGTCCACCGGCTGCACGATCCGCTCGGTCCCCACCGGCACCGGGACGTCTCCGACGACCACGACCTCCTCCCCGATGTCCTTCATGAACACCCGGGACACTGCCCCGTCGCGCAGGACGAGCACGAGGTTCTCGCCGTGCGGCATGAACAGCAGCTGGTGCTCGGTGAGGCAGTGGACGACCGGCCGCAGGTAGGCGTCGAGGTACCGGCGCACCCACGTGGCCGCGTCCAGCGCGGACTGCTCGACGAGGGCCGCGGCGACGGACCGGCCCCGAGCGTCCCGGTGCAGCAGTGCGGCCATCGTGGTCGGCCGCTCCCCGGGATGGAGCAGGGGCACCGGGCTCTCGCGCCAGAGCGCGGCGAGCATCTTGCGCTGTGGCGAGACCACGTCGACGCGGTGGTACGCGTCGCCGGTGTAGCCGATGGCGGCGTGCTCGCGGAGCACCGAGAACCCGGCGTCGGCGAGCACCGGGTCACCGGAGACCAGCTCGGCGACCCAGTCGTTCACGGCCGGCGCGCTCCGCATGTACGCGGGTGACATCCCGCGGAGGAACCCCATGTTCTGCACGGCGAGCGCCGTCTTCACGTACGAGCGCTCCGGACGCGACCGGTTGAACGCCGTGCGGATGGACTGCTGCGGCTGGTGGTCGTCCGGTCCCTCGCCGAGGTCGACGAGGTCCTGCCGGCCGAGGTCCGGCGCGAAGGTGACTGCGATCCGGTGCTGCCACTGCCACGGGTGCACCGGGAACCACGTGTACTCGTCCGGGTCGAGCCCGCGTCGTTCGAGCGTGTCCCGGAACCGGTCGATGGTGGCCGGGTCGAGTTCGGCCTGCCAGTGGGCTCCCTCGGTGCGGCCCGCGGCGAGCGCCAGGTGCGTGTGCTCCCGGCGGGCGGCGAGCCACCGGTAGCGGAAGCGGCCGCCGGACTCCGGCGCGTAGGCCCGGTACTCGTCGAGTCCGAACCCGATGCGGCCGTTGGCGGCGACGAACGCGGGGTGCCCCTCGGTCATCGCGGCCTCGGCGTCCTGGAACGACGCGACGACGTCGCCGTCCGTCCGGCCGCGGGCGAGTTGTGCGGCGGACGGTCCACCGCGGCGGTGCTTCGCGGCGGCGCTCGCGAGGGTCGATGCGATCTCCTCGAGGTAGGTGCCGAGGAGCTCGTCGGGGATGCCGAGGACGTGGTGCAGGGCGAGCACGAGGTCCTGTGCGTCGAGCGGTGCCGGGCGGCCGTCGCGGGTGCGGGTGAGCGACGGCTCGTCGATCGACCAGTGCTCGAGCGCGTGCACGCGAGCGCGGAAGCGGTAGGTCGAGTCGCCGGCGTCGAGTACCCACTCCCCGCCGTCCGGGCGCGGGCTGACCAGTCGTTCGTGGGTGAACTCGGCGATCGCCTTGGCGACGAGGTGCCGCTCGGCCGGCTCGAGGTGCTCGGGGCGGAGGTGCGCCGCCGGGCCGTCGTCGTCGGGCACCCCGATCCGTGCCGTGTCGAGCACCGACAGCATCGCCCGCTTGCCGTCGACGTCGACCACGCGGAGCGCCCGGAACCCGACCTCGGCGTTCTTCCGCTGCACCGCCGTGTTCCGGACGTCCGGCTCGACCACGACCCGGCGAGCGCCGAGCGCGTCACGGCAGTGCTCGACGACGGCGCGCATCACGGCGGTGGTGAGGCCGTGCACCCGCCCGCCGCCCGGTGCGGTGTCGGCGGGCGGCGGCGCGACGAGCAGGTGCATCCCGACGTCGCCGGGTACGGCGTCCCACACGTCGGTCAGCAGCACCACGGCCGGGTCGTACGTCTCGGCGTACGCGATCGGCGCACCGTGTCGGTGGAGCAGCCAGCCCTGCTGCGCGGGGTCGTCCTGCACGGCGCGCAGGGACGCGCGCACCGCCGGGACGTCGTGGTCGGACATCCCCCACCACACGGACGCCGGGTGTGCGAGCCACGTCTGGACGACGGCGGCGTCCCGGTCCGGGTCGACGGGCTGGACGGACGGGAGGCCCGTGGCGGCGTCCGCCGTGTCGGCGAGCGTCGCGGGGGCGCTCACGCCGAGACCCCCGCGGTCGCGCGGCGAGCGGCCGCGGCCGCGCCGTCCACCGGTCGGGCGGTCGCCGGCGCGTCGGTGGTGACCCGCGGCTGTGGGGCCGGCCGCCCACCGGGCAGGCCGAACTCCTGGAAGGCGATCCGTTCCTCCAGGCCGTACACGGCGCGCCCCGTGACGGACCGGATGATCGAGGCGTTCCGCCAGGCACCCATGCCGAGGTCAGGGGCGGTGAGGCCGTGTGTGTGCTCCTCCGCGTTTTGCACCCACAGACGGCCGCCGAGCGTGTCGACGTGGAGGTCGCGCGCGACCGCGAACCGACCCCGTTCGTCGCGGGCCACGAGGTGCTCGACCGGGGCGAGGAAGTCGGGCGTGCGCGGGCGGTAGCCGGTCGCGAGGACGAGCCGGGCGACCTCGTGGGTCGCCTCGGTGCCGAGCTGTCCGTGCCGCAGGGTCAGGGTGTACCGGTCCCGGTCGGGGAGCCACTCGGCGGCGACGACGCTCGTGTCGGTCCGGAGGGTCGTCGGGACGGGGCCGCGCGCACTGGTGCGGTAGAGCGTCTCGTACACCTCGTCGACGAGGTCGGCGCTGATGCCCTTGTAGAGCCCGCGCTGCTCGCGCCCGAGGCGGTCGCGGACCTCGTGCGGCAGGGCGTGGAAGTGGTCGGTGTACTCGGGGCTCGTCATCTCGAGGGTGAGCTTGGTGTCCTCCATCGGGAAGAACCGGGGCGAGCGGGTGATCCAGTCGAGGCGGTAGCCGCCGTCGCGGATGCCCTCGAGCAGGTCGCGGTAGACCTCGGCGGCGGACTGCCCACTGCCGATGACCGCGATCGAGTCGGCGCGGCGGAGCTCGTCGCGGGCGTGCAGGTAGCCCGCGGAGTGCACGACCGGGCCGCCGACCCCCTGCAGCGCCTCGGGGACTGCGGGCTCGGTGCCGATCCCGAGGACCACGTGGCGCGTGCGGTAGCGCTCCGGTCCGTCGGCCGTCTCGGCGTGGACGGTGAACGTGTCGGTGGCCTCGTCGTGCTCGACGGCGACGACCCGGCGACCCCACCGCAGCGTGTCGAGGCGGTCGGCGGCCCAGCGGCAGTAGGCGTCGTACTCCACGCGCAGGGGGTGGAAGTACTCGCGGATGTAGAAGGGGTAGAGCCTGCGGGTCTCCTTGAGCCAGGCGAGGAACGTGAACGGCGACGTCGGGTCAGCCATCGTCACGAGGTCGGCGAGGAACGGGACCTGAATCGTGGCGTCGTCGAGCATCATGCCGTGGTGCCAGGCGAAGCCGTCGGCCTGGTCGAGGAACACGGCGTCGAGGTCGTCGAGCGGGTCGGTGAGGCAGGCGAGACCGAGGTTGAACGGTCCGATGCCGATGCCGACGACGTCGTGCACGGCGTCCGTGGGGCCGGTGCTCGTGGTGCTGGTGCCGGTGCTGGTGCTGGCGGTCATCGCGCGGCTCCCGTCGTCTGGGCGGCATGGTGGGCGTCGTGCTGGGCGGCGTGCTGCGCTGCCCCCAGCTCGGCGTGCAGCCGTCCGGCCGTCGCGGTCACGTGGTCGAGCGCCGCGGCGACCTGCTCCGCCCTCGTCCCGGGGTTCAGCAGCGTCAGCTTGTTGCACGGTCGGCCGTCGATCACGGTCTTCGCGACGAGCACCCGTCCCTCGGCCAGGAGCGCAGCCCGGAGCGGGGCGACGAGGGCGTCCGCCTCGTCGTCGGTCACGTCGTCCGGCTGCCAGCGGAACAGCACGGTGCTCAGCTGCGTCGGGGCGACGAGCTCGAGGTCGGGGTGTCGTCGGACGTGCTCGTGCACCAGGGCGGCGACGTCGAGCACGGTGTCGAACGCCCGCCCGATCGCGGCGGCCCCGCTCGCCCGGAGCGTCGCCCAGAGCTTCAGCGCGTCGAGCCGGCGGGTCGTCTGCAGGGACTTGTCGACCTGGTTCGGCTCCTCGGCGTCCTCGGGGTTGAGGTAGTCGGCGTGCCACGCGGCGCGTCGGAGGTCTGCCGGCTCCCGGATGAGCAGTGCGCTCGAGGACACCGGCTGGAAGAACGACTTGTGGAAGTCCGCCGTGACGCTCCGAGCTCGCTCGATGCCGTCGAGCAGGTGTCGGCGTGTCGGAGACACGAGCAGCCCGCAGCCGTACGCGGCGTCGACGTGGAGCCAGACGCCCTCGAGGTCGCACACGTCGGCGATCGGCTCGAGCGGGTCGATGCAGCCACGGTCGGTGGTCCCGGCGGTGGCGACGACGGCCATCGGGACACGACCCTCGCGGCGGGCGTCGGCGACCGCGTGGGCCAGGGCGTCCGGGCGCATCCTGCCGGAGGGGTCCGTCGCGACGTCGACGACCGCGTGCTCCGGGAGCCCGAGGACCATCGCGGACTTCCGGACACTGAAGTGGCTCGACGCGGTGGCGAACACGACGAGGTCGTCGAGCGCCGGGCGGCCACGCCGCCCCGTCACGGCGGGCGCGCTGGTCGCGGCCTGGCGGGCGAGCAGCAGGGCGTGCAGGTTCGACTGCGACCCACCGGAGGTGAAGACCCCGTCGCCGTCCGCGAACCCGATCGTCTCCGCGGCCCATCGGACCACCCGGCGTTCGATCTCGGTGCCGATGCGCGACTGGTCCCACGTGTCGACGGAGGGGTTGACCGCGGCGAGCACGGCCTCGGCGGCGACCGCGGGCAGGGCCACGGGGCAGTTGAGGTGTGCGAGCGAGTCGGGGTGGTGGAACCAGACCGCCTCGGCGCTGAAGAGCCGGTCGACCTCGTCCGCCGCGGCCTCGGCGGTACCGAGCGGGGTGTCGAGGTCGACCTCGGCGATCCGCTCGCGGAGCTCCGGTGCCGGGGTGTCGGTGGTGGGCGAGGACACGGTGGCGAACCGGTCCGCCGTGCGGGCGACGGTGGCCTGCACGACCTCGCGGTACCGGTCGGCGCGGTCGGTGTCGAGGATTTCGAGCTGAGGTGTAACGCTGTTCACGTTAGGTAAGGCTAACCTCACTATGTGTCTCAGCGGAACCTCGAACGGGGGAAGAACGGTCGTTCCACCCCGGGGCCCGGATCGTCAGCCCCAGTCGATCCGGTCGAACTCCGCCCGGAGCCGTGCCGCTCGCCCGGGGTGCGTCTGCCCGACCCATCCGATACGGCCGAGCAGGTGCGCGCGGAACTCCGGGTGGCCGTCCCGGTTCTGCGAGTCCGGACCGGACCGGACGCAGTTGTGCAGGATCGCGTGCAGTCGGTCGACCTCGGCGCGGCCGGGCGACAGCCGGTCGTTGACGACCACGCCGGTGACCGACTGCCGGACCCCGCGACGCCGGACCCGGGTCTTGTGCGGGTTGACCGCGTGGCCCTGGTCCCGCACGATCCGCTCGACCCCGGCGACGAACGCCCCCACCCGGGCCGCGAGTGCCGCTCCCCCGCTGAACGTCAGGTCGTCGGCGTACCGCGTGTACGTCGCTCCGGCAGCAGCGGCCCACCCGGCGAGGCGGGCGTCGAGGTGCCGGAGCACGAGGTTCGCGAGCGCCGGCGAGGTCGGCGCGCCCTGCGGCAGGTGCGCCTCGGCCAGGGCACGGCGCAGCGCGGACCGTTCGTCGAGGGAGCCGGCGCCACCGCTCGGCATCGCACGCAGCACGCGCGGCGGGACCTCGTGCACGCACAGCCCGGTGAGGACGTGCGCGACCGGCTCGGCGAGACCGGTGCGCCGGAACACGCCGTACACGCTCGGCGCCCGCACCGTGGCGAAGAACGCGGTGAGGTCCATCGTCACGACGACCTCCGTCCCGACGTGGAGCGCCGCACTCGTCACGACGCTCCTCCCAGGGACGAAGCCGTGCGCCGCCTCGTGCACCGGCAGGGTCGCGAGCAGCCCGTCGAGGACCGTCCGCTGCGCCCGGCGGAGGAGGTGCATCGGCGCTTCGAGCAGCCGGGGCGTCCGGCCGGGACGGACCGTCCACGTGTGCCGGTAGTGGTGCAACGGACCGTCGGGGTCCGCACGCCGGTTCCACCCCTTCGTGTCCGCGAGCCAGAGGAGCCGACCCACCGTCAGGTCGAGCGCGCGAGCGAGTTCGGGCAGCGTGTCGACGACCAGCGGTCCCTCGACGTGTCGTCCGGCCTGGACCGGGGCGACCCGCCGCGCGAGGACGGACACCGGGCGACGACCGATCCGCCGCGCGTGCTCGGAGACGAGCCGGGGCGTCGTCACGAGCACGTCGGCGAGGGCTCGGGGCGCGTCCGTCGGCGGTCGCGGGAACGCCTCGAGTGCGGCCACGACGGCAGCGCCGACGAACGACCGCTCGGGCCCGACCACGTCGTGACCCGCCGCCCGGAGCGTCGCGAGGTCCCAGCCCTCGGCCGCGAGGAACCCGTCGGCGAGGGCGACCGCGATCACGTCGAGGGGCGTGGCGTTCCCGGGGGACCCGTCGGTGCCTCCGTGCGGCAGCGCGCGCGGAGCGCGCCCGCCCGCTCGGGGCGTGGTGTCCTGCTGGTCCTGCGTACCCCGGGGTGACCCCGGAGAGGACGACGCACCGCGTACGTCATCCGCCTCCCCCGGGAACTCCACGCGCTCACCGTACGCGAGACCGGTGACGACGCGCCGCCGGGGCTGCATCGCTCGCGGAACGACGAACGCCCCGCTCCTGGAGGAGCGGGGCGTTCCGGTGGTGACCCCAGCGGGATTCGAACCCGCGTTACCGCCGTGAGAGGGCGACGTACTAGGCCGCTGTACGATGGGGCCGTGGTCCTGCTCGGGAGCGGGACGCACTCGTTGTCGGACTCGGAAGTGAGCCACCTGTGGTGACCCACTGCTGGTGACCCCAGCGGGATTCGAACCCGCGTTACCGCCGTGAGAGGGCGACGTACTAGGCCGCTGTACGATGGGGCCGTTCCGACAACTCGACAAGTATGGCACAGCGCTCGCTCCGCGCCAAAACGAGGCGTGTCGCCCGGGTGTGCCGTCGATCCGCGGCCCGGCCACGACGTGACGCGGCGGTGCGTGACGGACGGGAGGCGCGCCTCCAGGCCGTCTCACCGCGACCGTCCGTCAGACGGTCGTCGTGTCGCCGGGGGCGAGCACGGTCACGGCACCGGCGGGCTCCACGACCTCGCGGAGACGGCCGACGTGCATGCCGAGGCCGACCTCGGAGAGGGTCGCCTCGTGGATCGGGTACGCCCGGCTCGGCGCGATCGCGGCGACCCAGTCCATGAGCTCGCCGATCTGCAGCCAGGGTGCGCCGATCGGGGTCGCGAGCACCTCGACCGGGACGACGGGGACCGTGTAGGCGTCGCCGGGGTGGAAGAGCCGCCCGTCGACGAGCACGCCCGTGTTGTCGATCACGGGGATGCTCGAGTGGATGACGTTGTGCCGGGTGCCGTGGAACGTGAGGTCGAACGGTCCGACGGTGCGGGCGTCCCCGTCGGTGACCACGTCGACCCGGATGCCATCGTCCGCGAGTGCGTCCGCGACCCCCGCGGGGCCGATGACGACGGCGCCGGGGTTCGCGGCGAGGATCCGCTGGACCTGCTCGGGCGTGACGTGGTCGGGGTGGGCGTGCGTGACGACGACCCCCACGACGCCCGTGGTGTCGACCGGCCGGGTGAGGTTCCCCGGGTCGAGGACGAGCCGGGCCCCGTCGCGGGTGAGCACCTGGCACGCGTGTTCGAGCTTCGTGACCTCCATGCCCGCGACCCTACGCGCGGACTCGTCACCGCGGCGGCGCTGCGCGTCACCGCGGCAGCGCTGCGCGTCACCGCGGCGGCGCCGTCGTCCCCCGCACCACGAGCTCCGCGGTCGCCGGCCGGAGCGGCTCCGACCCGTGCCCCTCGACCTCCGCGAGCACGGCACGCGCAGCCGTCCGTCCCTGCGCTTCCGGGTCCTGCGCGACCGTGGTCAGGCCCACGGTCGCGCCGTACTCGTGGCCGTCGACCCCGATCACGGAGAGGTCCTCGGGGACCCGGAGACCGGCACGCTGCGCCGCGAACAGGAGTCCCAGGGCCATCTCGTCGGACGCGCAGAACACCGCCGTGGGTCGCGCGGAGCCGGACCCGGAGCCGGAGCCGGCCCCGGCGCCGGAGCCGGCCCCGGCGCCGAGCAGCGCGGCGCCGGCGTCCGCTCCGCCCGCGAACGAGAAGCGGCCGTCGACCATCCACTCGGGCCGGACGTCGCAGCCAGCGGCCGTCATGGCGTCGACGAACCCGTCGTGCCGCAGGTACGGGACGGCGACGTTCATCCCGTCCTCGTCCTGCCCGCCCATGTACGCGATCGACCGGTGCCCCAGTGACGCGAGGTGCTGCACGGCGAGGTGCGACACCACCGCGTCGTCGACCCCGACGTTCCGCAGCCCCGGGGCCGGTCCGCCGATGACGATCATCGGGTGGCGGGTGAGTTCGAGCTCGGTCCGCTCGGTCTCGTCGAGCACGAGCGACAGCAGCACGAGGGCGTCCACCCGGTGCCGGAGCATCGAGCGTCGGAACGCTCGGTCGCGGTCGCCCCCGGCCCCGCCGAGGTTGTACAGCACCAGGTCGTGCCCGGCCCGGCGGAGCTCCGCGTCGACCCCGCCGAGCGCCTTGACGTAGAACCACCGGTCGATCACCGGGACGACGACGCCGACGGCGCGCTGCCGGCCGGTGGCGAGGCCGGCCGCCGCCGAGCTCGGGACGTACCCGAGCTCGTCGGCGACCCGCCGCACCTGGTCGATCGTCGGTCCGGCCACCGACGGCAGGCCGCGCAGCGCGCGGGACACCGTGGACTTCGACAGTCCGGTGACGGTGGCGATCTCCTGGATGCCCATGGGTCCGGCCTGGAGGCGCGTCACCCGTCCGCCGGGCGACCCGCGTCCGCCGTCCGGCCGGCCGGGACGACCGGTGCGGACCGGACGACGCCGGTCGAGCGGGCCGGGGCGGTCCGCGCCGAGACCGCGCCGTCGCCGGCCGAGCGGGTCGGGGCGGTCCGCGCGGGGACCGCGCCGACGCCGTCCACCTCGCCGGTGGCCTCGTGGTGCCGCCGGAGCACGGACACCCGCCAGCGGTCGAGCAGCACGATCGCCACGACGGCCGCCAGCAGGGTGAGGGCCCAGCCGAGCGCCGGCCGTCCCGTGACCTCGCAGAACACGGTCACCCCGAGGAACAGGACGCCGAAGGTGCCGACGAAGCCGATCGCCTCCTCGATCCGGGCGGTGGGTCGGGTGGGGCCGCGCTGTGCCATCGCCGTCAGCCCTTCACGCCGCCGGCGGTGAGGCCGGCCACGATGCGCCGCTGGAACACGAGCACGAGGATGACCAGCGGGATCGTCACGATCGTGCCGGCCGCCATCACCGCCGTGTAGGGCTCCTGGTGCGGCTGCGACCCGGCGAAGGACGCGATCGCGACCGTGACCGGCTGGGTGGCGTCCGAGGACAGCTGGGACGAGATGAGGTACTCGTTCCAGGAGGAGATGAACGCCAGGATCGCGGTGGTGAACACGGCGGGGGCGGCGAGCGGCATGATGATCCGTCGGAACGCCTGGATCCGCGTGCAGCCGTCGATGCGGGCCGCCTCCTCGAGGTCCCAGGGCATCTCCCGGAAGAAGCTCGCGAGCGTGTACACCGTCAGGGGCAGCACGAACGAGATGCTCGGCAGGATCAGGGCCTGGTACGTGCCCATCCAGCCGATGTCCGTGAAGAGCTGGAACAGCGGCGAGATGAGCGCGACGCCCGGGAACATCGACGCGGCGAGGATCGCACCGGCGATGAGCGACTTCCCCTTGAACTCGAGCCGTGCCAGCGCGTACGCGGCGCTCGTGCCGACGAGCAGCGCGATGACCGTCACGGTGATGCCGATGAACACACTGTTGAGCAGTGCGCGTCCGAGGTGGTTGCCGAGCGCGGTCGAGAACGCCGTCTCGTAGTTCGCGAACGTGAAGTGCGTGAACCACGGTGTCGGGTCGAACGTGAACCCGACGTCACGGAACGACGTCACGACCATCCAGTAGAAGGGCAGGAGGCACCACACGGCGATGACGACGGCCTGGATGCCGGTCCGGAGCTTCTGGCCGGTGTGGCGCTGGATCCGGACCTGGGTGCGGTCGACCTCGCGTTCGCGGGGCCGCGTCGTGGAACGGGGCCGGTCTGCTGCGATGCTCATCGGAGTTCACCCTTCTGCTGGGCTGCCTGGGTCTGGACGACGTTCGCGCCGAGGAACCGGACGAAGATGAACGCGACGAGGAAGATCACGAGGAACGTGATCGTGGAGAGGGCCGACGCGGAGTTGAACCCCTGCCGGATCTGGTCGACGACGAGCACCGACAGCGAGACGGTCGCGTTGCCGGAACCACCACCACCGCCGGTCATGATCGCGATGAGGTCGTAGATGCGGAGGGCGTCGAGGACGCGGAACAGCACCGCGACCATGAGCGCCGGCTTGACGAGCGGGAGCGTGATGTTCCAGAACCGCTGCATCGTCGACGCGCCGTCCATCTTCGCGGCCTCGTAGACCTCGTCCGGGATCAGCTGGAGGCCGGCGAGGATGAGGAGCGCCATGAACGGGGTCGTCTTCCACGTGTCGGCGATGATGATCGCCCACCGGGACGCCCACTCCCCCGAGAACCAGAGGACCTGGTGCCCGATGACGTGGTTGAGGACGCCGTTCGCGTCGAAGATGAAGTACCAGAGCTTCGCGGTGACGGCGGTCGGGATGGCCCACGGCACGAGGATCGCGGCGCGGACGAAGGCACGGCCCTTGAAGTTGCGGTTCATGATGATCGCCATCCACACGCCGATGACGGTCTCGAGGGCGACGGTCACGACCGTGAAGAAGAACGTGTTGCCCATCGCGGTCCAGAACTGGGACCCGAGGTTGCCGGGCGGGCAGGCGGTGTTGCCGCACTGCTGCCCCAGCCAGTGCACGTAGTTCGTGACCCCGGCGAAGCCGCCGGCCACGAAGAGCCCGGTCGCCTTGTCGAGACCGGCGTCGAGCTGGAACGACTGGATGACGGCACTGACGACGGGGTAGCCGATGACGATGGCGAGGAGCACGATCGTCGGGCCGATGAGGTACACGGCCCACCGGCCGTGCTCGGCGTTGAGGCCGCCCTTCCGCCGCTTCGGCGGCTCCATCCCCGTCGGGTTGGGGATGGCGGCGGGGATCTCGGTTGCTGCTGACACGTGACGGCCTCCTTGCCGGGTGTCGGGACGCGAGTGGGGGCGGACTGGGCCCACGCCGCCGGTTCCCGGCCATCGCGGAGCGACGGCCGGGCCGTGCCGGTGGGGGGAGGCACGGTGCACGCTGGCACCGTGCCTCCAGTCCGACGCGGCGCGAGCCGCTAGTTGCTGTTGCCGCTGGTCGCCGTCTTCAGGGCGTCCTGCATGTCCTTCAGGGCTTCGTCGACGCTCTTCGAGCCCTTCAGTGCCGCGTAGGTGTTGTCCTGGATCGCCTTCGTCACGGCCGGGTAGAACGGCGTGACCGGGCGGGGCTCCGCGGACTCGATCGACTTCAGCAGGGTGGGCAGGTACGGCAGCTTGCTCGTCAGCTCGGAGTCGGTGTACAGGTCACCGACCACCGGGGCGAGGGAGCCCTGCGTCGCGAAGAACTTCTGCGTCTCGTTCGACTCCAGGAACTCGAGGAAGTCGTGCGCGGTCGCCTTGTGCTTCGAGTAGACGCTGATCGCGGCGTTGTGGCCGCCGAGCGTCGAAGCGCCGGTGCCGTCCTTGCCGGGGATCGGGGCGATGCCGAAGGTGTCCTTCACCTTCGACGAGCCGTCGGTCTTGGCGAGGTTGTAGACGTACGGCCAGTTGCGCAGGAACAGGAGCTTGCCGTCCTCGAACGCGGTGCGGCCCTGCTCCTCCTGGTACGTGATCGCCTCGGCCGGGATGTTGCCGTCCTTGAAGGCGTCGACGAGGTTCTGCAGACCGGCCTTGGCGTCGGAGGTGTCGACGTCCGGCGAGCCGCTCTTGCTGAGCACCGAGCCGCCGGAGCCGTTGATCGCCTCGGAGGCGTTCACGGTGAGGCCCTCGTACTTCGCGAACTGTCCGGCGTAGCAGCCGATGCCGGCCTCCTTGGCGATGGAGCAGTCCTTCATCATCTCGTCCCACGTGGTCGGCGGGGTCTTGACGAGGTCCTTGCGGTAGTAGAGCAGCGCGCCGTCGGACGTCTGCGGAGCCGCGTACAGCGTGTCGTTGTACGTCGCGGTCTTCACCGTCGCCGGGAGGAGCTTCGACGTGTCGATCTTCATCTTGCCGGTGAGCGGCGTCAGCCAGCCCTTCGCGGCGAACTCCGCGGTCCAGACGACGTCGACGTCGACGACGTCGTAGTTCTCGTCCTTCGCCTGGAAGTGCTGCACGAGGTCGTCGTGCTGCTGGTCGGCCTGGTCGGACTGCTCCTTGAAGGTGACCTTCTCGTCCGGGTGCGCCTTGTTCCACTTGGCGATCAGCGGGCGGACGACGTTCGAGTTGTCCTTGCCCTGCACGTAGGTGATCGGTCCGCGGCTGTCCTGGCCGTTCTGGGCGTCACCGGAGTTCGCGGACCCGCCGCTCGAGCAGCCGGTGAGCACGAGCCCGATCGCGGCGATGCCGGCGACCGAGGCGAACCGCACCTTGGCACGTGTTGTCTTCACGGGGTTGTCTCCTCATCGAGATCACCAGGAGCCCCGATCGGGTGCGATGACGCTGCCTGGAGCAGGCGGCGGTGCCTGCTGACGGAGGAAGTTACGCCCGCGATCGACGTTCCGCAACCGGTTGCATTGGTTCCGTGACCTGCTCGTGATGACCTTCCACCGGGAGGTTTCTGCGAATCTGCCGAAAGTGTGCGCTCACTCTCCCGTCGTTCCTGGGATCGTCGCTGCGCGGGGTGCGGGGCACCGGTGCGGGGTTCCGCACGAACACCGCCGTCACCCGGTCGCGCCGTTGTCCGGTGCCCGCACGCTCCGTAGCGTCGCGGACATGGCCCTGATCCCTCCCGTCACCGTGCCCGGCCCACGTCGGGTCGTCAGCCTCGACCTCGACGCGCCGCTCCCGGAGCTCGTCGCCGACCACCGCGGCTCCTCGGCGCTCGTCGTCGGCTACCGCGGCGGGTTCCCGGTGACGACGCTCGACGTGCTCCTCACCGACGACCCCGCTGATGCCCGTCGTGCCGTCGAGCCGCTCGTGGCGCAGACCGCGGGGACCACGGCCGGCGCCGAGGCGTCGACGTCGGTGCCGGACGAGGACCTCCCGCTCATCTCGGTCGTCGTGTCGACGATCGTCGCGCGCATCGAGACCATCACGACGCTCCTGGCGGTCCTCGAGCAGCTCGACTACCCGCGGTACGAGGTCATCATCGTCGACAACCGCGTGAAGGTGCCGGCGGACGACCAGCTCCCCCGGATCCTCGAGGGGCACAACGTCCGTCTCGTCGTCGAGCGCCGCCCGGGGTGCTCGGCCGGGCGGAACGCCGGGGTCGCGGCGGCGAAGGGCGAGGTCATCGCCTTCACCGACGACGACGTCCGGATCAGCCCGCAGTGGCTCCGGATGATCGGCTCGCGGTTCGTCCGCGAACCCGCGCTGTCCGCGGTGACCGGGCTCATCCTGCCCGAGGAGCTCTCCACCCCCGCGCAGATCTGGTACGAGGCGTACTACGGCGGGTTCAGCGGCGAGCGCACCTTCGAGCCGGTCACCATCGTCCCCGACGACGTCCCCGGTGCGATGCGCAACGCCCGCGCCCGCGCGATCGCCCCCGACGGCCGCGTGCTGAAGCACTTCGCCGTGTACGGCATCGGCGGGTACGGGGCCGGCGCGAACTGGGCCGTCCGGACCTCGGCGTTCCGTGCCGCCGGCGGCTTCGACCCGGTGCTCGGCGCCGGGGTCCCCGCCCGCGGGGGTGAGGACCTCGCGATCTTCATCGACATCCTGTGGGGCGGCGGCCGGATCGGCTTCGAACCGAAGGCCGTCGTGCACCACACCCACCGTGCCGACCTCGAGGGGCTCCACCACCAGCTGCACTCGAACGGCGTCGGGTTCACCGCGCTCATGTGCGCGCTCATCGTGAAGGACCGACGGCACCTGACGGCGCTCACGCGGCTGATGCCGATCGCGGCGAAGGTCAAGCTCAAGCAGCTCGTCACCCGGCTCGCGGGCAAGCGGGACGCGGCGCCGGAGACCGTGACGGAGGCCTCGACCACGAGCATCCCGCGGTCCCTGGCGTACCACGAGTTCCGGGGCTTCCCGGCGGGTCCGGCCGCGTACCTGCGGAGCCGTCGGTTCTGGCGGGACGTCGAGGAGGGGCGCTTCCACCCCTGAGCCGGCGCGGGGCGCTGTGGCGCGGCCGCGGGACCGCTGTCGCGCGACACGTCCGTCGTCGTGCGACAGCGGACGTGTCGCTCCAGCGCGCGTGCAACACCCGGCGCCCGCAACCAGCGACGCGGCCGTCGTCGTACGACAGCGGCGACGTCGTTCCGGCGCGCGTGCAACACCCGGCGCCCGCAACCAGCGACGCGGCCGTCGTCGTACGACAGCGACGACGTCAATCCACAGCGGCCGCCGGACCACCCGCCGTGCACTCGCGGCCCACCCGCGATGGCCTGACACCGACGCGACGTTGCACCCGTCGATCGACACGTGCAACGTCGCACCCGTGTCGCGCCGGTCCATGCGGGCGCATCGTGCGACGTCGCACCCGTCGATCGACGCGCGGGACGTCGGAACGCGCGCGTTTCGTCGCCCGGCGGACCCCGACCGGACCCCGACCCGCCCCGACCCGCGCCCGCCCGACCGCTACCGCGCGGCGAGCCGCCCGCGCACGTACCGCCACGGGCCGCCGAGCGCCGCGGTGAGCTCCGCGCGCTTCAGTCCGGCCGTCGCGGCGCGGAACTCGTCGTCCACCGGCCACCCGCCGACCGCGTCCACCGCTGCCGACACCTGATCGGCACCACCAGCACCACCGCTGCCCTGGCCGAGCGCCCCGAGCTGCCGGAGCGCCCCCACGGCTCGCCGGAGCACGGCGAGCGCGGTACCGGGGCGTGTCATCAGCTTCGCGACCCACGCCCCGAGCCCGGTGCCGTAGCCGAGGGCCTGGGAGCGCAGCGCCTCCCGGTCGGCACGGTGCTTGTGCCACACGATCGCCGAAGGCTCGACGGCGAGCGCCCCACCGGAGAACAGCACCCGCGTGAACAGGTCGGGGTCCTCGCCGGCACGCGCGGGGGTGCCCGGACCGAGGGCGACGTCGAACCCGCCGAGTTCGAGGGCCGCAGCGCGACGGAGGGACATGTTCGCGCCGGTCCCGAACGCGCCGACCGAGAACGGGAAGAGCGGCAGGTCCGCCGGCGGCGCCGCGGTCCGGTACACCCGGCGCTCGGTGTTGCGCGCCCAGGTCACCCGCTCGTCGAAGTACCGCTGCGTCGGCGTCCGGAGCTCACCGCTCGGCACGAGCCCGGTCACGCAGACCACGTCCGCGTCGCGGGCGTACGCCGCGGCGATCGCCGCTGCCCACCACCGGTCGACGACCACGTCGTCGTCGACGAAGGCGACCACGTCGCCGGTGGCCGCCGCGAGACCGGCGTTCCGTGCGCGCGAGACCCCGGCACGGGCCTCCAGGACGTACTGCAGGCGAGGGTCCGTGAACGACGCGACCACGTCGCGGGTCGCGTGGGAGCTGGGTGCGTTGTCGACGACGATCACCTCGAGGTCGTCCCACTCGGACGCGAGCACCGAGGCGACGCAGCGGCGGACGTCGTCCGGTCGGTCCCGGGTCGCGACGACGACGGTGATCCGACCGACGGTCGGACCCTGCGGGGCGGCCGGGAGGCTCGTGGCGCGCAGGGCGCGCAGCGCGCGTGCCGTCTCGGCCGGGTCCAGGGCACCGTCCGTGCCGACCGCGAGGTCGACGGAACCCGCGAGTTCGCGGCCGTCCCGGACGAGGAGCCGCGCGCGGTGGAACCCCTCGGCGCCGGCGAGGACGACGGCGTCGGCCGCGAGTGCCTCGCCCCGGTCGACGGCGCCGACCCAGGCGGCACCGGACCAGGTCGGTGCGTCCGCAGCGGGCATCGCGGGCTGCAGGGTGAGCACGCCGGTCATCGTGGGACGGTCGGTCATGCTCCGATGCTCCGGTGCTGTCGTGCGGCGGTCAACGACGGTCGCGCGTGGGTGCGCGGACCTTGCGGTTTGCCGCCACCTGACAGCCCCGCTCCCCTAGGATCGTGGGGATCCCCGGGCGTCTGGTCGGGGGCACGAGGAGGACGCATGCCGCTGGGCCCGACGAACGAGTCCGGGACGCTCCTCGAGGTCGTGCTCGACGACACCGTGACGTGCGTGTGCGGCCACCCTCGTGAGGCGCACGAGCACTACCGCCCCGGCACCGACTGCGCGCTCTGCGACTGCCCGAAGTTCCGCAAGAAGCGCTGATCAGGAGCCTGGGTGCGGGAAACCGCTGCTTCCCCGCACCCGGTCCGACGCCGCCTTGTCGGGGTCCTGCGGCCACCGTAGCGTCGCGGTCATGGCCAACTCCCCCGCCGTGGCGTGCGTCGTCCTCGCCCACGAGGACCCGGCGCACGTCCGACGCCTGATCGAGGCGCTCGCACCGTTCCCCGTGTTCCTGCACGTCGACGCGCGCACGCCCGAGTCGGAGTGGACCGCGATGACCACCGACCTGCCCGAGCGCGTCCGGCTGCTGCCGCGGATGCGCACCGGGTGGGCGAAGTGGGAGAACGTCGCCGCCGAGGTCGAGGGCTACCGGGCGGCACTCGCCGCGACCGACGCCTCGCACGTGGCGGTCCTCACCGGGAGCGACTACCCGCTCGGGAACCCCGCCGAACTCACGGCGCTGCTGGAGCAGCACCGTGGCACGTCGTTCCTCGGCGTGCACCCGCTGCCGTACGCGGAGTGGGGCCGGGGTGGCGGTCTGCCGCGACTCCGCTACCCGCACTGGGCGTGGCGGAAGCACATGGTGCGCGTGCCTGTCCCGCGCCGACTCCCCCGTGACCTCACGCCGGCCGGTGGCTCGCAGCTCAAGGTCCTCGCCCGCGCGCACGCCGAGGCCGTCGTCCGCGCTGTCGACACCCGCCCCGACCTCGTCCGGTTCTGGCAGCGCGTGTGGATCGCCGACGAGACCTTCGTGCCGTCCGTGCTCTGGACCGAGTCGCTGACGCCGGGCTTCCGTGACGCCCACGTGCCGCACTCGCTGTGGTGGATCGGGTGGGACGGCTCCGCGATGAAGAGCCCGCCGTGGCTGACGCTCGCGGACGCCGGACGGCTGCTCGAGTGGCGCATGCAGCCCTCGGCCGAGGCGCGTCGGGCACCGCAGCTGTTCGCCCGGAAGTTCTCGACGGACCGGAGCTCGGAGCTGCTCGACCTCGTCGACGCGGCGTTCGGGCTGCGTGAAGCGGGCGCGACGGCCCTCCGCGACACGACCGCCGTCGACCGTCGGGCGGTCGTCCGGTGAGCGTGCCGCAGGAGACCCGGACGGACCAGCCGGCGACGCGACGCGAGGCACGGGAAGCACGTGCGGCCGCGACGCCCGCTCCGGCCGGCACGCCGGAGCCCACCGGCGGAGCCGACACCGGGACGACCCACACGGTGTCGTCGAAGTTGTTCGGACGCGGCCTGCTGTACGTCGTCGTCTGGTCGATGCAGCTCGTCGTCTCGTCCCTGATCTCCCCGGTGCTGGCGCACCTCATGCCGCCGGCCGAGTTCGGCGTGCTCGCGTCCGCGATCGCCCTCTACCAGGCGCTCGGCGTCCTCGCGGTCGCCGGTCTCGACCAGGCCGCGGTCCTGCAGCGCGCCGAGGACGGGAACGACCGTCGCGCGCGGGGGCTGCTGAGCGTCGGCATCACGACCGCCGTGCTCGTCACGGTCGTCGCGCTCGCGTCGATCCCGGTCTGGGGCGACGCCGCCGGCTTCGTCGGGCAGCACCCGCTGCTCCTCATCGCCGTGCTCTGGGTCGGACCCGCCGCGGTCGTGCAACTGTCGCTCGCGCTCCTCGTCGCCCAGGACCGCATCCGCGTGTTCGCCGTCACGAGCCTGCTCTCGTCGATCGGCGGCTCGATCATCGGCCTCGGGCTGCTCACCTTCGTGCACGCCGACGCCGTCACCTACGCCTGGGGCGGCGTCGTGGCGCAGGGCATCGCGATGGTGATCGGCGTCGCGGCCACACGCCCCCGGATCGCCGGTCTGTTCGACCGCGCCACCACCGCCCGCGCCTTCCGCCTCGGCATCCCGATCGCGCTCGGCAACCTGTCGTACTTCGTCCTCAACGCCGGCGACCGCATCGTCGTGCAGCGCATCCTCGGCCCCGAGGAGGTGGCGCGCTACCAGATCGCCTACGTCGTCGGGTCGGCCGTCATCCTCCTGCTGTCGTTCACCAACCAGGCGTGGGCCCCGCACTTCGCCGCCCTCCGCGACGCCGTCGCCCGCCGCGAGCTCGCCATGCACGCCCGTGACGAGCTCTACAAGATGCTCGCGCCCGTGCTCCTCGCCGTGACCCTCGTCTCGCCGGTGGCCCTGCCGATCCTGGCGCCCGCCTCGTACCGCGTCCACGAGCTGACCGTCGTCGTCCTCATCGTCGCCGTCACCGCCCTGCCCGTCGTCGCCAGCGGTGCGACCGGCCGACTGCTCGTGATCGAGCGGCGCGGCGTCGCCGTCGGGGTGATCGCCGCGATCGCGGGCGTCGTGAACATCGGCGCGAACCTCCTCCTCGTGCCGTGGCTCGGGCTGTCCGGCGCCGCCGTGGCGACCGTCGTGGCGTACGTCGTGCTCGCCGTCCTGCAGCAGGCGTCCCTCCCCGACCGCCGCGCGTGGAAGGGCCCGGGCTGGCGCGTCACCGTGCCGGTCGCCGCTGCGCTCGCCGTGGCCGTCGCGTCGCTCTTCGTCCCGCAGGACGTCTTCTGGAACTGGTTCCGCTTCGCCGGGGCACTCGCCTGCCTGCCGTGGTTCATCCGTCGTCTCCGAGCTGCCCGAGGAGGGTCCTCATGACCACCGCACGCCCCCTGCGCATCGCCCTCGTCACCTCCGGGCTGGCGATCACCGGTGGGCTCGAGCGGTGCGTCCTCGAGGACACCGAGGAACTCGTCGCGGCCGGCCACGACGTCGTCGTCTGGCACCGGGACGACGAGATGGCCCGCCCCGGCGAGGGCCGACCGCCCTACGAGCGACTCGGCGTGCGCCTCGTGCACGGGACCGACCCGCGCTTCGGCGTCCGCACGGCGTTCCGCGACGTCCTCCGCTTCGTCCGCGAGGGTCTCCGCATCCGCAGCTGGCGACCCGACGTGATCTGGTTGAACCGACCCGAGTACCTGCCCTACGGCCGCGTCCTGTCCGCGGTGTCGCGCGTGCCGCTCGCCGTTCACCTCCACCACGCCCCGAACTACGGGCGCCTCCGTCCGTTCGCCGGCGGGCGGACCCGCTACCTCGCGGTCTCCTCGGCGATGGCCGATGCGTGGGCCTCGGTCGGCGCGCCGCGCGACCGGATCACGATCGTCCCGAACGGCGTCGACACCGCCGAGTTCCCGCCCCCGACGGCCAACGACACGCGCGCTGCCCGCGAGCGGCTCGGCCTGCCGGCCGACGCCCCCGTCGTGCTCTACTACGGTCGCCTCAGCCGAGCCAAGGGCGTCGTGGCCCTCCTGGAGGCATGGAGTCGCGTCCGCACGGCGGCCCACGTCCGCGAGCGGGTCGCCGGCCCGTCCACGGCCGGCTCCGCGCCGACCGCACCGGTCCTCGTCCTCGCGGGCGCCCTCTACCCCGACGAGACGGCCCCCGTCCAGCAGGCGGTCGACGCGCTGCCCGACGGCAGCGTCGTGGTGCTCCCCGAGCGCGACGACGTGCTGCCGCTCCTGCACGCGGCGGACCTCGTCGTCGTGCCGTCGATCGAGCCGGAGGGCTTCGGTCGCACGGTCGTCGAGGCGATGTCGGCGGGGACGCCCGTCGTCGCGGCCGCGTCGGGCGGCACAGCCGAGATCCTCTCCGACGAGTGGGCGCGGTACACGGTCGACCCGACCGACCCGGACGCCCTCGCCGGACGGATCGTCGAGGTCCTCGCCGAGGCCGCGGCCGACCCGTCGCTGGGTGCGCGCGGCCGGGCCCACGTGAGCGCCCGCTACGGTCGGACCCCGCACGTCGCGGCACTGCTCACGGCGCTCGAGGAGCACGCGGGGCGCTGACCGCGGGCCTCGTCCGCCGTCGGCCGCTGCCCGAGCCGCCCGTGCCGCGCGTGCCGGACGCTCCGCTCGCGCGGAGCCAGCTCCACGGCGATCGTGCGGCGCGTGGCGGAGGTGATCCGTGCCTCCCGTCCGCCTCGCGGCCAGATCCGTGACGGCGAGACGCCGCGTCCGATCGCGCCACGGCCAGACCGCGTCGCGGGTCAGGACTCCGGGACGTCGACCGTGATCCAGTCGATGAGCAGCGAGCCGTCCGACTCCTTCGGCGGCACCCCACCGAGCGAGCCGGCCTGCACGACGAAGTGCATCGGCATCGTCGGGATGTCCTTGTCCGTCGAGGCGATCTGCCGACCGTCGATCGAGAACGTCATCCGCTGCGGCGTCCAGTCGATCGTGTACGTGTGCCAGTCCTTGAGCGAGGCCGCCGTCTCCTGGTGGATGCACTTCTCCGCCGGGTCCACGAGGCAGTGCACGTTCAGCCACGCCGGCGCACCGAGCGCCCCCTCCGGGAAGTCGACCTCGCCGTCGGCCCACACGTTCCGGTCGCTCCAGAGCAGGACGGCGACGCCGTACCCGTCGACCTCGTCGCTCCGGAGCCGGATGCTGTACCGGCCGGCGGTCTGGCCGCCCCACTTCCCGTCGACCAGCGGCACGATGCCGCCCGCGAGGGGTGTCCCGCCCGCGGTGGTGCGCATCCGCATGTCGAGCACGCCGTCGTGCGCCGTCAGCGCGGATGCCGAGTACCGGCCGGTGCCGGCGGTGTCCGCGAAGCCGTGGTACACGGAGAACCGGTCGGCGTAGGGCTTCTCGAAGCCGCCGGTCGCGGTCGGTTCGGCGAAGTCCTCGGAGAACACGCGCTTCCACCCCGAGGCGGCCGCGGTGGGCATGGTCTCGCCGCTCGGGTCGACGGCGCTGCCCGTGGACGACCCGGTCGCAGCCGCCGCGACGATCCCCGCGGTGACGACGAGAGCGCCCACCGTGAGGGCGACGCTGCGGCGCCCCGGGCGGCCAGGACGGCGGTGACGGGAGAGCCCGGCGCCGTGCGCGGGCGGAGCGCCGTTCGCCGATGCCACCTCGGGGTCGACCGTCGACGGCCGGACCGCTCCGGGGTCCTCGGTCGTGGTCGTGGTACGGATCAGCTCGTCCACGCGCGCACCTCCGCGAGTCCGGCGTTCTGGGTGCCGGAGGAGACGCCCGTGACGGTGAAGCGCACCCAGGTGACCGACCGAGCGGTGAAGTCGACGTTGAGGGTCGACCCGTCGTTCGGCAGCGATCCCACGCGGACACTCGTCCCGTTCGAGAACGTGAGGGTGCCGCTCGTGATCCGGTCCGTCGTGTTCGGTCGGTCGTGGAGCTCGATCCGTCCGAGCCTCTGCGCCGACGACCAGGTGAGCTGGATCCAGGTGCCGGAGCGGCCGTTCGGGGCGACCCACTCGGCCGACGGGTTGACCGGGTAGCCGGACACGACGCCGTCCACGGCCTTCTGGACGGTCTGCCCGTCGGCGGCGTTCTGCGCGCTCGCGGTCGGGGTGGCCGAGCCCGTGACGTCACCAGGACCCGGCGTCGGCGTCGGGGTCGGGGTGGGCGTCGGGGTCGGGGTGGGCGTCGGCGTCGGGGTCGGCGTCGGCGTCGGGGTCGGCGTCGGCGTCGGGGTCGGCGTCGGCGTCGGAGTCGGCGAGTCCGACCCCGCGATCGCCCGGATCTCCGCGAGCCCGGCGTTCTGCGTCCCGCTGCTCACCGAGGTCACGGTGAACCGCACCCACGTCACGGACCGCGCGGGGAACACCACCTTCTGCACCGCACCGCCGTTCGGCAACGCCGGCACCGTCACGCTCGACCCGTCCGAGAATGTCAGCATCCCGCCGGTCACCTGGTCGGTCGTGTTCGGACGGTCGGCGAGGTCCACCTCGACCAGCTTGCGCGCTGCGGTCCAGGACAGCTGGATCCACGTGCCGGCGCGGCCGTTCGGCGCCACCCACTCCGCGGCGGGGTTCGCCGGGTAGCCGGAGACGACCCCGTCGACCGCCTTGGCCGCGGTCTGTCCGTCGGCGGGGTTCTCGGCGCTCGCGGTGACGGACGCCGCCGCGGTGACGTCCGACGTCGTGGGCGTGGGGGTCGGCGGCGGTGTCGTCGACGCGGCGGTGAACGCGCGGATCTCCGCCAGGCCGACGTTCTGCGTGCTGCTGCTCACCGAGGTGACGGTGAAGCGCGCCCACGTCACGGACCGCGACGGGAACGTGACCTGCTGGACCGCGCCGGCGTTCGCCAGCGCGGGGACGGTCACGCTCGACCCGTCCGAGAACGTCAGCGTCCCGCCGGTGACCTGGTCGTCGCCGTTCGGTCGGTCGGCGAGGTCGATGGTCGTGAGCGACTTCGCCGACGCCCACGAGAGCTGCAGCCAGGTGCCGGCGCGCCCGTTCGGGGCGACCCACTCGGCGGACGGGTTCGCCGGGTAGCCGGACACCACGCCGTCGACGGCCTTGGCGGCGGTCTGCCCGTCGGCGGCGTTCTCCGCGCTCGCGGTGACCGTGGCCGAACCGGTGACGTCGGTGCGGTCGCTGCCCGGTGTCGACGGGTTCGTCGGCGCGGTGGGGTCTGCCTGTCCGACGGTGTACTGCCGCTGCAGCCACGCCGACTCGGGCCGTGGCGGCGCGCACGCCTCCCAGGTGGCGCACGTCTCGCTGTCGTGTGCGGCGTAGGTGAAGAACGCGGACGACTTCGCGGCGACCTGCTGGGAGGTGAGGTTCGTCGGGCGCCCCTCGATCGTGTAGCCGAGGTACCCGGTGAACGTGTGTGCGCCGGTGTACCGCTGCTGCGCCTCGTTCGCGAGGTACGCCACGGTGTGGTGGTCGCTGTGGTCCCCGTCGCCGTACCCGCCCGCGTGGTCGAGCGTGCGGACGGCCGTCGGCGCGTACCCGTCGAGGAGTCCGGAGATCGTCGCCCGCAGCTCGGCGAGCGTGTAGGTCGCCGGGTTGGGGGCGTCCGCGACGGTCGCGAGGGTCGAGGCGTAGCCCTGGTAGAGCTGCTGCAGGCCCGTGTAGCCCGTCGCCCAGAAGCCGTTGCCGCCCAGGTTGCCGTCCGGCAGGTCCATGAACACGAGGCTGATCCGCGGGTCCGCGGTGAGGGTCTCGAGCCGGAGCGTCTTGCCGGCGACGGTCAGCGTGGACGTCGTGGTGGCGGGGTCGACACCCGCGATCGCCGCGTACGCCGCGACGAGACCGGTCTGCCGCTCGCGCCAGTACCACGCGGGGTACCCGCCGTCGGCCGCCGTCACGACGACCGTCCGCACGCAGGCGCCCGAGTCGATGCTGGCGCGGAGGTCGGTGCCCTGGAAGAGCAGGTCGTCGTCGGGGTGGGCGACCACGTCGAGCACCCGACCGGCCCGGCAGTCCGCGGTGGACACCGGGTCGGTCGTCACGGCACCGGCCGCGGCACGGGCGCCGAGGACGGTCGTCCCCGTGAGCACGAGTGCCAGGGCGGTGACGGCCGCCGTGACGAGGCGGGCCGTCCGCGGCGATCGTCGGTGCGGTGCCTCACCTCGCGGCATGGCGCATGCCCTCGGTCGTGAGCTCGTAGACCACGGTCGTGCCCTTCGACCAGACGGGCGTCCAGTACGGCGAGTCGGCCATGGCGGCCGCGAGCTTCCGGTAGTCCGCGTCGCTCTGGTAGCCGTACCGCTCGTCGTAGGCGCCGAACGGTGCGGCCACGAGGGCGTAGTACTTCGTCGCCGACCAGGTGCTCACGAGCTTCCGCGTGATGTTCGACACGTCCGCGGTGGCGTCGTAGCCCTCGCTCGCCGGGTACGCCCCGAAGGCCTCGCGGGAGAGCGCTCCGACGTCGAAGTACCGGGCGCCGGTGTTGCTCGGGACGGCGTTCGCCGAGCCGGTGAGCAGCATGATCGAGCCCTTCGGCGCCGTCGCGTCGTAGTACTGCGTGGCCTCCGACTGGCTGCGCGTGGGGACGCGGTTCCAGTCCAGGGCGGTCTGTCCGAACGACCCGACGGCGACCATGCCCGCGATGAGTGCGGTGGCGGCGACGAACCGCACGGCGACCGGGCGTCCGGCCAGGGTGACGAGCCGACCGACGGAGGCGAACCGCCCGCCGGGCACCGGGAGTCCGGCCGCGAGGACGGCGATCCAGGGCGTCGCGAAGAGGACCACGCGGAAGATGCCCTCCTGGCCGTAGTTCGTCGCGACGAGCAGCGAGATCGGGCTCGCGGCAGCGAGCAGCAGCCCCCAGTGCACGCGGTCGCGGCGGAGCAGCACGGTGACGATCGCCGCGAGCCCGAGCACCACGAGGGCGGCGGCGGGCACGTCGAACGCGAGCCGCGTCACGAGCGGCTTCGGCAGCACGGTCATGTCGTGCGACGGCGGCTGCACGTTGGTGAGCACCTGCCCCACGGCGGCGAGCGACAGGAACTTGTCGAGGATGCTGCCGTTGAGCAGGGCGAACACGACGGCCGGCACGAGCACGACGAGCGAGACCCACCACGGACGCAGCATGCGGAAGACGACGAGCACGACGATGGCGGCGACGGTGAGGTACGGCGAGATCTGGTGCGTCACGGCGAGCACGATGCTGATCGCACCGATCCCGAGCAGACGCGACAGCCCCACCGGCTGCGGACGCATGATCGTCGTGGGCTCCCCGTCCTCCCCCGTCACGGTGACCCGCCGGAGCGCACCGGTGGCGAGCACGAGGATCGCGACCGACAGCAGGATGCCGGTCGACTGCGGCGAGAAGTAGGTCGTGTTGAGCGACCCGGTCATGGCGGTCAGGAACGCTGCGATCCACGGACGCCGTGCGCCCGGCAGCCAGTGCGCGGCGAGCACACCCACGCCGATGGTCGTGGAGAACGCGAGCAGGACGGGCACCCACGCGGCGATCGTCATCGCGTTCACGATGCCGCCGACGTCGGCGACCCAGGCACCGCCGGCGAACAGGCCGGACCAGGTCTGGAAGATGTCGGCGGCGGGGTCGGTGCGGCCGAACTGCCGGATGTACTCGAGCACCCCGACGTGCCGTGCGGCCGCCATGACGGTGGGCATGCCGTACGTGATCGCCTGGGCGAGCTGGACGACACCGCCGAGCACGACGACGGGCAGGGCGACACCCCGGCCGCGCACGAGGGCGACCACGGCGGCGGCGACGACGATCGCGAGGCCGATCGGCAGTCCGATGCCCAGCGACCCGAAGAGTCCGTCGGGGACCGGGTCGCCGACGTGCGTGATCGCGGTGACCACCACGACGAGGAGGCCGACGAGCGACGCAGACGTGACCGTGCCGGTCGTCGTCCAGGTCCACCGACGCTCCGCCCCGCCGGCGGCGGCGCGCTCGAGGCGCTGCCGGTGCAGGTCACGGAGGTCCCGCGGCACCGCGGCGGCGACCGCGACGGCGACCAGCAGGACCACCGCGGCGAAGGGCACCGCGGGCGCCCACAGTCCGGCCGTGGCCATCGTGTAGCCGATCGCGATGGTGCCGACGATCGACGTCGTGACCGCGAACAGCGCGAAGCGTGCGAGGGGCATCGGGCGCAGGAGCAGCATCGGCGCGACACCGACCACGGCGAAGAGGAAGACGCCGATCGCGGAGCCCCGCACCACCGGCAGGTCGAACGCCGCGCCGACCGCGGCGACGAGCAGGGTCACGACGACCAGGCCGGCGGCGGTCAGGCGTGCCGCAGGTCCCATCGCACCGGGCAGCACGGGCGCGGGCGCGACGGTGGCGAGCTCGTGCCGGCCGTGTCGCGTGCGGTCGATCGTGCCGGCTCCGCCGAGACGCTCGGCGAGCGCGAGGAACGGCGCCACGAGGACCGAGCGGCGCTCGACGCGGCGCAGGCGGCGGGACGTGTCGTTCCAGGCCTCCTCGACCCCGGCGAGCGCCGGGCCCGCAGTCGCGGCCGCAACGCCGTCGGCGCTACCGGTGGCTCCGGCCACCGCGCCAGCACCAGCACCACCAGCACGAGCACCGCCGGCACGAGCACCAGCACCAGCACCGACACCGGACGCAGCCGCAGCGACGGCCGGACGACCCGCCGCACGACGACCGCTCCCGCCGCCGAGCTCGGTGACCGCGTCGCCCTGCTCGAGCCCAAGCCGCGCGAACGCGGCGATGGCCTCGGGGACGGAGTCGACGGTCGCTGCGACGGTGTCGCGGTCGAGGGCGTTCTTGGTCATCCAGGCTCCGAGTCCGTGGCCGTGCGCGGCGGCGGTCCGGCGGAGCGACGAGGTGTCGTCCGCGGGCCGCACCCAGGCGATCGCGGCGGGTTCGACGGCGATCGCGGAACCCGCGAACAGCAGTCGGGTGAAGAGGTCGAGGTCGTCGCCGCCGCCGACCCGGGTCCCGGGTCCGAACGCGGTGTCGAACCCGCCGATCGAGAGCGCGGCCCGTCGGCGGACGGCGAGGTTGGCGCCGGTGCCGTAGGCGGCCGCCGCGAAGGGGTGCAGCGGTGTGTCGCCGGGCTCGTCGCCGAGTCGGAACACCCGACGGCGGATCGTGCGGGCAGCGGGCGTGTGCTCGTCGTGCCAGCGCTGCGCGGGCGTCCGGATCTCCGCGGTGGGCACGAGACCGGTGACGCAGGCCACGTCGTCGTCGAGCACGAACGGTGCCGCGATCGCCGCCGCCCAGTCGGGGTCGACGACCGTTCCGGAGCCGAGGAAGGTCACGACGTCGCCGGTGGCGGCGAGGAGTCCCGCGTTCCGCGCGGCGGCGAGCCCGCCGGTCGGGGCGGGCACCGTGGTGACGGTCCGACCGGCGATCTCGGTGCGACCGTCGCCGTCGGCTCCGGCGGAGACCACGACGACGTCGAGGGCGACGCCGCGCTGGGCGAGGACGGAGCGCATGGTCTCCCCCGCGTCCCCGTCCGTGCAGAGCACCACGGTGACGGACGGCAACGCCTGATCAGCGGCCGGTCGTCGTTCCGGGGTGGGCATGTGCCGGACGGCACGCTCGAGGGTGCGGAGCTCGATCGAGGGTCCGATCCGGCGACGGTCGGTCACCTCGGCCTCGACGAACCCGACGGGCTCGCCGCGGTCCCGCACCAGGAGCCGGGCGCGGCTGTAGCCGTCGGCGCCGGCCAGCCCGATCGCGTCGCGGTGTCCGGCGCCGTGGAGCTCGGCCCGGTCGAGTTCGCCGATCCAGACGGCGCCGTCCCAGGTCGGCACGAGCGAGGTGTCGACGACCGGGCGGAGCACCCGGGTGAGGGTCGTCCTGGTCATGGGGTACCGATCGGTTGGCGGACGGCGGGTGTGACGGGAGCGGAGACGACGACGCCTCCGAGGATCCGTCCGACGGCGTACCCGGTGATGGTCGAGACGACGGAGAGCACGATCGCGGCGGCACGGATGCCACCACCCCGTCCGAAGCGGCGCAACTCGCGGGCGACGGCACCGGGGATGACCCGGGTGAGGTAGGTGGACTCGCTCGACAGCGAATCGCCCGTCCCCACGCGGCGGCTCAGCACGGCCTTCGAGATGCCCTCGTAGTAGCTGCGCCGACGCAGGTACCGCATCGTGACGCGGTCCGCCGACACGCGGTGGGACACGTTCGAGCGCGGTTCGTGGCGGATCCGGCTGCCCGGCCGGGCCTGTGCGAGCCGGATGCAGAGCTCCGTCTCCTCGCACCCGAGGGGCTGGTTGCCGACCCGGCCGATGCCGGAGCGGAAGCCGCCGGCGGCGAGGATCGCCTCGCGGCGGAAGGCCATGCTCGACCCGATCACGTTGCGGACGTCGCCCGCGGTCTCGGGGAGGCCGGTGTAGCTGCAGCCGACGATCCAGAGGAGCTCGTCGGAGTAGGGCCCGGAGCCGGTCGCGTCGGGCCAGGAGGGGGTCGCCCGTCCACCGACCCCGACGACCTCGGGGTCGTCGAGCGCCGCGAGCAAGTGGCCGAGCCAGTCGGCGTCCGCCGTGGCGTCGTCGTCGAGGAACGCGACGACGTCGGCGTCCGTCAGCGCGACGCCGGTGTTCCGGGCACCGGAGAGCCCGCGGTCCTCGGTGTTCTCGACGACGCTGAGCTCCGGCCAGCGGGCCTTGGCCCGTGCGTACAGTTCGGGCTCGTGGTCGATCACGACGACGACCTCGGGCTGCTCGGGCTGGCGCTTCGCCGACTCGACGCTGTCCAGCAGGTCGCCCCACCGCAGCTGCGTGTAGGCGCAGATGACGACGGCGACGCTGCTCACGCGAGGTCCCCGTCGAGCGCGCGGGCGTCCAGCACCGCGGCGTCCGCGGTGCGGGCACGAGCGGTCGGCGCGGTGATCTCGCCCGTGGGGGCGTCGATCGGCGACACGGGCGCCGGCATCGTCAGCGCGGAGGCTGCGGCGAGGCGTGCGCGGCTCTTCGCCTGCGACGCCCGGCGACGCTCGTGCATGATCGACTTGAGGACGCGGATGCCGTCGGTCACGGCGTTGAGGTTGCTCGCACCGTGCACGCGGAGCTTCTCGTGGCTGCCGACCTCGGCGATGCGGAGCTCCGCCGCGGACCAGCGGCAGGTGAGGACCGTCTCGATCTCGAACCCGTCGCCCCACAGCATCGAGCCGTCGGCCGGCTTCGGGAGCGTCGACGACAGCAGCGCGATCGCGGGGAGCGTGTCGGCCCAGAACGCGTTGTAGCCGTAGCAGAGGTCGCTGTACCGGGTGCCGAGGATGGCGTTGCACACGATGTTGAGGCCGCGGTTGCCGAGGTTGCGGACGATCGTGATGTCGTCGCTGCCACCGCCGAGCGCGTAGCGCGTGCCCTTGGCGACGTCGGCGCCGTCCACGAGGGCCTGCACGAAGCGCGGGATCTCGTCCGGGTCGGCGGAGCAGTCGGCGTCGAACATGACGACGACGTCGCCGGTGACGGCCTCGAAGCCGCACGCGAGCGCGTTGCCCTTGCCCTTGCGGGTCTGGTGGACGACGCGGATGTCCGGCATGAGCCGCTGCGCGGTCGCGATGGTGTCGTCGACCGAGTTGCCGTCCACGAGGATGACCTCGTACACCGGGGGCAGCTTGGGCAGGATGATCTCGAGGTTGCGGGCTTCGTTCCTCGCCGGGATGACGACGGAGACCCGGGGGTCTGCGGGTCGGACGGTGTTGGCGGGCATTGGACGTGCTCCTGTCGGGTTCAGGTTGCCGTGTTCGGTGCTTCGGACGTGGCGCGGACGATCACGGTCCGCAGTCCGGCAGGGGCGCGGGTACGACGCCGCCGGGTGGTCCAGGGGGCGGGTCTTCCCCCTGTGCTCCAACCCTCGCGGCGGCGCGGTGACGGGTCAACGCCCTGCGGGTCCGCTTGCGGACCCCCGGGTGCGGATACGGAAACCCGCAACCGGTGTCAGCCGGCGGCGCAGGCAGCGACGACGGACGGCCGGGAGGCGCGTGCCGGGCTCGACACGGGCCTCCAGGCCGTCATCGGGTCGCCGCTGCGGGCCGCAGGGTCACCTGGCGGCGACGGGTGCCGCGTCGAACGCGGCGCGCAGCGCCGCAGCGAGCTCCGCGACGTGCGGTTCGCGGAGGAGCGACGTGTGCTCGCACGCCATCCGTACCGTCCCGGACGCGCCGACGAGGTAGCGGCTCCAGCCGTCGGCGTCCGGGTTGGCGTCCGCGAGCACGTAGGTGGAGCGGCCACCGAACGGCGTCGGGTGGTGCCGCCGGGTGACGATCTCGGCCTGGTCGAAGAAGGCGTCGAAGTCGTCCTGCCCGCCGAAGCGCAGCACGCCGGCGGTGTAGGCCCGGAACCGCTTCGCCGCGAGGGCGCCGTAGGGCACGCCGGCGGGCATGATGCGCCGCGCGACCCGGTCGACGCCGGAGCGGAACGCTCGGACCGTCGGGTTCCGCGATGGTCGGGGCTCCATCCGGCTGAACAGCAGTCGCGCCTGCTCGCTCTTGGTCCGCGGGAGGTACGTGTCGAGCAGTGCGAGGTGCTCGACGTGCTCGCCGTTCTCCTCGAGCAGACGCGCCACCTCGAGGGCGACGAGGCCGCCGAGCGAGTGCCCGACGAGCAGGTACGGTCCGCGGGGCTGCACGACGCGCATCAGCGCGAGGTAGCGCCGGGCGCTCCGTTCGATGCTCCAGTCGGGCACGCCGCGGCGTTCCAGGCCGTGCTGTTGGAAGGCGTACACGTCGTGGTCGTCGAGGTACCGGGACAGTGGCAGGAACGTCAGGGCGAGGGCGCCGCCGCCCGCGAAGCAGAACACCGGCAGCCGGCCGACCGTGCGGGCCGAGGACACCTTGACGACGTCCGGGTGGCTCGGGAGCGCGCTCGTGCCGCCGCGGACGCGTCGCGCGAACTGGCGCAGCGTCGGGTGTTCGAGCAGTTCCGAGGACCGCAGTGCGACACCGAGCCGCTCCTGCACGACGGCGAGCATCTCCTCCGCCGAGAGCGAGTCGCCGCCGAGCGCGGTGAAGTCCTCGTCGAGCGGCACGCCGGACAACCCGAGCACCTCGGACCAGATCTGCCCGACGACGAGCTCCCACTGGTCGTACGCGGCCTCGGTCATCTCGGCCTCGACGGACGGCGCACCGGGCAGCGCCGAGCGGTCCACCTTGCCGCGCTCGTTCCGCGGCAGTTCCGTCATCGGGACGATCGCCGCGGGCACCATGTACTCGGGCAGGCTGCCGCGGAGCACCTTCCGCAGCGCGGCGGGCGCCGGCGTGCGGTGGCCCGGTCGGGGCACCACGTAGGCGACGAGCCGGGTCGCCGCGGGTGGGGCGACGAGCGCCGTCACGACGACGTCCTGCACCTCGGGGACGGCGCGGAGTGCCGCCTCGACCTCGGACGGCTCGACGAGGTACCCGCGGACCTTCACGGCGTCGTCGGCCCGTCCGGCCAGGACGAGTCGACCGGACTCGTCGACCTTCGCGAGGTCGCCGTGCCGCCAGGTCGGGGTGCCGTCGGTGTCGACGCCGAGGTGCGCCGCGGTCTGCTCCGGCGCACCCCAGTACCCGGTCGTGACCCCGTCCGAGACGACGACGAGCTCACCGGTCTCGCCGGGGGACGCCTCGGAGCCGTCCTCGCGCACGATGCGGATGGTCTTGCTCTCGATGGGCCACCCCGCGGGGACCACGCCGTCCGGGACCGCGTCGTCCGGGAGCACCGGACAGAACGCCACGCTCGCGAGTTCGCTCGCCCCGAACCCGTTCACGAGCACGGTGTGCGTGCCGAGGTGCGGCCGGGTCGCGGCGACGTCGGTGCCGGTGATCGGCTCGCCGACCGTGACCACCAGCCGGAGCCCCGTCAGTCCCGCTCGCGGTCCGCGGTCCGAGCCGGCGACGGCGCCTGTGATCGAACGCAGCAGGTGCGGGGTGCAGAGCACGGTCGTCGCACCGTGCGTCGCGAGGTCGTCGAGCGTGCCCTCCACGCCACGGTCCCGGGGCTCGAGCGCCACCACGGCGCACCCGTTCATCAGCGCGGCCAGGGCGTACATGAGTCCGGCGGTGAAGGACAGCGGCGCGGCGATCGCGAGCCGGTCCCCCGGGCCGAACCCGAGCGAGAGCGCGTCGGCCTCGGCGTCCCGCACCTGCTGACGGTGAGTGACGACGACGCCCTTCGGCAGGCCGGTCGAGCCGGAGGTGAAGACGATCACGAGCGGGTCGGAGCCTCCCGGCCGCTCGACACCGGCGTCGGGAGCGACCTCGACACCGGCGTCGGTGTCGGCGTCGGTGTCGGCTCTGTGGGCAGCGGCGCGCTCCTGCAACGCGTCGAGGTCGTGCACGAGCCCGGAGACCGCTCCGGCCCCGTCGAGCGCTGCGGCGGCCTGCGCTGCGTACGCCGGAGCGGCCACGACGTCCAGGACGTCGGCGAGCCGCACCACGTGCGCGAGCCTGGCCTCCGGGAGGTGGTCGTCGAGCACCACCACGGTCCGTCCGGCCGCCACGAGGGCGAGCACCGCCACGATCGTGTCCGCGGTCTGCCCGGCCATCACGCCGACCGGACGCGAGGCGCCACCGCGCTCCGCACCGACGCCGGCCCCGCCGTGGTCATCCGGACGCAGGGCTCGGCGCAGCTCGGCGCCGAGCCCACGGACCGCACGGTCGACCGCGGCGAACGTCAGGTCCCCCTCGGGCAGGATCAGCGCCGGGGCGTCGCCGTGGCTGGCCACGACGCGGTCCCACCGGTCGAGGATCGAGTGGTCGGCAGCGGCCGGGACCACGGGCACGTGGCCCCACGGCGCACTCCTGGTCGTCACGGTTGCGGGCACGAGGACTCCCCTGTCGTTCTCGGACGTCGCCGCGGACACGCGGCGCCCCTGTGACGCTAGGGCCAGGACCGGGTACCGAGGACGGCTCGGCTCCCGCCGTGCGGTTCCCCGCAACCGCCTGGAGGCGCGCTGCGGCCCGGCGAGACCGGGTCACGACCGCGGGTGGTCGCTGTACGCCCACACAGGTCCGCAGATCGTGGACGCACTCCGCCGCGGTGTGCGTGCGGCGGCCGGAGCCTCGTCACTGCTGCGCGGGCCGCCGTCGTGCTGTTCAGCGCGGATCCCCCGGGAGTTCACCGCCGCGACGGTCTGCGGTTCCCCGCAGGGGGCCCGGGCGTCGTCGCCGTCGGCATCCTGCGCGCCGGGAGCCGGGGCGCTGTACCTGGCGGTTCGTGGGTGTGGCGGCCCGCCGGTGCCCGCCGGGACGCCCGGCCGCCGGTGCATCTGGCCGCCAGCGCCCGCCGAAGCGCCAGTGCCCGCCAGGACGCCGTGCCGCCGGTGCCCGCCGTGCCCGCCAGGACGCCTGGCCGCCAGCGCCCGCCAGGACGCCGAGACGCCGGTGCCCGCCAGGACGCCCGGCCGCCGGAAGCCGGAAGCCGGGAGGCCGTGCGTGGCGGCTTGTGACTGAGGCCCGAAGCCAGCCGCCAGTGGTCGCCGAGGCGACAGTGGCCGCCGCGGCGCCGGTGGCCGCTCGGGCGCGGTGGTCCCAGCTGTCGGTCCCCGCCAGGAAATTCGTCGCCGACTGGACGATCGGGCGTGTCGTCGGCTCCGACCGAACCACATCGCGCCACGCAGGGCCTGTCGTGTGAACCGCTCGCGGAACGCAACAGGCCCCCGACTTCCGTCGGGGGCCTGTTCACGATGGTGGCTGGGGTACCTGGACTCGAACCAAGAACGACGGTACCAGAAACCGCTGTGTTGCCAATTACACCATACCCCAAGAGGCCTCACGGCCCCGTGTCCCGGTCGCCCGGGGCACGATCAACTACTGTACAGCATCCCGGACGTCCGTGAGACCACCGACGAGGTCCCGGTGCACCGCCGAGGCCGTCCGGGCCCCGTGACCGGCCGCCACGATGAGCTGCTCCGGCCCCGGCGGCGTCACGTCGCCCACGGCGTAGATGCCCGGCACAGCCGTCCGTCCGACGCCGTCGACGACGAGGAGCCCGTCGGCGTCCCGCTCGACCTGGGCGTGCAGCCAGCCGGTGTCGACGTGCCACGTCGGCCGCACGAAGCCACCCGTCCGCGGCTCGACGTGCCCGTCCACCAGCCGGACGCCGGTCATGCCGGTCCGATCACCCTCGAGGTCCGCGACTCCCCGCTCGTCGACCCGCACCCCTGCCGCCGCGAGCCGTCCTCGGCCGGCGTCGTCGAGCGTCGGGGCGCCGTTCGTGTACACGATGAGGTCGTCGGACCACGCCGCGAGGAACAGCGCCCGGTCGACCACGTCGGGCGTCTCGCACACGAACGCGAGCGGTTCGCCCGCCTTCTCGTACCCGTCGCACTCGACGCAGCTGTGCACGGAGGTGCCGTAGAACGCTCGGAGCATCGGCAGCGCGGGGAACTCCTCCCGGAGCCCCGTCGCGACCACGACCGCACGGGCGGAGGCGGTCACCTCGGTCCCCCGCCACGCCCCGTGCACACGCCACCGAGCACCGTCCGGGGCGACCTCGTCGACGACCGCCTGCACGACGGTCGCCTCCGGGTAGCCTTCCACCTCCGCTCGCCCGAGCTTCCGGAGCTCGAGCGGCGACACCCCGTCGCGCGTGAGGAACCCGTGCGACTGCAGCGTGGCGGCGTTCCGCGGCCGGTTCGCGTCGACCAACAGCACGGTCCGCCGCGCTCGCACCAGGTTGAGTGCGGCGCTGAGGCCCGCCGGACCCGCGCCGATGACGGCGACGTCGACGATCAGCCCTGCGTCGTCCGCCGACGCGGTGTCCGCCGGAACGCCGGCATCGCTGCGCGCCACGATCGTCAGCGGGCTGCGAGCGCGCGGAGCCGGGTCAGCGTGGAGTCCTTGCCGAGGATCTCCATCGACTCGAACAGCGGCGGCGAGATCCGACGACCCGACACCGCGACCCGCAGGGGGCCGAACGCCAGCCGCGGCTTCAGCCCGAGCCCGTCGATGAGTGCCGCACGCAGCGCCGCCTCGATCGCGGTGGACTCCCACGACTCGAGCGCCTCGAGCGCCTCGATGCTCGTCGTCAGCACCGTCCCGGCGTCGTCCTTCAGCGTCGCCGCGGCGTCGTCCTCGACCACGAGGTCCTCGTCGGCGGTGAACAGGAACCCCAGCATCGCCGGTGCTTCGCTCAGCACCTGCATGCGCTCCTGCACGAGCGGCGCCGCTGCGGTCAGCACCGCTGCCTGCTCGGCCGTGGGCGGCGACGCCACGAAGTCCGTCAAGTACGGCAGCAGGCGGTCCCGGAAGTCGTCCGGCGCGAGCAGGCGGATGTGGTCGCCGTTGATCGCCTCGGCCTTCTTCTGGTCGAAGCGGGCCGGGTTCGGGTTGACGTCGGCGACGTCGAACGTCGCGACCATCTCGTCGACCGAGAAGACGTCGCGGTCCGGACCGATCGACCACCCGAGCAGCGCGAGGTAGTTCACGAGGCCCTCGGGCACCATGCCGTTCGCACGGTGGTGGAACAGGTTCGACTCCGGGTCACGCTTCGAGAGCTTCTTGTTCCCCTCGCCCATCACGTACGGCAGGTGACCGAACACCGGGATGGACTCGGCCAGCCCGATCTCGTACAGCGCCTCGTACAGGGCGATCTGCCGCGGCGTCGACGACAGGAGGTCCTCACCGCGGAGCACGTGCGTGATCCCCATCAGGGCGTCGTCCACGGGGTTCGTGAAGGTGTAGAGCGGCTTGCCGTTCGGACGCACCACCACGAAGTCCGGGAACGTCCCCTGCTTGAACGTGATCTCCCCGCGCACGAGGTCGTCGAACGAGAGATCACGATCAGGCACCCGGAGACGGAGCGCCGGCTGCCGCCCCTCGTCCCGGAACGCCTGGCGCTGCTCGTCGGTGAGGCCACGCTCGTGGTTGTCGTAGCCCTGCTTCGGGTCACGACCGGCCGCCCTGTTCCGGGCTTCCATCTCCTCCGGCGTGACGAACGACTCGTACACGTGTCCGGATGCCGTGAGCCTCGCGATGACGTCGTCGTAGACGTCCGACCGCTGTGACTGCCGGTACGGCCCGTGCGGACCGCCGACGTCGACGCCCTCGTCCCAGTCGAGCCGGAGCCACCGCAGGGCCTCGAGGATCTGCTCGTAGGACTCCTCGCTGTCCCGCGCGGCGTCGGTGTCCTCGATGCGGAACACGAGCTTGCCGCCCGTGTGGCGTGCGTACGCCCAGTTGAAGAGCGCCGTCCGGATCAGACCCACGTGGGGCGTCCCCGTCGGGCTGGGGCAGAAACGGACACGGACGTCGGAGCCGGTGGCTGTGGTGAACGGTGCAGTCATGACCACACCAGCCTACCGGCGGCGAAGGAACCCGTGGACGCAGAAAACCCCTGACCACGTCGTGGTCAGGGGTTCCCTGGTGTTGCAACGTTGAGTCCGGCGGCGTCCTACTCTCCCACAAGGTCCCCCTTGCAGTACCATCGGCGCTGAGAGGCTTAGCTTCCGGGTTCGGAATGTGACCGGGCGTTTCCCTCTCGCTATGACCACCGGAACACTTTCGACCCAATCACTGGGAAATCTCGAAAGCTGTTCCGCGCATGCGCGGTGTTCAGTTTCGTGTTCCCGATCGTCTGTCGGGAACCACAAAGTGGACGCGAGCCCCACACCCGAAAGTGTGGGAAATAGTTGTGTTGTCAAGTCTTCGGCTTATTAGTACCGGTCAGCTCCACGGGTCGTTAGTCCCCGCTTCCACATCCGGCCTATCAACCCAGTAGTCTGCTGGGAGCCTCTCACACTCAAGGTGCATGGAAATCTCATCTCGAAGACGGCTTCCCGCTTAGATGCTTTCAGCGGTTATCCGGTCCGAACGTAGCTAATCAGCGGTGCCCTTGGCAGAACAACTGACACACCAGAGGTTCGTCCATCCCGGTCCTCTCGTACTAGGGATAGATCTTCTCAAATTTCCAACGCGCGCAGCGGATAGGGACCGAACTGTCTCACGACGTTCTAAACCCAGCTCGCGTACCGCTTTAATGGGCGAACAGCCCAACCCTTGGGACCTACTCCAGCCCCAGGATGCGACGAGCCGACATCGAGGTGCCAAACCATGCCGTCGATATGGACTCTTGGGCAAGATCAGCCTGTTATCCCCGAGGTACCTTTTATCCGTTGAGCGACAGCGCTTCCACAAGCCACTGCCGGATCACTAGTCCCGACTTTCGTCCCTGCTCGACCTGTCAGTCTCACAGTCAAGCTCCCTTGTGCACTTACACTCGCCACCTGATTGCCAACCAGGTTGAGGGAACCTTTGGGCGCCTCCGTTACTCTTTGGGAGGCAACCGCCCCAGTTAAACTACCCACCAGGCACTGTCCATGAACCCGATCAGGGTCCTACGTTAGACATCCAGAGTGACCAGAGTGGTATTTCAACAATGACTCCACGAACACTAGCGTGCCCGCTTCACAGTCTCCCACCTATCCTACACAAGCCACACCGAACACCAATACCAAGCTGTAGTAAAGGTCACGGGGTCTTTCCGTCCTGCTGCGCGTAACGAGCATCTTTACTCGTAGTGCAATTTCGCCGAGTTCGCGGTTGAGACAGCTGGGAAGTCGTTACGCCATTCGTGCAGGTCGGAACTTACCCGACAAGGAATTTCGCTACCTTAGGATGGTTATAGTTACCACCGCCGTTTACTGGGGCTTAAATTCAGAGCTTCGCCCAAAGGCTAACCCTTCCTCTTAACCTTCCAGCACCGGGCAGGCGTCAGTCCGTATACATCGTCTTGCGACTTCGCACGGACCTGTGTTTTTAGTAAACAGTCGCTTCCCACTGGTCTCTGCGGCCTTCACCGCTCACGGAGCAAGTCCGGTCACGGTTCCGGCCCCCCTTCTCCCGAAGTTACGGGGGCATTTTGCCGAGTTCCTTAACCACGATTCTCTCGATCTCCTTGGTATTCTCTACCTGACCACCTGAGTCGGTTTCGGGTACGGGCGGCTGCAACCTCGCGTCGATGCTTTTCTCGGCAGCATAGGATCACTGATTTCCCCAAAACGGGTACGCGTCGGATCTCAGGCATACAGACGACGGATTTGCCTATCGTCAGCCCTACATCCTTACACCAGGTTCACCTTACGGATACCATCGCCTGGCTCAGCTACCTTCCTGCGTCACACCTGTTCATACGCTAGCCGCACCAGCATGGGGTCGAGCGTTAGACCGGCCCGCATCACCCCGAAGGGATCCGCTGGTCCGGGTTAGGACTCTTAGCACCACTGGATTAGCTTGGGCGGTTGTTCGCCGGTACGGGAATATCAACCCGTTGTCCATCGACTACGCCTGTCGGCCTCGCCTTAGGTCCCGACTTACCCAGGGCGGATTAACCTGGCCCTGGAACCCTTGGTCTTTCGGAGGACGGGTTTCTCACCCGTCTTTCGCTACTCATGCCTGCATTCTCACTCGTGTAGCGTCCACGGCTGGATTACTCCGCCGCTTCACTCGCCACACGACGCTCTCCTACCACTCCGCACGACTGAACCACGAAGGCTTATCGAGTGTGCGAAATCTACAACTTCGGCGGTGTGCTTGAGCCCCGTTACATTGTCGGCGCGGAATCACTTGACCAGTGAGCTATTACGCACTCTTTCAAGGGTGGCTGCTTCTAAGCCAACCTCCTGGTTGTCTATGCAACTCCACATCCTTTCCCACTTAGCACACGCTTAGGGGCCTTAGTTGGTAGTCTGGGTTGTTTCCCTCTCGACGATGAAGCTTATCCCCCACCGTCTCACTGCTGCGCTCTCACTCACCGGCATTCGGAGTTTGGCTGACGTCAGTAACCTGTTGAGGCCCATCGGCCATCCAGTAGCTCTACCTCCGGCGAGAAACACGCAACGCTGCACCTAAATGCATTTCGGAGAGAACCAGCTATCACGAAGTTTGATTGGCCTTTCACCCCTATCCACAGCTCATCCCCTCCATTTTCAACTGAAGTGGGTTCGGTCCTCCACGACGTCTTACCGTCGCTTCAACCTGGCCATGGATAGATCACTTCGCTTCGGGTCTAGGACATGCGACTCAATCGCCCTATTCAGACTCGCTTTCGCTACGGCTACCCCACACGGGTTAACCTCGCCACATATCGCTAACTCGCAGGCTCATTCTTCAAAAGGCACGCCGTCACCCCTACAAGGAGGCTCCGACGGTTTGTAAGCAAACGGTTTCAGGTACTATTTCACTCCCCTCCCGGGGTACTTTTCACCTTTCCCTCACGGTACTTGTCCGCTATCGGTCATCTGGGAGTATTTAGGCTTATCAGGTGGTCCTGACAGATTCACACGGGATTTCTCGGGCCCCGTGCTACTTGGGATACACATCCGGCCATAACACCATTTCGTCTACGGGGCTGGCACCCACTACGGCCCGGCTTTCAAACCGGTTCGACTATGATGCGCTGTAACCGTCCCAGTCCGGCAGAACTGAGCGACGTGTCCCACAACCCCGACCATGCAACGCCCGCCGGCTATCACACATGATCGGTTTAGCCTCATCCGCTTTCGCTCGCCACTACTCACGGAATCACATGTTGTTTTCTCTTCCTGTGGGTACTGAGATGTTTCACTTCCCCACGTTCCCTCTACCCGCCCTATATATTCAGGCGGGAGTCACCAGGTCGACAAGTCGCCTGGCGGGGTTTCCCCATTCGGAAATCCTCGGCTCACAGCTCGATTATCAGCTCCCCGAGGCTTATCGCAGATTTCTACGTCCTTCTTCGGCTCCAGATGCCAAGGCATCCACCGTTTGCTCTTAGAAACTTGACCACAAAGATTAAAATTGCGATCGACTCGAACAACAACCAACACAAGCCGGTCATCGTCACGAGCGATCTAAGATGCTCGCGTCCACTGTGTAGTTCTCAACATACGATCGGCACCACACTCCCCCAACACTCTCGCGTCAGCTTCATGTGGCCCATCGAAGAACCAGCAACACCCACGACCCGAAGGCCCCGACTGTCACGGCTCAACCCCCGACCAAGCGGCCGGGAAGCCTGGTCCCTCAGGACCCAACAACGTGCACCAGCCACCCCGCCTGCCCACCAACCCGTTCCTGACCAGCCCCGAAGGACCAGCCGTACTGAGATCGGCAGACGCGCCGACGACTGCACTGTCAATGTTCCACCCATGAGCTACCGGCAACCACACTCGGGTTGCATCGGCGCCTGGATCCCTGCGAGCCACGAGGACTGCACGAGACCAGATGCTCCTTAGAAAGGAGGTGATCCAGCCGCACCTTCCGGTACGGCTACCTTGTTACGACTTAGTCCTAATCACCGATCCCACCTTCGACGGCTCCTTCCACAAGGGTTAGGCCACCGGCTTCGGGTGTTACCGACTTTCATGACTTGACGGGCGGTGTGTACAAGGCCCGGGAACGTATTCACCGCAGCGTTGCTGATCTGCGATTACTAGCGACTCCGACTTCATGAGGTCGAGTTGCAGACCTCAATCCGAACTGAGACCGGCTTTTTGGGATTCGCTCCACCTTACGGTATCGCAGCCCTTTGTACCGGCCATTGTAGCATGCGTGAAGCCCAAGACATAAGGGGCATGATGATTTGACGTCATCCCCACCTTCCTCCGAGTTGACCCCGGCAGTCTCCTATGAGTCCCCGCCATAACGCGCTGGCAACATAGAACGAGGGTTGCGCTCGTTGCGGGACTTAACCCAACATCTCACGACACGAGCTGACGACAACCATGCACCACCTGTACACCGACCACAAGGGGGCGACCATCTCTGGCCGTTTCCGGTGTATGTCAAGCCTTGGTAAGGTTCTTCGCGTTGCATCGAATTAATCCGCATGCTCCGCCGCTTGTGCGGGCCCCCGTCAATTCCTTTGAGTTTTAGCCTTGCGGCCGTACTCCCCAGGCGGGGCGCTTAATGCGTTAGCTACGACACAGAAACCGTGGAAAGGTCCCTACATCTAGCGCCCAACGTTTACGGCGTGGACTACCAGGGTATCTAATCCTGTTCGCTCCCCACGCTTTCGCTCCTCAGCGTCAGTTACGGCCCAGAGATCTGCCTTCGCCATCGGTGTTCCTCCTGATATCTGCGCATTCCACCGCTACACCAGGAATTCCAATCTCCCCTACCGCACTCTAGTCTGCCCGTACCCACTGCAAGCCCGAGGTTGAGCCTCGGGATTTCACAGCAGACGCGACAAACCGCCTACGAGCTCTTTACGCCCAATAATTCCGGACAACGCTTGCACCCTACGTATTACCGCGGCTGCTGGCACGTAGTTAGCCGGTGCTTTTTCTGCAGGTACCGTCACTTTCGCTTCTTCCCTACTAAAAGAGGTTTACAACCCGAAGGCCGTCATCCCTCACGCGGCGTTGCTGCATCAGGCTTTCGCCCATTGTGCAATATTCCCCACTGCTGCCTCCCGTAGGAGTCTGGGCCGTGTCTCAGTCCCAGTGTGGCCGGTCACCCTCTCAGGCCGGCTACCCGTCGTCGCCTTGGTGAGCCATTACCTCACCAACAAGCTGATAGGCCGCGAGTCCATCCCCAACCAAAAAATCTTTCCACCACCAGGCCATGCGACCAGTAGTCATATCCAGTATTAGACGTCGTTTCCAACGCTTATCCCAGAGTCAGGGGCAGGTTACTCACGTGTTACTCACCCGTTCGCCACTAATCCACCCAGCAAGCTGGGCTTCATCGTTCGACTTGCATGTGTTAAGCACGCCGCCAGCGTTCGTCCTGAGCCAGGATCAAACTCTCCGTAAAAAATTACCAACCACACCCGAAAGCATGGCCGAGTTGATACTGACAAAAAGAACTGTCAACTGACAATTCTGTCTATCCAAAAGGAATTGTCTCCGAACCGAGCAAGCTCGGCCACGGGGTCAATAAATTGGCAATGACAATGTGCACGCTGTTGAGTTCTCAAGGACCAGACGCACTCCCCACTCCACCCCGAACACGAGGCTTCGCCAGAGAGGCAGTTCCTTCCATACCGACGAGCTCACCTTGCGGTGTGGCTTCATCGGGATGGTGTTGCTGCGAGCGGGACCCCGTCCGGACTGCATCTCCAGGTCTTCGACCCGGTGACCGTCTCGGCCGTTCCGTTCTCCGCCTCAGCGGCAACGAGTGATTACTCTACACACGCCCCGGGAGCCCCGCCAACCGCGGCCCATCCCGGGCGTGTCGCACTGCCGTCCGCTCGGACCTGCTGCGGCCACATCGGCGCAGAGACGGCGAACGGCCCGCTCCCTGTGCAGGGAACGGGCCGTCGGGTGGAGCTGGTCAGTGCTTCGCGATGACCGGGTTCGTGAGGGAACCCAGACCGGAGATCGTCACCTCGACGACCTCGCCGTCGCGGATCTCCCCGACGCCGGCGGGCGTGCCGGTGAGGATGACGTCACCAGGGAGGAGCGTCCAGATCGACGAGACGAACTCGATGAGCGTCGGGATGTCGTGGATCATCTCGCTCGTCGAGGCCGCCTGGCGCAGCTCGCCGTCCACGCGGGTCTCGAGGCGGATGTCCGACGGGTCGATCTCCGTCTCGATCGCGGGCCCGAGCGGGCAGAACGTGTCGAAGCCCTTCGCCCGGGTCCACTGCCCGTCCCGGGCCTGGAGGTCTCGGGCGGTCACGTCGTTCGCGATCGTGTAGCCGAGGATGACGCTGGCGAAGTCCTCACGACGGACGTTCTTCGCGAGCGAACCGATCACGATCGCGAGCTCGCCCTCGTGGTCGACGCGGCCGACACCGGCGGGTAGGCGGATCGGGTCGTCGGGGCCGATCACGGTCGTGTTCGGCTTGAGGAACACCACGGGGTCGTCCCCCGAACGCTCGTCCATCTCCGACGCGTGCTCGGCGTAGTTGAGCCCGACGCCGACCACCTTCGACCGAGGGATCACCGGGGCGAGCAGCTTCGCCTCCTTGAGGGGCACCCGCTCCCCCGTGGTCTCGAACCCCTGGTACATCGGGTCCCCCGCGAGCACGACGAGGTCACGCTCGTCGAGGATGCCGTAGCGGGGGTCCTCACCCTTGCTGCTGAACCGTGCGATCTTCACCGTTCGACCCTACCGACGCCCGCGCCGCGATCAGGACGCGTCGGTCAGCTTGGTCATCCACCCGTGGGGGTCGGGACGACGGCCGTACTGGATGTCGGTGAGTTCCTGGCGGAGCGACATCGTCAGCTCGCCGGCACCCTCGGTCGGCGAGCCGATCGTGAAGCCGTCGCCGCGGAGCTCGGCGATCGGGGTCACCACGGCGGCGGTCCCGCACGCGAAGGCCTCGGTGATCGAGCCGTCGGCCACCCCGTCGCGCCACTCGTCGAGGGTCACGCGACGACGCTCGACGCGGAGCCCGCGGTCCTCGGCGAGCTGCAGGATCGAGTCTCGCGTGATGCCCTCGAGGATCGAGTCGGAGTCCGGCGTCACGAGGGTGCCGTCCGACCGCACGAGGACGACGTTCATGCCGCCGAGCTCCTCCAGGTACTTGCCCTCCTGCGAGTCGAGGAACATGACCTGCTGGCAGCCGTGCTCGTAGGCCTCCTGCTGGGGCAGCAGTGACGACGCGTAGTTGCCGCCGGTCTTCGCGGCGCCGGTCCCGCCCTTGCCGGCACGGGCGTAGGTGGTCGAGAGCCAGATCGACACGGGCTTCGGTCCCGAGGTGAAGTAGGCGCCGGCCGGGCTCGCGATGCAGTGGTAGGCCACCGCCTGCGCGGCCCGCACGCCGAGGAACGACTCGGTCGCGATCATGAACGGCCGTAGGTACAGGCTCGTCTCCGGTGCTGACGGCACCCAGTCGACGTCGGTCCGCACGAGCTGCCGGATCGACTCGACGAACACGTCGACCGGGAGCTCCGGCAGCGCCAGACGCACGGCCGAGCGCTGGAACCGACGGGCGTTCGCGTCCGGTCGGAAGCTCCACACCGACCCGTCCGCGTGCCGGTAGGCCTTGAGCCCCTCGAAGATCTCCTGCGCGTAGTGCAGGACGCTCGCGCTCGGGTCGAGGGTGAGCGGACCGTACGGGTGGATCGACGCGTCGTGCCAGCCGTCCTCGAGCGTCCAGCTGACGGTGGCCATGTGGTCGGTGAAGTGCTTGCCGAAGCCCGGGTCCGCGAGGATCGCCTCACGCTCGGCGGCGGCGCGTCGCTCGGGCGACGGGGTGGTGGAGAACTCGAGCCCGAAGGCGGTGTCGGTCGACATGGGGTGACTCCTGTCAGGCGGTGGTGGTGCGTGCCGTGACCGCGGCGGCGACGGCGTCGCCGACCTCGGCGGTGCGACGCTGCGTGGTACCCCGGTCCGCGAGGTCCGCCTCGACCGCCCGGGTGACCGCCGACGCGAGGTCGCTGCGACCGAGGTGGTCGAGCAGCAGGGCGACGGAGAGGATGGCGGCCGTGGGATCGGCCTTCTGCTGACCCGCGATGTCCGGCGCGGAACCGTGGACCGGCTCGAACATGCTGGGGAAGGTGCCGTCCGGGTTGATGTTGCCCGAGGCCGCCAGACCGATGCCGCCGCTGATCGCGCCGGCCAGGTCGGTGATGATGTCGCCGAAGAGGTTGTCGGTGACGATGACGTCGAACCTAGCAGGGTCCTGCACCATGTGGATGGTGACGGCGTCGACGTGCTGGTAGTCGACCGCGACGTCCGGGTACTCCGCGCCGACCGCCGCGACGGTGCGCTGCCAGAGCGCACCCGCGTTGACGAGCACGTTGCTCTTGTGCACGAGCGTGAGGTGCTTCCGCGGCCGCCGGTCGGCGAGGTCGAACGCGTACCGGACGACCCGCTCGACGCCGTGCGCCGTGTTCAGCGACACCTCGGTGGCGATCTCGTGGGGCGTCCCGACGCGGATCGCACCGCCGTTGCCCACGTACGGCCCCTCGGTCCCCTCGCGCACCACCACGAAGTCGACGTCCCCGGGCGACGACAACGGGGTCGTCACGGTCGGGTACACGACGGTGGGCCGGAGGTTCACGTAGTGGTCGAACGCGAAGCGGAGCTTCAGCAGCAGACCGCGCTCGATGATGCCGCCGGCGAGCCGCGGGTCGCGCGGGTCACCGCCGACCGCACCGAGCAGGATCGCGTCGTGCGTCGCGATCGCCGCGAGGTCGTCGTCGGTGAGGATGTCGCCGGTCGCGAGGAACCGGTCGGCGCCGAGCGAGAACGCGGTCTCCTCGACCACGAGGTCGTCCGGCAGGACGGCGTGCAGGACCTTCAACGCCTCGTCGACGACCTCGGGTCCGATGCCGTCCCCGCGGACGACGGCGAGCTTCACGGTCTGCGTCATCTGCCGGACTCCCCTACAGCGTGATGTCGATCTCGCGGAGCGAGGTCGCGTCGATGGTGGAGCGGACGTGCTCGAGGATCTCGGCGGGGACCGGCGAGTCGACCGTCAGCACGCTGAGTGCCTGGCCGCCGGCTGCCTCGCGCGAGATCTGCATCGCGGCGATGTTGATGCCGGCTTCGCCGAACTCCTTGCCGTACACCGCGACGATGCCGGGACGGTCGACGTACTCCATGACGACGTGGTGCCGGTCGAGCGGCACCTCGACGTCGTGCCCGTTGATCTCGACGAGCTTCTCGACCTGCTTCGGGCCGGTGAGCGTGCCCGAGACGCTGATCGCCGGCCCGTCGGACTGGGCACCGCGGATCGTGAGCACGTTGCGGTACTCGGGGCTGTCGGCGTCGGTGATGAGCCGGACCGAGACGCCGCGCTGCTCCGCGATGAGCGGGGCGTTGACGTACGACACCTGGTCACTGACGACGTCGGTGAACACGCCCTTGAGCGCCGCGAGCTTGAGCACACTGACGTCGTACCCGGCGAGCTCGCCGTGGACCTCGACGTCGATGCTCGTCACCGGGGAGGTCGCGAGCGCGGTGAAGACCTGGCCGAGCTTCTCGACGAGCGGGATGCCCGGGCGGACGTACGGGTCGATGACGCCACCGGCGACGTTGACCGCGTCCGGCACGAGCTCCCCGCCGAGCGCGAGACGGACCGACTTCGCGACCGAGACGCCCGCCTTCTCCTGGGCCTCGTCGGTCGAGGCGCCGAGGTGCGGCGTCACGACCACGTTCGGGAGCGACGTCAGTGCGTCGTCCTGCGGCGGCTCGGACACGAAGACGTCGAGACCGGCGCCCGCGATCGTGCCGGCGGTGAGGGCACGTCGCAGCGCGTCCTCGTCGATGAGCCCGCCACGGGCGACGTTCACGACGAAGGCGGTCGGCTTCATGAGCGCGAACTGCTCGTCGGAGATCATGCCGAGCGTCTCGGGGGTCTTCGGCATGTGGATCGTGGTGAAGTCCGCGCGACGGAGCAGGTCCTCGAGGGAGACGAGCTCGACCCCGAGCTGCTGCGCGCGGGCGGTGGTCACGTACGGGTCGTACGCGATCACCGAGACGCCGAACGCCTGCAGGCGCTGCGTGATGAGCGCACCGATGCGGCCGAGGCCGATGATGCCCACCGTCTTCTCGTACAGCTCCACGCCCGTGTAGGCCGAGCGCTTCCAGGCGCCGCCCGCGAGTGACGCGTGCGCGGCCGGGATGTGCCGAGCGAGCGACAGGATGTGCCCGACGGTGAGCTCCGCGGCGGAGATGATGTTCGACGTCGGCGCGTTGACGACCATCACGCCGGCGGTCGTCGCCGCCTTGATGTCGACGTTGTCGAGACCGACACCCGCGCGGGCGACGACCTGCAGGTTCGGGGCCGCGGCGATCGCCTCGGCGTCGACCTTGGTGGCGGACCGCACCAGGATCGCGTTCGCGTCGGCGAGGGCGGACAGGAGCGCTGGGCGGTCGGTACCGTCCACGTTCCGGACGTCGAAGTCGGGCCCGAGGGCGTCGACGGTGGCGGGCGAGAGTTCTTCGGCGATCAGGACGACCGGCTTCGGCACGACTGCTGTTTCCTCACACGAGACGGGCGGTATCCCACCATGCTATCGACGCGAGCGGATGGTTACGACCGCGGGTCCGCCCTGGTGGCGACCGGACGACGGACGGGAGGCACGGCGCGCGTCGCGAGCCGTGCCTCCCGTCCGGTGGTGGGCGGGGTCCGTCAGGACCCGATGACCGTCGTCGACGTGACGTACTGCAGGAGGGTGAACCAGAGCGCGCTCACCGCGCAGAGCGCGGTCAGGAACACGACCACCGTGCGGAGCGGCTGCATGCGACGGGACACGACGAGCGCGACGACGAAGCCGACCGGGGCGATCGCGACGTCGAGCACGAGCGCCGCCCACGGCACCGAGCTCTGGAGCGCGGTCGCACCGTTCTTCGCGAGGAACTCGTTGTTCTGCAGGATCGGCGTCGAGACACCGACGAAGTTGCCCACCGCCTGCCACGTCACGTACGCGAGCAGGAGCGCGGCGACGACCCAGATCGCGATGCGCCAGGGCGCCAGCACGGGTGTGGGAGCGGGCGCGGTGTCGGCGGTCACCCGAAGCTCCTCGTGAGGATGAACGGCCACGGGATGAGGACGACCGCCCCGATCAGGAGCCACACGAACTTCGTGCGGTTCCTGGTGGACTGGCCGAGCCACAGCGTCGCGACGAACCAGAGGGCCGGGGCGACGATCGCGAGGGCACGCATGACCTCGGACGCCGGGTCGGCGACCGCGAGCACGCTGGCGCTGATCAGCCACGCGACCGTGTAGAGCAGGTAGAGGCCGCCCAGGACGCCGAAGCCGATGAGGGGGCCGGAGCCCATCGGGCCCTCGTCGTCGCGGGAGCGGCGCTCCTTGACGGCCACCGGGTTGTGGGCGGCGTCGACGTGCGTCGCGTCGTCCGCGTCGCCCCAGCGCAGCGCGTCGTCGTCCTCGTGGTCGACGGAGCCGTCCGGAGGTGATGCTGCCGTGGTCATGCCACCGATTCTACGAGGCGTCGAGGGCCGAGCTCACCCACGCCCGGTCGTCCGGGCACCGGCACGGGCAGGGCGCCCGGCGTCAGACGTCGGCCGACTCGGTCTCGAGTACGGCCGCGACGACGTCGCGCACCGCGGGGAAGAGCGGGTGGCTCTCCATCAGACCGGTGAGGATCTCGGTCAGCGCGTGCGCGGTCGCGCCCGAGCGCAGCAGCGCGTGGAGCTCGATCGACTCCGGGTCGTCCTGGTCGTCGAACGCCAGCGCCGCGCGGATCGCTCCGAGCAGGTGGTCGACGGGGAGGCCGCGCTCGGCGAGCTGGGCCGCGGGACCGACGAAGCGTTCCCGCCGCCCGAGCTTGCGGAGCGGGTTCCGTCCGACGCGGACCGTGGTGTCGGGGAGGTGCGGGTTCGCGATGCGCGACAGGTTCGCAGCGACGTAGCGGGCGTGCTCCGCGGGGTCGAACCCGTGCTTCGCGATGAGCAGTGCGGTGGTCTCGGCGAGCACGCCGTCGACCTCGGCGCGGACCTCACGGTCCTCGAGGGCTTCGCGGATGAGGCGGATGCCGCGGGTGTAGCCGTGGTAGGCGGCCGTCGCGTGCGCGGTGTTCACCGTGTAGAGCTTGCGCTCGACGAACGGCTGGAGGTCCTCGACCCAGGTCACGCCGTCGATCACCGGCGGTTCGGTGTCCGAGGCGTCGAACGGGGTCCGCTCGATGACCCACTCGTAGAAGGGCTCGAGCACGACGTCGAGACCGCCGGACTGGCCGAGGACGCCGGACTGGTCGGGGACGATGCGGTCGATCGCGCAGTTCGCGAACACGGCTGCGACGTCGCGGTCCTCGAGCACGGGGGCCCGTCGGATGCTGGCGTGCAGGGAGTCCGTCGCGTTGAAGGCGTTCTCACACGCGACGATCGTGACGTCGCCGCGGTCGGTGCCGCGGGCGGCGAGGCCCTCGGCGATGACGGGGGCGACGAGCGGCAGGGTGCGGGCGCCGACCGCGGTGGTGACGACGTCGGCCTCGGCGATCGCCTGCACGACGCGTTCGCGGTCGGACTTGCTGTTGAGAGCGCGGAACCCGTAGACGAGGTGCTCGACCGGCATCTCGCCGACCTCGTGCACCACGAAGCGGCCGGCTTCGTTGAGGGCGGACACGACGCGCTCGTCGACGTCGACGAAGGTGAGCTCGTAGCCGCTCGCCACGAGGAACTGGCCCACGAAGCCGCGCCCGATCTTGCCGGCGCCGATGTGGACCGCTCGTCTCGTCACCGCCATCGGACGATCATCCCATGCCGATCGGTACGGTCCTGACCAGCGTCGGTCGCGGTCGACGACGACCGTCGGCGAACGACCGACGGCCGGGCCGTGTCGAGCACGGCGGCCCCGCGGACGCGCCGATCTCCGGCGCCGGGGGTGGTGAAGAGCTGCTGCATAACGTTCGGGTCACATCGAGAGGCGGCGGTGCACGGTGCACCGCCGCCTCGTCGTCGAGTGGTGTTGCGAAGACTACCGCGCGGCCGAGCCGTCCACGTAGTCGGCGTCGTTCGACTTCCACGCGAAGAGCGCACGGAGCTCACGACCCGTGGCCTCGATCGGGTGGCCCTCACCCTTGGCGCGCAGGGCCTTGAACTCGGGTGCGCCGGCGTCCTGGTCCTCGATGAAGCGCTTGGCGAAAGTGCCGTCCTGGATGTCCTTGAGGACGGCCTTCATGTTCTCCTTGACCTCGGGCGAGATCACGCGCGGGCCGGAGACGTAGTCGCCGAACTCGGCGGTGTCGGAGATGGACCAGCGCTGCTTCGTGAGGCCGCCCTCCCAGATGAGGTCGACGATGAGCTTCAGCTCGTGCAGGACCTCGAAGTAGGCGATCTGCGGCTGGTAGCCCGCCTCGGTCAGGGTCTCGAAGCCGTACTGGATGAGCTGCGAGGTGCCACCGCAGAGGACCGCCTGCTCGCCGAAGAGGTCGGTCTCGGTCTCCTCGGTGAAGGTCGTCTTGATGCCGCCGGACCGGAGACCGCCGATGGCCTTCGAGTAGCTCCACGCGAGGTCCCAGGCGGAACCGGACGCGTCGACCTCGACGGCGACGATCACCGGCACGCCACGGCCGGCCTCGTACTCGCGGCGGACCGTGTGCCCGGGGCCCTTCGGCGCGACGAGCGACACGTCGACGCCCTCCGGCGCCTCGATGTAGCCGTAGCGGATGTTGAAGCCGTGGCCGAAGACGAGCGTGGCGCCGTCCTTGAGGTTGGGCTTGATGTCCTCGGCGTAGACGATGCGCTGCACCTGGTCGGGCGCGAGGATGACGACGACGTCGGCCCAGGCGGTCGCGTCGGCCGGGGTGAGGACCTCGAAGCCGGCCTCTTCGGCCTTCTGGCGGCTCTTCGAGCCCTCCTTGAGGCCGATCTTCACCTCGACGCCGCTGTCGCGGAGGTTGAGGGCGTGGGCGTGGCCCTGCGAGCCGTAGCCGATGACGGCGACCTTCTTGCCCTGGATGAGCGTCAGGTCGGCGTCGGCGTCGTACACGATGTCAGTCACGAGGGTGTGTCTCCTTGGTTCTGGTGGTCTGTGGGGGCCGACGGGGTCAGCGCACCCGGTCGGTGATGCTCTTCGGTCCGCGGCCCATGCCGAGCAGGCCGGCGCGGGCGAGCTCCTTGATGCCGTAGGGCTCGAGCACGCGGAGGATGGCCTGGATCTTGCCGGGGTCGCCCGTGACCTCGACGACGAGCGAGTCGGTCGCCACGTCGACGACCTGCGCACGGAAGAGGTTCACGGCCTCGAGCACGGCCGAGCGGGTCTGGTTGTCGACACGGACCTTCACGAGCATGTGCTCGCGCTGGACCGACTGCGGGAAGTCGAGCTCGACGATCTTGATGACGTTGACCAGCTTGTTCAGCTGCTTCGTCACCTGCTCGAGCGGCAGGTCCTCGACGTCCACCACGACGGTGATGCGGGACAGCCCCTCGACCTCGGTGTTCCCCACCGCGAGCGACTCGATGTTGAAGCCGCGGCGGGCGAACAGGCCGGCGACGCGCGTCAGCAGACCCGGCTTGTCCTCGACGAGCAGGGAGAGGACGTGGCTCATGCGGGGTCTCCGGTCATGTCGGCGTCCTCGACGTCCCAGCTGGGCGCGTGGTCGCGGGCGTACTCGATCGAGGAGTTGCCGACGCCCTGCGGGACCATCGGCCAGACCATCGAGTCGCGGCTCACGACGAAGTCGATCACCACGGGGCGGTCGTTCGTCTCCAGCGCGAGCTTGATGGCGTCGTCGACCTGGTCGGCGCGCTCGACACGGATGCCGAGGGCACCGTAGGCGTCGGCGAGCTTCACGAAGTCAGGGACCCGTCGGCTCTGGTGCCCGGTCTCGAGGTCGGTGAAGGAGTGTCGGCCGTCGTAGAACAGCGTCTGCCACTGCCGCACCATGCCGAGGGACGAGTTGTTGATCACCGCGACCTTGATCGGGATGTCGTTGATGACGCAGGTGGCGAGCTCCTGGTTCGTCATCTGGAAGCACCCGTCGCCGTCGATCGCCCAGACCACACGGTCCGGCTCGGCGACCTTCGCGCCCATGGCCGCGGGGACGGAGTAGCCCATCGTGCCGGCGCCGCCCGAGTTCAGCCACGCGTGCGGACGCTCGTACTGGATGAACTGTGCGGACCACATCTGGTGCTGGCCGACGCCCGAGGCGTAGATCGCCTCGGGACCGGTCAGTTCGCCGATGCGACGGATGATCGCCTGCGGTGCCAGGAGGCCGTCGGTCGGCTCCGCGTACCCGAGCGGGAAGTCCTTCCGGAGCTGCTCGAGCTTCGTCCACCAGGCGGACGTGTCCGCACGGTCGGCGACGGGGATGCCGCCCCACGCGTCGAGGAGGTCGGCCAGCACCTCCTTCGCGTCACCGACGATCGGGACGTCGGCGAAGCGGATCTTCGAGATCTCGGCGGGGTCGATGTCGACGTGCACGACCTTGGCGTGCGGCGCGAATTCGTCGGCCTTGCCCGTCACGCGGTCGTCGAACCGGGCGCCGAGGGCGATGATGAGGTCGCTGTCCTGCAGGCCGAGCACCGCCGGGACGGTGCCGTGCATGCCGGGCATGCCGAGGTGCTGCGGGTGCGAGTCCGGGAACGCGCCGCGGGCCATGAGCGTCGTGACGACCGGCGCACCGGTGGCCTCGGCGAACGCCTTGAGCTCGGCGGTGGCGCCGGAGCGGACGACCCCGCCACCGACGTACAGCACCGGACGCTCGGACTCGGCGAGCAGCTGCGCGGCGGCCGCGATCTGCTTGCCGTGCGCCTTCGTCACGGGGCGGTAGCCGGGCAGGTCGATCCTCGGCGGCCACACGTAGGGCGCCGACTTCTGCTGGGCGTCCTTCGTGATGTCGACGAGCACCGGGCCCGGGCGACCGGTCGTGGCGATCTGGTACGCCGCCGCGAGGGTCGCCGGGATGTCGGCGGGGTCGGTGACGAGGAACGAGTGCTTCGTGATCGGCATCGTGATGCCGACGATGTCGGCTTCCTGGAAGGCGTCGGTGCCCATCAGGGTCGAGAACACCTGCCCGGTGATCGCGATGAAGGGCACCGAGTCCATGTAGGCGTCGGCGATGGCGGTGACGAGGTTCGTCGCGCCGGGGCCGGACGTCGCGATGGCGACGCCGACCCTGCCCGACGCCGAGGCGTAGCCCTCGGCGGCGTGGCCGGCGCCCTGCTCGTGCCGGACGAGGACGTGGCGGATCGTCGTGGACGCCATGAGCTCGTCGTAGAAGGGGATGATGGCGCCGCCGGGCAGGCCGAAGACGTCGGTGATCCCGAGGTGCTCGAGCGTCCGGAGGACGGCTCCCGAGCCGGTCAGGACCTCCGGCGTCCGGCGTGCACCGGCGGCCGCGGACAGCGGAGTGGCTTCCGTGGGCATGAGGTGTTCCTTGCCTGGAGGGATGGCGGTGGTGCGGGTGTCGACGCTAGCCCGTGACCGCGCCCTTGGCGGCGGACTGGACGAGCTTCGCGAACTTCGCGAGGACTCCGCGGGTGTAACGCGGGGGCAGCGGGGCCCAGCCTTCTCGGCGGGCCTCCAGCTCGGCGTCGTCGACCAGTAGGTCGAGCGAGCGAGCCGCGATGTCGACACGGATGCGGTCGCCATCGCGCACGAATGCGACTGGACCTGCGTCCACCGCTTCCGGTGCGATGTGGCCGATGCACAGGCCGGTTGTGCCGCCTGAGAATCGTCCGTCCGTCAACAGTAGTACATCCTTGCCGAGGCCAGCGCCCTTGATGGCGGCGGTGATCGCCAGCATCTCGCGCATGCCCGGGCCGCCCTTGGGTCCCTCGTAGCGGATGACGACGACGTCGCCCTTCTGGATGCGCCCCTCGGTCAGGGCGTCCATCGCGGCACGCTCGCGGTCGAACACGCGGGCCGGCCCCTCGAACACGGCGGCGTCGAACCCGGCGGTCTTCACGACGGCACCCTCGGGGGCGAACGAGCCCTGGAGGATCGTCAGGCCGCCGGTGGCGTGGATCGGCTGGTCGAGCGGGCGGAAGACCTTGCCGTCGACCGCCGGCGGGTCGATCTCGGCGAGGTTCTCAGCCATGGTCTTGCCCGTGACGGTCATGACGTCACCGTGCAGCAGCCCGGCATCGAGGAGCGCCTTCATGACGACGGGGATGCCGCCGTTCTTGTCGACGTCGTTCATGACGTACTGGCCGAACGGCTTCATGTCCGCGATGTGCGGGACCTTCGAACCGATGCGGTTGAAGTCATCGAGGGTCAGCTCGACCTCGGCCTCGTGCGCGATGGCGAGGAGGTGCAGCACGACGTTGGTCGAGCCCCCGAGTGCCATCGCGACGGCGATCGCGTTCTCGAACGCTTCCTTCGTGAGGATCTGGCGCGCCGTGATGCCCTTGCGGAGCATGTTCACGACGGCCTCACCCGAGCGGTGCGCGTAGTAGTCGCGGCGACGGTCGGCCGACGGCGGGGCGGCGGACCCCGGGAGCGACATGCCGAGGGCCTCGGCCACCGATGCCATCGTGTTGGCGGTGTACATGCCGCCGCAGGCGCCCTCGCCCGGGACGATCGCGCACTCGATCTCCTTGAGCTCGGCCTCGGTGATCTTGCCGGCCTTGCACGCACCGACGCCCTCGAAGGAGTCGATGATCGTGACCTCCTTGAAGGAGCCGTCGGCCTGCTTCACGTAGCCCGGCATGACCGAGCCCGCGTAGAGGAAGACGCTCGCGAGGTCGAGGCGCGCGGCGGCCATGAGCATGCCGGGGAGCGACTTGTCGCAGCCGGCGAGCAGCACGGTGCCGTCGAGGCGCTCCGCCATCACGACGGTCTCGACGCTGTCCGCGATGACCTCGCGCGAGACGAGGGAGAAGTGCATGCCCTCGTGGCCCATCGAGATGCCGTCGGAGACGGAGACGGTGCCGAACTGCAGCGGGTACCCGCCCCCGGAGTGGACGCCTTCCTTGGCGCCCTGGGCGAGGCGGTCGAGGGACAGGTTGCAGGGGGTGATCTCGTTCCAGGAGGACGCGATCCCGATCTGCGGCTTCTCCCAGTCCTCGTCGCCCATGCCGACGGCCCGGAGCATCCCACGCGAGGTGGTGGCTTCGATCCCGTCGGTGACGACCCGGCTGCGCGGCTTCACGTCGATGTCAGGCATGGGGTGAGTCTAGGCGCAGTTGGGATACCAACCGAGCAACAACATGCGTCCGCATGGTGTCCGCTGCGCCGGCCGGGAGGCACGGTGCGGCTCCGTCGTGCCGGTCGCGTCAGCCAGGCCGGTCACGTCGGCCACGCCCGTCCCGACGATCAGGCCGGTCGGGTCGCCCGTGCCCTCGCCAGCTGCTTCAGGACGTCGGTCAGTGCGGCCGGGTCGGTGACCCGGTAGCGGGCGAGCGTGTCGCCCTCCCCCACCTTCACACCGACGTCGCCGTCGCGGAGCACCCGGAAGCCGTCCTCGTCGGTGACGTCGTCGCCCGCGAAGAACACGGCGTCCGCACCGCGCAGCTCACGAAGCCGGTCGATCGCATCGCCCTTGGTGACGTGGCGGACGGCGAACTCGAGGATGTCCTTGCCGCCGCGCTCGAGCACGGCGTCGTCGACCTCGTGGGCGACCCGGCTGGCCTCGGCGTCGGCAGCCGCCGCGGTCTCGGCGTCGACACCACGGGTGTGGACGCCGACCCCGGCGGGCTTGTGCTCGATCCGCACGCCCGGGTAGCGCGTCGCCACCTCGTCGATCGCCGCGCCGAGCCGTTGCACGCGCGCGGACTCGTCGTCGGTGAGGGCGTCCTCGTCGTGGCCGTCGACGCGCCACTCGACGCCGTGCGACCCCACGAGCGCCATGCCCTCGGGGGCGTGCGTGACGCGGGCGAGGCCGTCGAGCGAGCGACCGGACACCAGGACCACCTCGGTGTCGCGGGCCCGCTGGAGGGTCAGGACGGCCGCCCAGGAGCCGGGGAGCGCGCCGACCTGCGCCGGGTCGTCCGCGAACGGAGCGAGGGTGCCGTCGAAGTCGAGGGCGACGATGAGTCGCGGCGCAGCCGCGAGCGTCTCGAGGGCCGACGACAGGGCGGACGGATCGGTGACGGTGTCAGGCACCACGAGCCTCCCGGGTGTCCTCGGCCGCACGCGCGGTCTGGGCGTCCTGGTCGAAGATCGACGTCGTGTCCTGGAGCTCGTCGACGTGCTCGTCACCGGGGTCGGCGGCGGCCGGGTCGAGCTTCGCGCGACTCGGCGCGTGGCGGTCGAGCGCCTCGAGGAAGGAGCGCGACCAGCGCGCCACGTCGTTCTCGCGGACGCGCTTGCGGAGCGCGCGCATGCGCGTCGAGCGCTCGCGACGCGGCATCTCGATGGCGCGCTGGATCGAGTCCTTGAGCGCACCGATGTCGTGCGGGTTCACGATCACGGCCTGCTTCAGCTCGTCGGCGGCGCCGGTGAACTCGGAGAGGATGAGGACCCCGTCGTTGTCGAAGCGCGTGGCGATGTACTCCTTCGCAACGAGGTTCATGCCGTCACGGAGTGCGGTGACGAGCATGACGTCGGCGGCGAGGTAGAGCGCCACCATCTCCTCACGCGGGTACCCGTGGTGCAGGTACGCGATCGGCTGGTGTCCGATGACGCCGAGGTCGCCGTTGATGCGACCGACGGTCAGCTCGATCTCGTCGCGCAGTGCGGCGTACGTGTCGACGCGCTCGCGGCTCGGGCTCGCGACCTGGACGAGGGTGGCGTCCTCCACCGCGACGCGGCCGTCCTCGACGAGTTCGCCGAACGCCTTGATGCGGTGCCGGATGCCCTTGGTGTAGTCGAGCCGGTCGACCCCGAGCAGCACGGTCTTCGGGTTGCCGAGGCTCGCGCGGATCTCGCGGGCGCGCTCCTGCACCTCGGGCCGGTGCGCGATCTCCTCGAACCCGGCGGCGTCGATCGAGATCGGGAAGTGCCGCGCCTCGACGTGGCGGACGGTGATCCCCTTGCGGCTCCGCGGCGCGGCCGGGTCGTCGACCGGGACGTCGATGGTCGAGCCCTTCGTCGTGTAGCCCTTGATGTGCCGGACCGCTCGGAGGAAGTCGCTCGCGTCGTCGTGCCGCTGGAAGCCGATGACGTCGGCGCCGAGCAGGCCGTCGAGGATCTGCGCGCGCCACGGCAGCTGGGCGTAGATGCCCACCGGCGGGAACGGGATGTGGTTGAAGAAGCCGATCGTCAGGTCGGGCCGGAGCTCGCGGAGGAGCGCCGGGACGAGCTGCAGCTGGTAGTCCTGCACCCACACCACGCCGTCCTGCTCGACGATCTCGGCGATCTGGTCGGCGAAGCGCTGGTTCACCCGCTTGTACGCGTTCCACCAGTCGCGGTGGTAGCTCGGGTGCTCGATGACGTCGTGGTAGAGCGGCCAGAGGGTGTCGTTGCTGAAGCCCTCGTAGTACTCCTCGACGTCGTCGGTGCTGAGGGGCACGGGGACGATGTGGATGCCGTCGTTGTCGAACGGGTCGACCTCGACATCGGGCTGTCCGACCCAGCCGACCCAGGCGCCGTCGTTCGCGCCCATGACCGGCTCCAGCGCGGTCACGAGGCCGCCGGGCGAGTGCCGCCAGCCCTCGTTGCCGTCCTCGTCGACGACGCGGTCCACCGGGAGGCGGTTCGACGCGACGACGAAGGCGTAGCGGGAGGGATTGGTGTCGTCAGCAGCCATGGGTTGGTGGTGTCTCCGTTCGACCGGGTCGGTGCACACGGGTCGTGGTGCACGTGGACGATGCCGAAGTTACCAGCGGGACGCCAGCAGATTCACGGGACCTCGGCAGGATGGATATGATGCTCCCTCGTGTCGGGGGGACACGAGGTGCCCACAGGGGTGGCGCCGGCCTCCCGGTCGGAAAGGACACCACCTCTCGTGAGCGAGCACCCACCCGTTCCCCCGCAGCCGCCGCAGCAGCCCGCTGCCGCACCGGCGCCGACCCCGGCGCCGTCCGACGGCTTCGACCGCCTCCTCCGCACGGTGCCCGGACGGGACTGGCTCGCCGCCGTGCTCGGCGCGGTCGGGGGCTGGGTCGCCGCCTACGTGGTCGCCGTGGTCTCGCTCCTGCTCACCGTCGCGGTCGCCGCAGCGGGCGGGTCCGGCGGCGGGTCGTCCGACCTCGGTCCGTCGAGCGGCATCGGCGGCGGCTCGGGCTCGGGCGTCCCCGACGTGCAGTCACTCCTGTCCGGCGTCAGCGTCATCCTCGGCGCCCCTGCGCAGCTCGTCGTGCTCGCCGATCTCGGTCGACTCCACGGCTCCGGGTCGATCGGCCTGCTCGGCTCCGGCTCCGGCTCGATCGGCGTGGTCCCGGCGGTCGTGCTCGCCGCGCAGGTCGTGCTCGCCGTCGTGCTGACGCGGCGCATCCGCTCGCGCGTGGTCGCCCTGCCGCAGCTGCTGCTCACGAGCGTCGTCAGCGGCCTGGTGCTCGTCGCGCTGACGACCCTGACCGGGCTCGTCCTGGCGATCCGGTTCCCTGAGGTGGACGGCGCGACCATCGAGCCCGTGCACGGTGTCGGGCTCGGCAGCGTGCTCGGTTCCTTCCTCATCGGTGCCCTCTGCGCCCTGCTCGCCCGTCCGGCGCTGCTCGTCCGCGGCAACGTCGTCGTCGGCCGCGTCCTCGGCACGGTGCGGGTCGCCACCTCGCAGCTCGTCGTCCTCGTCGTCGTCGTGTCCGTCGTCGTCGTGGTCGTGGCGTTCGTCGCCCAGCCGTCGTGGGGCGCCGCGCTCCCGCTGCTCGTCGGCAACGCCGGCGTCGCCCTGACCGCGCTCGGGTTCCTCGGTGGGATCGGCAGCGGCGGCCTCGGCCCCGTGAACAGCACGGCGACCGTGTTCGGCGGTGCCGGCGGGTGGACCTGGCTCGTCGTGCTGCTCGTGCTCGTCACCGCGTTCGCCGCCGGCCTGGCCCTCGCCGTCCGTCGGAACGACCGGGCCCGCAGCACGCTCGACTGGGTCGTGACGCCGGTCGTCTGGGCCCTCGGCGGCCTGGTGCTCCTCGTCCTCGGCACGCTCGTCGTGTCCTACCGCGTCAGCGGCGCGAGCACCGTCGGCGGCTCCGGCTCGGTCGGCATCGCACCGTGGACGCCCGTCGTGTTCCTGCTCTGGGGCGCGGCGATCGAGGTCGTCGCCCGGTACGTCGCGCCGGTGCTGCTCCCCCGCCTCGGCGGCGGGACGCTCCTGCGCACGGCGAAGCTCGTCGGGACCGACCCGCAGCCCGTGCCGGCGTGGGCCGTGCCCGCGGCCGGCGCGGCCGGCGCGGCCGGCACT